>CAZJBB010000001.1:0-77780 GCA_964543995.1 uncultured Bacteroidales bacterium
GATAGCTTCAGGTGACTGGAGTTCAGACGTGTGCTCTTCCGATCTGTTCAAAAACCGGAAGATGTTGCTTTAATTGGGTTTTGTGGAGCCCCTTTTACCACATTCTGCTATATGGTAGAAGGAAATAGCGCAAACCACAATTTCTCAAAGTCGATTAAACTATTTTATAACGACCCAAAGCGTACTGCCGAAATTTTTGAAATCATTACGGAACTGTCTATTCATTACGCCACTGCACAGGCCATGCATGGCATAGACGCTTTTCAATTGTTCGAAACCCATGCCGGATTAATTCCATCCGACCAATACATTGAAAGGGTAATGCCTTATGTTAATAGAATTACCAATGCAGTTAGAGCCAAAAATGTTCCAACCATATTCTTCCCTAAAGGCTTAGGAGATGGATTATCGAAAATGAATCAAGATGTGGCTGATTTTATAAGTGTCGATTGGCAAATGCCTTTAAGCGTTGCTCGCAAAATGATTGATGCCAAAGTAGGTGTTCAAGGAAATATCGACCAAAGGGTATTTTCGGTGGAAGATAAAAGCATCATTGAAAAAGAATTATCTAAGTTCCTGGATTTCGGGAAAACAGAATACAAATGGATCTTCAATACCGGCCATGGTTTAATGCCTGATAATTTGTTTGAAAATGTGAAATTTGTGGTGGAATGGGTGAAGAATGCGAATTGGAATAGGGATTAGTTATTGATTATTAAGTTAATGGTTGATGGGTAGTTTTATTAGTTTTGGAATGAAGACCGAAGACAGAAGTTACCTGCCATTATTGGGCAACAATGCAAACTTAAACCGACTGACAAGAAATGAAAGAAAATAACTTTGCAACTCTTTACAAAACTTGGTCAACAGATTTGTTGCTTGACATCATTGACAATCCTAGCAACTACCAGCCATCTGCGGTTGAGGCGGCACGACTTGAAATTGATATCAGACAACTGACACCTGAACAACTTAGAGATGCAAAAGCAAAACAAGATTTAAGACGACAGGACATTACGACCAAACAACAAAAGGTTAAGAGCATTGAAAATAAAGTTAAATCTGTTGGCTCTTCGCTTGCCGACACCTTTAACCCAATTCAAAAGGAGACACCGACCACTAACAAATTAATAATACTCATTTCTCTTTTTATTGGTGTGCTTTTTCTCTACCAACTTTACAAAGGGTTTGCTATCCTCAAATTCATGTTTACCGATAACTTTAGCAAATGGGACTTTAGTATGGTTTTGTATTTTCTTCCATTCATCATTTTGCCGACAGCAGGACTTCTATTTTGGTTTAGGAAAAAAATTGGTTGGAAACTTGCGGCAATATTTTTTTCATACACCACAGCAAGCACAATTCCATTGTTCATATTGGAGCTTCATCGCAAACCAACAGATGTGCCAGTGCTTGATACACTTATTCCAACAACTTCACCGATACTTTATATTGGAACACTTTTAGTTTTCGGTGGACTGACTTGGACTTTGTGTAAAGTAAATCTTAGAAAAGCTTATCAAATTGACAAAAAATCTATGTTGATTTCGTTGGGTATTGGGACAGGTATTGTTTTGATAATGGCAATATCTTTTGGACTATGACTACATTCGGACATAATATAACAGCAGGTAAAAAGTGGGTTGCAATAGCTGGAATTTTGTCCTTTACAGATACATTTGTACAAGGTGGAAGTGCAGTCCTCCGAAAGAAGTTTACTTCTAATAAACCAACAATGGCTAACCCCCAAATCAATCAGAAAATTCTAAATAACTCATTAACCCAATAACCAATAACTAACCCCCATGAATATCACCTCCAATTTCATCGATAAATATAACAAACCGGGTCCTAGATACACCAGCTATCCTCCGGCTACTTCTTTTCAATCGGGATTTTCTATAGAGAACTTCACTGAGAGTTTAGTGAAATCGAACACCGAACTTCCGGAAAGCATTTCAATCTACATACATGTTCCCTTTTGCCCACAGCGCTGCTATTTCTGTGGATGCAATACCACGGCTTTTGAGAATGAAGAAACCATCAGAAAATATATAGATTGTGTTTTGAAAGAAATGGATAGCGTTTTCAAATTCATCGATAAAAACCGAAAAGTGAGTCAAATTCACTGGGGTGGGGGTACACCCAATTCCATTTCATTCGATTACTTGAATGAAGTAATCCAAAAAATTAAATCCAATTTTAGCTTAAGTTCCAATTGCGAAGTAGCCATTGAATGCAATCCTGCTTATTTGGAGATGGAAGATATAGATGCTCTGGCAAAGATGGGGTTCAACCGAATTAGCTTGGGCATTCAGGATTTTTGTATCGATGTATTGGAAGCCATTCATCGTCAACCCTCAAAATATCCTATCGAAGAAGTGGTAGCTCGTATTCGTAAAAACAATTTCAGAGGCTTTAATATCGATTTGGTATATGGTTTACCCACCCAAACCATTGATGGATTTAAAAGTAACATTGAAAAAGCCATCAGCTTGTCGCCCGATAGAATTGTTACCTTTTCGTATGCACACGTTCCTTGGTTTAACGATTTACAAAAAAACTTGGAGAAATATCGTATGCCAACCCCTGAAGAAAAAATCAATATGCTCATTTTGGCAATCAATGAAATCAGCGCTGCCGGTTACGAATCCATTGGCATGGATCACTTTGCAAAACCCGACGATGAACTTTCGATTGCAAAGAGCCAGAAAAATTTGCATCGTAATTTCCAAGGATATTGCACTAGGGAGACCACGGGTCAGGTATATGCTTTTGGCGCTTCATCCATTTCTCAACTTTGGAGTACCTATATCCAAAATGTAAAGAATCTGCATGAATACATTAAAAGAGTTGAAAAAGAAGGACTTGCTGTTGAAAAAGGTCTCATGGTGGCCGATAATGAAATTGTGATTAGAGAAGTTATCAATGAAATTATGTGCAATGGATTTCTCGATTTCAAAGAAATTGCCAATCGTTTTGATGTTTCAACAGATAAGATAAAGGAAATCACAGCTTTTGATGCCCAAAAACTGGAAGTGTTTATTGCCGACGGTCTGGTGGAATTTAATGAGGAGGTCTTAAGAGTAAGCTCCGATGGAATGTTGGTAGTACGAAATGTGGCCATGGTGTTCGATCCCATGCTCAGTATTCAGGATTCTCAATTTTCAAAAACCGTATGAAAGGGGTTCTGCTCATCAACATGGGTTCTCCTTCCTCACAACAGGAAATGAAGTACTTTTTGCAAAATATGTTTAAGGATCCCGCCATTATTCCTGCTCCCAGGATGATACGCAACCTACTGAGTTGTTTAATTAGCAATACCCGCTATAAAAATTCTTGGGCAAAATATGAGCTTATTGGTGGTTCTCCTCTCAAAGCGTCCATGGATTATATTTGCGCCTCATTGGCTCAGGAATTAGGAAATGCTTATGATGTTTTTGCAGCATCCTCCTATACTTTGCCCAACATTAAAAATGGCCTTGAATATTTTGAGCAGAAAGGCATTCAAGACATCCTTGTTTTAAACATGTATCCTCAATCTGCTTTTTCAACCACAGGAAGTGTGAATTCCGAAATCCAATGGTTAAAACCTAAGTTTCCAAAACTCAACATCCGTGTTATCAAGCCGTTTTATCACCATCAAGGCTTTATCAAATGGTGGGGGATACTGATTGAAGAAAGTTTGCAAAAGCATGCTTTTAAAAATCCGTTACTGGTTTTTAGTGCCCATGCCATTCCGCAACAAAATGTAAGTAAAGGCGATACGTACGTAGACCAAATTCAAGCTTCTGCAGCGAGTATTGCCAATGCGTTAGGTTTGGAGTATAAACTTTCCTTTCAGTCAAAAATAGGCAAAGTAAAATGGGTGGGACCCGACACTAAGGAATTATTAAAAGAACTTTCTCCTTTGAATAGAAACATGCTGCTCATTCCCATCAGCTTTATCAATGAAAACTTAGAGACCTTGTATGATTTGGATAAAGACATTATTCCTTATGCAAAAAAGGAATTGCATATTCAACATATTGAAAGGGCACATCTGGGCCTTGCCAAAACCGAGTTGATTAACGTTTTTAAAGACCTAATTCTTTCCGAACATGAGTAATAAAATAGAAATGAAAACCGATACCGTGCTTATTGGCGCCGGACTTACCGGACTTACTTCTGCCTACCATCTGCATAAACGCAATAAGAAATTCATTGTTTTAGAGAAAGAAAACCAAGTTGGGGGCGTTATTAAAACGACGATTGAAAATGGGTTTTTATTTGAAGAAGGTCCCAATACCGGGGTCATAGGGAATACCGCAGTGGTAGAACTATTTGAGGACCTGGCAACAAGTTGCCAATTGGAAATACCCGGAAAAACAGTAAACAAAAGGTTTATCCTTAAAAATGGTCGGTGGGAACATTTGCCCATGGGTTTCATGGATGCGGTAAAAACTCCTTTGTTTTCATTAAAAGACAAATTTAGGGTGTTGGGTGAACCCTTCAGAAATAGAGGGAAGGACCCACATGAAACCTTATCCTCTTTTGTGAAAAGACGTCTTGGAAATAGTTTTCTTGAATATGCCATCGACCCGTTTATTAAAGGAGTTTATGCCGGAGATCCTCATTATCTGATTCCTAAATATGCTTTGCCGAAACTCTATAATTTAGAGCAAAACTATGGCAGTTTAATTGGAGGTTCCATCAAAAAAAGCTTCGTGAAAAAGTCTGAATTGGAGAAAAAGGTGAGTCGTAAGGTCTTTTCTTTCGAAGGAGGAATGGGATCCCTAATCCAAGCATTGTATCAGACTTCGGGTAAAGAAAACTTTGTGTTGGGAGCCCAACATATAAAAGTAACTCCATTCGAAAATCAATTTATAGTGAGTTATATTGACTCTAAGGGTGAAGAAGTTGAAATTTCAACTCCACAGGTCATTACAACGGTTGGAGCCTATGCCTTGGAAAATATGCTGCCATTTGTAGCAAAAACCGACATGGACGCCATAACTTCCTTATTGTACACCAAAGTCATTGAATTAGCCATAGGGTTTAACCGTTGGGAAGGTATTTCCTTGGATGGTTTTGGAGGATTGATACCCTCTAAGGAAAAAAGAGATTTGTTGGGGGTACTTTACATGTCTTCTTTGTTTACCGATAGAAACCCCAAAGAGGGTGCTTTGTTTTCAGTATTTATTGGAGGCGTGAGTCGGCAGGATTTAATATCAAAATCGGATAGTGAAATTGAAGCCATCGTTGAAAAAGAATGCAAATCCTTATTGGGGTTGAACACTTTTCGTCCTGATTTGTTAAAGATCATCCGGCATCAAAAAGCCATTCCTCAATACGGTGTTGAAAGTGGCAAGCGTTTTGAAACGGTAAAGAATATAGAAAGCCAATATCCGGGGTTGATTATAGGAGGGAATCTGAAAGACGGAATTGGGATGGCCGATCGTATTCAACAAGGGAAAGAGATGGTATTAAAATTAAATGCATGACCCCAAGAAAAAAAACACTGATTATTACTGCCGGAGTCATCTGGATGTGTGTAGGCTGCGGACTTATCATTTTTGCCTCTCGATGGGTAATTGAGTTCGAAAAAGATTATAACTGGGTTTTTGCAAGTTTAGGTGTCCTATTAGGCATAGTGGTGTATTACTTTGGATTTACGAAAATTGTGGATAAAAACCTCAGCCGCATTTCTAAATTACACGATCACCCAAACGTCTTTACTTTTATGCCCATCAAAAGTTATTTTCTAATCATATTAATGATTTCTATGGGGCATGTTATCCGGAATTCTTCTTTGCCAAGGCATTATTTGGCCGTGGTTTATATTTGCATGGGCTTGGCTTTGCTGATTTCGAGTTTCAGGTATTTCAAGGCAGTGAGGAAAAGCAGGGTTGTGGAATCCTAGTTTTTCGAGACGAATATCCTTTAATTCTTAAATTCAAATTCATCCCAGTCCCAACCCAAATCGATATCCTTTCGGGTGGTTTTTAAAACTTCATGCTGTAAAGTAACGCATTGTAGGATATTTTGATTTTCGGGTGCAGCAAAAACGGTTTTGCCTTTGGGATCCAATACCATAGAATCACCGGTATGGGGAATCCCATTGCCGTCCTTGCCAACCCGGTTTACACCAATCACGTAAGCTTGGTTTTCCATGGCTCTGGCTACCAATAAACTTTTCCAGACATAGCTTCTAAAAGTAGGCCAATTGGCTACATAAATAAGGCAATCGTACTCAAATTCGCCCTCATGATATTGGTTTTTACTCCAAACCGGGAATCGCAGGTCGTAACAAATCAATGGTTTGATTTTCCACCCTTGTATCTCGAAAGTGATGCTTTGGTTTCCTTTGGTGAAATATTCGGTTTCATTTGCCAAGAGGAACAAATGTTTTTTGTCATATTGAAAGATCCTGCCATCCGGAAAAACCGCTAAAAAACGGTTATAAAAACGAGCATTTTCTTCAATACAAATGCTACCGGCAACCACAGTTTGGTGCTTTTTTGCCAGTTGTTGCATCCAAAGGGTGGTGCTACCCCCCGGTTTTTCGGCGATGATGGAAGGATTCATCACAAAAGCCGTGTTGAACATTTCGGGGAGTACTATTAAATCGACAGCATGGTTAAGGGTTTTAATAGCTTTTTCAATATTGGAAAGATTGATTTTGGGCTGATTCCACGCCAAATCGGTTTGAAACAAGCATACTTCG
This sequence comes from uncultured Bacteroidales bacterium, assembly GCA_964543995.1. Taxonomy (GTDB): domain Bacteria; phylum Bacteroidota; class Bacteroidia; order Bacteroidales; family CAIXTV01; genus CAIXTV01. The sequence continues at coordinate 6,707 of CAZJBB010000001.1, forward strand.
AGCGTTGGGGAGATGATGTTTTCCATAATACAAGCGAAATTACGAAATTATAATTTTCTGAGCAACAGTATAGGCTTAAATGATTGAAGAACAAAAATGTCATATTACGATGATTAAAGGATTTTAATAAAGATTACAAAGAGTTTCAACTTTCTATAGATAAATATACACATTTGGTTAACTTGCCTACACATATGTCATCAATTTAGATATATATTATTGAAATAATTTCATAATTTTGCAAAATCAAAATCATGAAAATCAAAAACGAGTATATTCGTTACATACATTGTTTTAAAATCGATCTACCGTTTTAATTAAACCTTTAAATATCAAATAAATGAAGAAAACTTTTCTATTATTGAGTGCTGCTTGCACCCTGTTTCTTTCGTCACAAGCTCAAAAAGTATATGAAACCAAATTGACAACCGGTTCTCATATTGGCTTTGGGTTAAATAAAGAATTTGCCGTATATGCCGGAAGTAAGAACCTTAATGTAGTTCAGTTATCCGATGGGAAAATGATTTTGGATAAAGCATACAAAGATTTAGGCTCCACAGTGGTAAAAGGATCCGATGCCTATTCAAATGAATCACTCAGCAAAATAGTGATTTGCAATGCGAATACCGTGAGCTGTTTGGATATTAAAACCGGGAAATTATTATGGGAAAACAAATCTTTTGGGGCTTTAGATAACGAAGACAAAGCATTGATCATTAACGATGATTATGTGTTGGTTTCGGATAACAAAGGAAAAGAAAATAACACCTTAACTTGTTTGAGTTTATCGGAAGGTAAAATTCTTTGGACCTTAGACCAAGAAAAGGAAAGAATTAAAATAGAAAACCTCTATCTGATATCCTCAGGAAAATATTTTGGTGTATATAATAAAAGGAAAAAAGAAAAAACAAACCTATTTCGTATTTTGAGTGTTGAAACCGGTAAGGTTTTGCTTACCAACGAAATGGAAGGTACCCCAATTTATAATTTAATGGATATTGAAACCGCAAACGTATTTATTCACCATAGAGTTTCAGAAGAAGTTTCTTATATCAGTGCCTTCAATTTTAAAGAAGGTAAGTTCTTATGGAAAGTAAAATCGGCCAATAAATCGCCTCAAACGCCCATGTATATGAACACCAATAAAATAAACTACTATGCTACCATTCAAACCTTCGAAAACAAGGTAATGCTGAAAACGGAAGGGATTGAAGTTTTTGAAATAGGTAGCGGTAAATTGCTTTACAATATTCCTTTTGTTCCTTATTATAGCTGGGGTGTTGGACACTATACCAATGGCATTTTTGAACCCATAGTTACTTCAAATGGAATTTTAATTGCGGATCGCACCCAAGGAGACTTATGCATAAAAATGATGGATAAAAATTCAGGAAAACAAATTTGGAGCACTGAAAAATTGAAAAAGAAGAATTGCGCCCCAGTTGCCGTCATTACAGGTAAATCAGTAGCCATTCAGTTTGGTGGTTTGAATTATTTTGAAGTGATGAATAACACCGGTATAGGGAAATTGCTTGACCCATTTTGTGTAACCTCATTTGATTTAGAAACCGGCAAAGTTCTCTGGAATGTTGAAAGTAAGAAAGACTTTTATTACATAGCTAAAGCCAATAATAATGTAATGATTGTGGGCACAAAAGAGTTTCAGACTGTGGATGCACAAACCGGAGCCATTGTAAAGGCAGATAAAAATGGTTTTGGAGAAGACTATTTCATGACCACTTTTGGTTTATCATCTACTCATAAATTTCAAAAAAATGCCAGTTTCGATTTTTCAACCAAAACAGTTTTGTTGTTTGAAGATAACCGTTTGACTAAAACAGCGTTTTAGCTTAAAAATCAATAAAGTATTAAAGAAAAGGTTGCTGAAAAGGCAACCTTTTTCGTTATATTGTTGTCTATATGTTTTTGTTCCTTTTGTCGAAGTCCTAAATTCTGATTATCTTTGTTATACCTAAATCCACCATCATGAAAAAGCATGTTATTTTTTCCTTCCTTTTTATATTCATTTTTGTTATTTCCGTGGTTTCTCATGCCGGAAATATTCATTTTAACAACTCCACAAAGCAAGAGTTGCTAATATTAGAGAATAGTTTTCAGAAACTGACGGTAAAAAACTCCATATCCGATTTGAATTTTAACACCCTAAATACGTCAAAAGGAAACTATATTCAATTGTCAGCGCAAGGGTACGCCGTTTCCGAAAAAATTGGCATGCCCATGTTGCCGGTGAAAAAATCATTAATTGAGTTTCCTGTGGGTGCCAATATCAGTTATAAAATTAAATCTTACACTACCGAAGAGATAAAGCTGGTTGATTATGGAATTATCCATCAATTGTTCCCTGCTCAGGCACCGGTGGCTAAAAGTAATACTCAAGTTCAGGAATTGGTAAAAAACTTAGCTGCTTATGCAACCAATGCATATTTAGAATCGGAGTTGGTGAAAATTGAAAAAATTGGGATTATGAGAGGCTTAAATCTGGCACGTTTGAATATTTGTCCCTTTCGCTACAATCCGGTTAAAAATTCTTTGATGATTTACCATGATTTAATCATAGAAATTAATTTCATGAATGGCAATGAAGCGGCTACTATTGCCCTGAAAAAGAAAAATGATTCCCCTTACTTTGATGCCACACAATCCTTGGTGTTAAATTTCAAGCCATTACAAAACAAGGATTTGATTACTAAAGGTCCGGTAAAATATGTTATTGTTTCTGATCCCATATTCCAAGCAACACTTCAACCCTTTGTTCAATGGAAAACCAAAAAAGGATTTAAAGTAATAGAAGCGTACACCAACAATCCTTTGGTTGGAACCACCACAGCTTCCATAAAATCATACTTACAGGGATTGTATAATGCAGGAACCTCAGCAGACCCTGCACCTTCTTTTGTATTGTTTGTGGGTGATATTGCACAAATTCCTGCTTTTGCCGGTACCACCGGTACCCATCCTACCGATTTACCCTATTGTGAATATACAGGCGATTTTTTACCGGAAGTCTATTATGGCCGGTTTTCAGCTACTACGGTGGCAGAACTTCAACCTCAGATAGACAAAACCTTGGAATATGAAAAATACCTCATGCCGGATGCAAGCTTCTTGAATGAGGTGGTTATGATTGCCGGAGTGGATGCAGGTAATGCACCCACCTATGGGAATGGGCAAATAAACTATGGAACTCAGTATTATTTTAATGCTTCAAACGGTCTCACTTCTCATACATATTTATATCCGGCTTCTGAAACGGCAGCTGCTAGCATCATTCAAGATGTAAATAAAGGTTGTGGATATGCAAATTATACTGCGCACGGTTCCCCGGCGGGATGGGCAAACCCAGGTTTTTCAGTAACGGATGTGGCAACGCTTACCAATAGCCACAAATATCCGTTAATGGTAGGTAATTGCTGCTTAACTAACAAGTTTGATGAAGCGGAGTGCTTTGGAGAATCCGTTCTTAGAGCTTCAAACAAGGGGGCCATTGGATACATAGGTGCCTCTAACAGTTCCTACTGGAACGAAGATTATTATTGGGGAGTGGGATCAAAAGCCATTAGTGCCAACCCAACATATAGTGCCACAAACTTAGGTTCTTACGATAGAACTTTTCATACCCATGGAGAAAATTATGCGAATTGGTTTGTAACCCAAGGACAAATGGTACATGCCGGTAATTTGGCTGTAACTCAAAGTTCTTCAACCAGTGCAAGTTATTACTGGGAAATTTACCATTTAATGGGCGATCCATCCTTAATGGTATATTTTGGTGTTCCTCCGGTATTGCTATGTACCTATGCTCCTTTTATTCCTTTGGCAGCAAATACTTTTAGTATTACCACTGAGCCTTATGCTTATGCTGCCGTTTCTATGAATGGAGTTTTGCATGGAGCCGGTTTTGCCGATTCCTTGGGCGTATGCAACTTAAACATTGATCCATTTACTGTTCCCGGAGCTGCCGATGTGGTTGTAACCAAACAAAACAGACAACCTCACATGGGCACTGTAAATATTCAAACACCCACCGGCCCATATGTTATGTATAAATCTCATTTTCAAAATGATCCCACAGGGAACAACAATCATCAATCGGATTATAATGAACTGGTATCATTGAATGTTACCTTGAAAAATTATGGAATTAATGACAATAATGTATCTGCAATTTTGTCTACAGCCGATACCAATGTTACCATTATCGACAGCACACAAGCCTATGGGAGTATTCTCCAAAATGACACCATGTTGATAACCAATGCTTTTTCCTATAAGGTAAAGAACTACATTCAAGACCAACATGTAGTGAATTTCACACTAAAAGTAAGCGATGCCTCCTCTAATTTGTGGATTTCTAACTTTTCTATTCCCTTGAATGCGCCGCTTTTAGTTGCAGGAAATATGATCATTAACGACAATGGAAATCATAATGGCAGACTTGACCCTGGAGAAACAGCAACCATTACCATTGCCAATTTCAATAATGGACATACCCCGGCTCTGAATACGGTTGGCAGTTTATCAACAACAAGTTCATTACTTACTATTAACAACAGCACTTCTGCTATTGGTAATCTCTCAACAGGGGGCAGTGGAACGGCAAGTTTTTCGGTTACTGCAAGCAGTGCAGCTACTTTAGGAACTTATATCCCATTAAATTATACCGTTTCAGCCACACCCTATCAAAACACCAAAGCCTTTGCTACCCTAATTGGATTGGTTTCAGAAGATTGGGAAAGTGGAAATTTTGCAAAGTTTAGCTGGGTTCAAGCAAGCTCAAAACCTTGGGTTATTTCAAATGTACTCCCTTATGAAGGATTATATTGTGCCCGCACAGATACTTTACTCGACAATGAATCCTCATCGATTCAAATTTCAATGAACGTCTTATCAGACGATAGCATTTCGTTTTATAAGAAAGTTTCTTCTGAAGCCACTTATGATTTTCTACAGTTTTTTATCGATGATGTAAATATAGATGAATGGTCTGGCACTCTTGCTTGGAGCCGGTCAGCATATCCGGTAAGTGCAGGAACTCATACCTTCCGTTGGACATACGTAAAAGATTATTCCACAGCAGCAGGAGAAGATAAAGCGTGGATAGATTATATTTTATTTCCTCCAGCTACCCCTGTAAACGGAGTAAACACCTTAACCAGCCAAAGCGAAAATCAGTTTGTTGTGTATCCAAATCCAACAAGCAATGTGATTCAGATTTCAATAGATTTAATACAAGCGGCTAATACAGAAGTTTCCATTTACAATGCCTTGGGTCAAAAAGTTTTAGATGTGGTTCCAAGCAAAGAAATGGGAATTGGAAATCATATTTTCAGTGCCTCATCTCAAAACTTGTCGTCAGGTTTGTATTTTGTAAAATGCATAGCGGGAAGAGAGCAAAAGACTATAAAACTGATTGTCAATAAATAGCAAGAAGCTGATGCCAACAAAAAACCCTTCCCGTTATTTCGAGAAGGGTTTTTATTTTACAGTGAATACCTTTAAAGTGTCTGAACAGCGTATATAATTTCTTTTCCTGTATCGATAGCTTTTTCATTTTCAGGGATGAGTCCATGGTGGCGTTTGGGTAAGGATTTTTCCAAGCCTTTTCTCATAAATTCAGGTGAGATAATGGGTTTAAGCTTAAGAAAACCGCCCAGCACTATCATGTTAAATACTTTCGAAATACCCAATTTTGCAGCTTCATCAGCAGCATCTATTCTATATATATTAATGTCTTTACGTTCAGGATGACGAGTAATACCGTTACCGTCATAAATTAAGATTCCACCCGGTTTTACCGTACTTTCAAACTTATCCATAGATTGTTGGTTTAGGATAATTGCAGTATCATATTGGTGTACAATAGGAGAGCTGATTCGCTCATCGCTGATGATTACAGTTACATTTGCAGTTCCTCCGCGCATTTCAGGTCCGTAGGAAGGCATCCAAGAAACTTCCTGATTTTGCATTACGCCTGCGTAAGCGAGAATTTTGCCCATGGATAGGACGCCTTGTCCTCCAAATCCGGCTATAATAATTTCTTCTGTCATGGTAGTGTTTTTTTTGATTTATTCAGCCGGTACTTTAATGTCGCCTAAGGGATAGAAAGGAAACATGTTTTCTTCCATCCATTTGTTTGATTGAACCGGTGTCATTTTCCATCCTGAATTGCAATTTGATACAATTTCAATAAAAGATAATCCTTTATTCAGTTTTTGGTTTTCAAATGCTTTTCGAATTGCTTTTTTAGTTTTACGAACATGATTAGGCGTATGAACAGCTTGGCGTGTTACATAGCGAACGCCCGGAAGCTGAGCAACCAATTCTGTGATTTTCAATGGATTGCCCATCATTTCTACATCTCTGCCGTAAGGACAAGTAGAGGCCTTCATACCGGGGAGCGTAGTGGGTGCCATTTGCCCTCCTGTCATTCCGTAAATTCCATTATTGACAAAGAAAATGGTAATGTTTTCACCTCGGTTGCAAGCATGGATGGTTTCTGCGGTGCCAATAGCAGCTAAATCCCCATCTCCTTGGTAAGTAAAAACATATTTATGAGGCATCACTCTTTTTACACCCGTAGCCACTGCAGGAGCTCGTCCGTGAGGAGCCTGCTGCATATCGCATTGCATAAATTCATAAGCCAAAACGGCACATCCTACTGGCGCAATACCCACCGTTTCAGGAAGAATGCCCATTTCGTCAATAACTTCCATAATAAGGCGATGCGCAGTTCCATGTCCACATCCGGGACAATAACTCAAGGCTTTTTCGGTAAGTAATTCAGTTCTTTTATAAACCAAATTTTCATCTTTAATTATTTCTTCTCTCGTTAACATATTCCTATCCTCCTATAATTTTTTGTTCCAATGCACTTAATACTTCATCCGGATTTGGAATAACACCGCCAAACCTACCAAAGTATTCAACTCTATTTTGACCGTTCACTGCTAAGCGAACATCTTCAACCATTTGACCTAGATTCATTTCAACCACCAAGAAGCCTTTCACTCTTTTGGCCAATTGATTGATCACTTCTGATGGGAATGGGAAAAGGGTTATCGGACGAATAAGTCCAACTTTAAGTCCTTTTGCGCGAGCCATATCTACCGTTTTTTGGCAAATTCTGGCGCTGGATCCGAAAGCCACTAAAATATAATCAGCATCATCTACAGAAATTTCTTCATAGCGAACTTCCTCTTCTTGCATTTTGATATATTTATCGCGCAAATCGCAAACATGTCGTTCTTGCACATAAGGATCAAGATATAAAGAAGTAATGATGTTTCTTTCTCTATCGGCGGTTCTTCCGGTGGTTGCCCAAGGGGTATTTTTTACAATTTCTGCTTCTGTGAGTCGTGGTCTGGGCTCAAACAATTCTACTTTTTCCATCATTTGGCCGATAACACCATCCGTTAAAATCATCACAGGATTACGGTATTTATAAGCCAAGTCGAAACCCAGTGGAACAAAATCGCACATTTCCTGAACAGATGCAGGGGCTAGCACTAACAAACGATAATCGCCATGTCCACCCCCTTTTGTAGCTTGGAAATAGTCGGATTGTGAGGGTTGGATGGTTCCTAAACCCGGACATCCACGAACCACATTTACGATTACACAAGGAAGCTCGGAGCCGGCAATATAGGAAACACCTTCCATTTTTAAACTGATGCCCGGGCTGGATGAAGAAGTTATAGCACGTTTACCGCAACAAGCTGCGCCATAAACCATATTAATTGCAGCGACTTCACTTTCGGCTTGAAGTACAGCCATCCCGGTTCTATCCCATGGTTTTTCGGCCATGAGGTATTCGAGAATTTCAGATTGGGGAGTGATTGGATAACCGAAATATGCATCAGCACCTGCTCTGATAGCTGCCTCAGCAATAGCTTCGTTCCCTTTCATTAATTTGAGTTCTTTCATGTGTAGAGGATTTATTTTTAAAAATTCTCATGAAATTTGCCTTGAGTATCTTCTTTTAGAAAGAAAACACCAGCATATTTCAAAGTTTAATTGATTTTTATTCAGCAGATTTTGCTCTGTAAACTTCAATGGCGCCATCCGGACATACAATTGCACAATTCATACAGCCGGTGCATTCATCCGTAGATTCCATTACGTATTTGTAACCTTTTTTATTTACAGCTTTTGACATCGATAGAACAGTGCTAGGACAAGCGTCTAAACAAACTTCACATCCTTTACAGCGTTCAATGTCAATAATTAGAGCTCCTTTAACTTTAGCCATGGTAGTATATTTTTCTATTTATTAGGTAATGCAAAGAAAATAAAATTTAATGAATTCCTTTGCTTTTTTAATAACTATAATTTAGTGGAATGGTGTTGATGGAATTTTTGTAAGCGATAAGCTAAATCGGGGAATTGATTTCGGTTAACCAGGGAAACACAAGCCCTTAATCCTTCCATTCTTTCGCTTCCGGTAATGGCCAATGAAATGGCACTAATCCCGTAATATAAAAATTCTTCAATCAGCTGTTCTCCCGTGAAACCCGGATAGGAAATGGTGAAATAGAATCCGTCTGCCAATTCTAAATCTTCATCTTTATCGTAAACAATTTCAAATCCGTTATCCAAGAACATTTTTTTCATGACCTTGGCTTTTTCGCCATATTCTTTTACCGAATCAACAAAATTAAACTTCCCATCGTTGGCAGCTTTTAACATGGCAGCCAAAGCATATTGTGCCGAGTGTGAAGTGCCTGAACTTAAGGAATATACCGTACCAAAGATCATGGCCCTTCCAAACATATCCGAGTTGTAATATTTCAACAAATCGGGAGCGCTGGTGTTGAATAACTTATCAGAAATCACCATCATTCCAATTCTTTCTCCGGCGTAGCTAAATGCTTTTGAACTGGAAATAAACAGAATAAAGTTATCGGTATACTTTGCAATGGAGGGTTGAAAAGGAGCTACTCCGGGTTGGGAATAATCTTTCCTGAAATCCATGCAAAAATATGCCAAGTCTTCCATCACTACCACATTATATTTGTTGGCTAAGTCAGCAATAATTTTTAACTCATTATCCGTAAAGCAAATCCAAGAAGGATTGTTTGGGTTAGAGTACAACAATGAAGAAATATTTCCTTTTTTGAGGTAGGATTCCAGTTTTTCGCGAAGTTTATCCCCACGGTAATTGTACACATCAAAACTTTCGAAAGGAATGCCCAGTACTTTGCATTGTTGTTTATGAACAGGAAAACCCGGGTCAAGGAACAGGGTGGTATTTTTCTCTTTATAAATTCTATTCACAGTCATAAAACATGCAAATCCGCCTTGCATAGATCCAACCGTCGGAATACAATTGTGAGCCGGAACATCCACGTCGAGAAATAGTTTTACAAAGCGGGAAATTTCCTTTTTCAACATAGGAACTCCGTCAATATCAGGGTAAATAGCTGCTACCCCCTTTTTTAAAGCTTCTATTTGGGCATTTACACCAATTTCGGAAGCCGGTATTCCGGGAACTCCCATTTCCATTCGAATAAATTTTATTCCGCTTTCTTTTTCAATTTCATCGATTAATCGTTTGGTTTCGCGGATGGAAGCTTTACCAACTGCCGGAAGCTTACTTTCAATGATTTTGGTTTTAACAATGTTTTGTGGGATTGGGGTCTCAAACATGATAATATCTGAATTAATTTGACAATTTATTTTTTTCGGCTTTTATAATGGCAATGGATAATAGGATTCCAAGAAAAACACTTAACAAGGCTGCGAATAAAATTTGAAATTCATCAGGAAGTAAAAAAGTGATGGTATGCGCCGGAATCCAGAACAAAGGAATGGTTTTAGCAAAAACAAAGCCCCATTGCACTTTCCAATCCAAGTTTTTGAGAATTTCGCCAAATTGAACGGGGTGCGCAAAGGCTTGGAAAGAGCCTTTCCATTGATGAATATGAGTATCGGTAATTTTATGAAAAGTCATCATCACCGGGGCAAAAACGATGTTCATGCAACAGCTTATACTGAAGGCTGTGAGAAATTTAGTTCCGGAAAAGTCTCCTTTTAAGGATGATTTTGCATCAGCAAGATTGAGGTACTCGAGAAAAGCGGGTACCCCATTTTTGAAAATTGAAAATGCAGCTACTATCGTAATACCCAATAGTCCCCAAACCAAAGCTTTAGGCAAAAGACCAAATCCTTTTTCGTTGTAGACTCCCTTTTTTATTCTCAAACCAATGGATTCTCCAACCGTAGAAAGAATAGCAAATTTAATGAAACCGGTTACAATGCCATGCTCTTTATTAAAAGCACAATAAAAATTATATACCTCTGAGCTGATAAAAAAGGGTAGCAAGAGTATAATCAGCAATAAAGCAAAAAAAAGGTCGTTTTTCTTCATTAAAATGGTTTGAGATTTTCTAATTATTTTCTCAGGTTGACAAATTTAAAAGGATTTTTGATAATTCAAGGAATTGAGGAAAAATAAATCTTTAAAATTCCAATTTTCTTTAATTCTACTTTATTATAGACTTTTATCCATTCTTTTTATTTTAAAATGAAATAAAGGGGTTGGACTCCGGAATCAGAGAGAAGAATTCTGAAATATACATCCCAAATGCATGTTTTAAATCTTAAGTTTCTACCATGAATGATAGTTTTTTATCTTTGCCCTATCAATATACTGTAATATGAAAATTACCCATGCATTACAAAAACTTTCCATCCCTCTAATCTTTTTAGTGATTATGGTTTCGTGCCAAAGCAAGCAAGCAGGAGAAAATGATTTTGTAGTCAAAGGAAAACTCAGTAATTCAAAAGGAGGTTTTCTGAAGTTGGAAGAACTTACGCCCAAAGAAGTGGTTACTCTAGACTCTGTTAAATTGAAAGAAGATGGAAGTTTCTTTTTCCGCTATAAACCTAAGGAAGCGGGATTTTATTTTCTCACACTGAGTCCAAGTAATCACATTTCATTTGTGCTCAGTAAGGGTGAGACTGTTGAATATTTTGGAGATTACTCTGCCTTGGCAAAAAACTACCAAATCTCTGGTTCTCAAGGCTCTGAATTGCTAAAACAAATCAACGACAAGTTGGAAGAAAGTTACACAAAGGTAGATTCCCTGAAAAAAACGCTGGAAATCAATAAATATCGCCCAAATTTTCTTGAAGTGAAAAGGCAATTGGACTCTAATTATATTCTAATCCGCATTCAGCATAAAAAATTCTTGCAGAACTTTATTGAATCGCACTTGAATTCTTTGGTATGCATAACCGCTCTTTATCAGGATTTTGGAACTTCACATGTTTTTTCAGAACGTAAAGATTTTTCATTATTTGAAAGGGTTTCAATGTCGCTAATCTCTGCCTATCCGGAAAATACACATGCCATTGAATTTAAAAAATCGGTTGAAAAGATTAGGAAAACCATGGAAGAAGAGAAACAAATTGAAAAAACCCTGTGTATCGGCTTAATGGCACCGGATTTTAAATTGCCCGATACCTCAAGAACCCAATTTTCCCTCTCGGCTTTGAAAGGCAAAGTGGTGCTGATCGATTTTTGGACAAGCGTTCATCCCGCTTGTAGAAATCAAAACAAGTTATTAGCCTCATTATACAATAAATATAAAGCAAAAGGGTTTGAAATCTTGGGTGTTTCTTTAGATAAAAGTGAAGCGGAATGGAAATCGGTTATTTATAAGGATAAAATGGCATGGAAACAGGTATGCGATTTTATGTATTTTGATAGTCCTGCTGTTAAGATGTATAATGTGAGTGCCATTCCATATCTAATACTATTGGATAGAGAAGGGAAAATCGTAGCCAAAGGATTGGAAAATTTCGACCTTGAGAAAAAAATTACTGAGACCCTAAAAAAATGAAATCAAAAATCTATTTCGCCTCCGATTGTCATTTAGGGGTTCCTGATAAAAAAAGCAGCTTCATCAGGGAAAAAAGATTTGTGCAATGGTTGGATGAAATTAAGGCAGATGCTTCAGAACTTTTCCTTTTGGGAGATATTTTTGATTTCTGGTTCGAATATACCTCTGTTGTTCCAAGAGGTTATGTAAGATTATTAGGCAAGTTTGCTGAACTTGCAGATGCCGGAGTGAAAATCCATTATTTTACCGGAAACCATGATATGTGGGTATTCGATTACTTCAAAGAAGAACTGCAAATGGAAATCCATAAGGAACCCATTGTAAAAGAAATGAATGGAAAGCGATTTTTAATTGGTCATGGCGATGGATTGGGGCCTCAAGATTGGGGGTATAAGTTTATTAAAGTTCTGTTTGCCAGTAAAATAAATCAATGGTTGTTTGCTCGTTTACATCCTAATTTTGCTTTTAAAATCGCTCAGTTTTTCTCAAGCAGAAGCCGCATAGCCAATGGAAATTCCGATGAAATTTTCCTTGGTGAAGAAAAGGAGCGATTGATAAAATATTGCAAAGAAAAAATAGCTCAAGAACCATTTGACTTTTTTATCTTCGGACACCGTCATTTGCCTCTCGACATTCAAATAAGTGAAACTTGTCGATATGTGAACCTTGGAGAATGGATAAAATCTAATTCTTATGCTGTTTTCGAGGATGATAAATTAATTTTAACCTATTTTAAAGAATGACTTATGAAAGTAACTAAACGCATTGCTCTTGTTGCTCACGACAACCGAAAAAAAGATTTGATAGAATGGGTAGATTGGAACTACAAAGTACTTTTAAACCATCAATTGATTTGTACAGGAACCACCGGAATGATGGTGGAACAAGCGCTTCAAAAAAAGATGCAAGCCAACGATAATTTTCGTTTCCCGGTTAAAAAACTAAAGTCAGGTCCGTTAGGCGGTGACCAGCAGCTGGGAGCCATGATTTCGGAAGGGGAAATTGATATGATGGTGTTTTTCTGGGATCCCATGTACTCTCAACCCCATGACGTAGACGTAAAAGCCTTGTTAAGAATAACGGTTGTATATAACGTGCCCACTGCTTGTAACCGTTCAACTGCCGATTTTTTAATTTCTTCACCCTTGCTCACCGAAGAATATCACCCTAGAATGAATGATTATATTGACTATAGGAACCGAGAGATTAGCTAATTCAAGGTTTTTGTACCAAGCGAGAAAAACTGAGACTCACGATTAAACAATATCTTTTCGTCATTGTTAATAATAAAAGCACTTTATGAATATACAAGAAATTGAAGAAGAAATCATCAGTGAATTTGAAGACTTTGAAGATTGGATGGATAAGTATAACTATATCATTGAATTAGGCAGAAGCTTGCCATTAATTGATGAACAATATAAAGATGATCAACATCTTATTTCGGGTTGTCAGTCAAAAGTCTGGGTTCACGCTACTTATCAAGAAGGCAAAATCAATTTTACTGCCGATAGCGATGCCATTATTACCAAAGGGATTGTTGCCATTTTAATTCGTGTATTAACCCAAAGGACACCTGATGAAATTTTAAATTCAAATTTTGAATTTATCGATAAAATTGGATTGAAAGAACACCTTAGCCCCACCCGATCTAATGGCTTGACATCCATGATTAAACAGATGAAGTTGTATGCTCTGGCCTTTAAAACCAAATCTTAATTTTCCCATGGAAATACAAAATCCAAGCCCATTAGAATCGAAAATTATTGAAAAACTTAAGGGTATTTTTGACCCTGAAATACCAGTGAATATTTATGATCTGGGTCTAATTTATGGGATAAGAGTTAATGACCAAAAGGATGTACACATCATGATGACCTTGACTTCCCCAAACTGCCCGGTAGCCGAATCGCTTCCAAATGATGTTTATAATGATATAAAATCTATTGAGGAGGTGAACGAAGTAAAGGTTGAATTGACTTTTGAACCCCCTTGGGACAAGGATATGCTTTCGGAGGAAGCCATGTTGGAGTTAGGGCTTTTGTAGATGAAGTTGAAATTAGTTTTAAAGTACAGTATATTTAGCTTATTCTTCCTCGGCAGTGCTATTATAAGGGGTCAAACTGATACCAACACCAGTATTCAAAAAAACATTGAGGTATTTGAGTCCTATTTTAAAGCACTCAATAACTCCTACGTTGATAAAATTAATCCTGAACGACTCCTTCGAATTGGAATTGATGCCATTGATCAATCCTTAGACCCCTTTACCGTTTTTCTTACCGAAGAAGATGTAAAATCTAAGAACAATGCTTGGAAAGGTTTTTTATTTACCGGAATTGGGGTGGGTTTATATCAAAGAGATAGTGGGCTTTGTATTACTGAAATATACGAAGCTTATCCGGCGCAGAAAGCGGATCTTAGGATTGGAGACTTGATTGTCAAAGCCGATACATTTATATTGAAAAACCTGAATTTCGCTGAATCGGTTTCTCATATCAAAGGGGAAGAAGGCAGCAGATTGCAATTAGAAATTATACGCCCCGGAATTGGAAAGATTAGAAAAACAGTCGAAAGAAAAAAGATCATTTCCCCATCGGTACCCTATTATGGAATGATTAACGACAGTGTAGGTTATATTAAATGCACCCAGTTTTTGGAAAATGCGTATGATTCGATGCGCTTTGCGTTTTCTTTTTTGAAAAAACAATATAAACTATCGGGTTTGGTGCTTGATTTTAGAGACAATATGGGTGGCTTAGTGCAAGAAGCCATTAATACAGCCAATCTTTTTCTTCCTAAAGGCAAACTCATTTGCGATTTGAAATCGGAGAACAACCAAGCGGCAAATTATTCTTACACAAGCCTTTATGAACCAATGGATACGTTAATCCCCATAGTTGTATTATCCAATGCCAACAGCATTTCAGCGGCCGAAATAGTATTGGGTGCTTTTCAGGATTATGACCGAGCTGTAATTATTGGGCAAAAAAGCTGGGGAAAAGGCTATGTTCAAGGAACTCAATTTCTGGCACAAAACACACAACTGTATGTCACTTCCGCTCGATATTACACACCCTCCGGGCGCTGTATACAAGAACTGGACTATTCCCATAAATACATCGACAATATGGTTAACAAGTATTCGGATACCTTGAAAAAGGAATTCTATACCCAAAACCATCGTATGGTTTTTAATTTGGGAGGCATTCTTCCGGATATAGTGTTCGAAAATGTGCCTGCACAACCCATAATTCAATCCGTTTCTTCGGGAAATTGGATACGGGATTTTGCGTCATTTTATCGAAACACCCATGATTATCTGTTAGATATTAAAACATGGTCATTGTCCGAGAAGGAATATTCAGCTTTCGAAAAAGAGTTATATAAAGATGTCGAACACATAATTACCCCTACTGACATAGATTTGAAAATCATAGAGGAACATCAAAATGAATCACAGTTTACTAATCTTACCTCAGAACTTAAATCACTTCATAATAAACTTCAAAGAGCGAAAATTAAAGCCATAAAAAAAGTTAAAACAGAGCTCAGAATTTTAATAGAATCGGAAATAGTACGTTGTTATTTTCCTCTCAAATATCAGATGCAATATAATTTTGATCACAGCACATTGATAAAAGAAGCGCTTCAGGTGCTATCGAATAGAAAGAAATACAATTTGCTACTGAATAAGGAGTGAAATATCGTATTTTTGCAAATTGACCGTGAATTATATAAATGAATTATCCGCTCTTAGATAACATCGATTTCCCAATTGACCTTAAAAAGTTGAAGTCAGATGAATTACCTGCACTTAGCGAAGAAGTGAGGCAGTTTATTATTGATGTGATATCGAGTAATCCCGGTCATTTGGGAGCCAGTTTAGGTGCGGTGGAACTAGCGGTTGCCTTGCATTATGTTTACAACACCCCAAAAGATAAAATTGTTTGGGATGTGGGACATCAGGCGTATGCCCATAAAATTCTTACCGGTCGAAAAAGTCAATTTCATACCAATCGCCAATTTCATGGCATCAGCGGTTTCCCGAAAATGAGTGAAAGCGAATACGATGCCTTTGGGGTAGGTCATTCCTCCACTTCAATATCCGCAGTTTTAGGAATGGCAGTGGCTTCCCAACTGAATAATGACAAAGACAGCAAGCATATTGCTGTCATTGGAGACGGATCCATGACTGCCGGTATGGCTTTCGAAGCCATGAATCATGCAGGAACTTCCAAAGCCGATATATTAATTATCTTGAATGACAACGGTATTGCTATAGATAAAAACGTGGGTGCTTTGAGTGAATATCTTACCGATATTACCACTTCCAGAATTTACAATAAGGTAAAAACCAAAATTTGGAATTTTTTAAGTCGTGGAAAAAAATACGGCCCCAATACCCGTGCTTTAGTTCAACAAATTGACAATGCAATCAAAACCGGTTTGATGAAACGAAGCAACTTGTTTGAATCATTGAAATTCAGGTATTTTGGTCCGGTTGATGGAAACGATGTGGTTCGCTTGGTGCAACTTTTAAATGACTTGAAGAACATTCCGGGTCCAAAAATTCTGCACTGTATCACCGTAAAAGGAAAAGGCTTGAAATATGCAGAGAAAAACCAAACCGTATTTCATGCACCGGGTGTTTTTGATAAGCAAACCGGAGAAATTATTGAAAGTCCATGTAAAAACCATACCCCAAAATATCAGGTGGTTTTTGGAAAAACCATCATAGAGCTTGCCGAGAGAAACCCAAAAATTGTGGGAATAACCCCTGCCATGCCAACAGGTTGTTCTCTTAATTTAATGATGGCAAAAATGCCACACCGAGCATTTGACGTGGGTATTGCAGAACAACATGCCGTGACTTTTTCTGCCGGAATGGCTGCAAAAGGCATGATTCCTTTTTGCAATATATATTCTTCTTTTATGCAAAGGGCATTCGATCAGGTTATTCACGACGTCGCCCTGCAAGGATTACCGGTTGTTTTATGTTTAGATAGAGGTGGTCTGGTTGGAGAAGATGGTGCTACACATCATGGTGCTTATGATTTGGCATTTTTCAGACCCATACCCGGTCTTACCATTTGCTCGCCTATGAATGAAGTGGAATTAAGAAATATGATGTATACTGCCCAATTAGAAGGCATGGGGCCGGTGGTTATTCGATACCCAAAAGGCAGGGGTGTGATAAGTGAATGGAAGCAAGATTTCGCCCCTTTAACTCCGGGCAAAGGCAGGTTGATTTCGGAAGGAGAGGATATCGCAGTCATCTCCATAGGTCATGTGGGTAATTTTGTGGTTGAAGCTTCTGAAATTTTGAAGAAAGAAGGCATTTCTATATGTCATTGCGACATTCGCTATCTTAAGCCCCTAGATGAGGAATTACTTCACACAATCTTTGCCTCGCAAAAATACATTATTACGGTTGAAGATGGATCTATAAAGGGGGGACTTGGAAGTGCGGTTATAGAATTTATGAATCTTCATCATTATCAAGCGGAAATTCAAGTACTCGGAATTCCGGATCTATATATTGAACAAGGAACACAAGAAGAATTATATAAAATCTGTGGTTATGATACGGAAAGTATAACTCAGCTTATACGCAAAAAAGTGCAATCAGGGCTTACTTTTCCAAAACAACATTTGTAACCCATGGAATTATTCCGGAGAAAATCGATTGATTCCATTTTGGCGGATGCGAAACGAAATTCCGGACAAGAACACAGCTTAAAAAAAAACTTAAATGTCCGTGACCTCACTTCACTTGGAATTGCGGCTATTATTGGTGCAGGGATTTTCAGCACCATAGGCAATGCAGCCGCTAGTGGAGGGCCTGCAGTTTCCTTGCTCTTTGTTTTTACAGCCATTGCCTGTGGATTTTCAGCCATGTGCTATGCCCATTTTGCCTCTGCAATTCCCATCAGCGGAAGTGCCTATACATACGCTTATGCGACCTTTGGAGAACTCATTGCTTGGATTATCGGATGGGATTTAATTATGGAATATGCCGTGGGAAATATTGCTGTGGCCATTTCTTGGTCAGATTACTTTACTTCCTTTATGAATGGGATGGGGTTGAAAATCCCGGACTTTCTTTGTACCGATTACCTATCTGCCTACAGGGGGTTTGGGGAAGTAACGGAAAAACTCGCCAAAGGCGTTGATTTCAGTTCACTAAGTGCCAATCTACAAGAAGCCTATCATGCTTGGCAAAGCGCTCCCCAAATTTTCGGCTTGAAAATCATCGCCGATATTCCGGCATTTGCCATAGTAGTTTTAATTACCGCACTGGTTTACAGAGGGATATATGAATCAAAAGTAGCCGGGAACTTAATGGTATTATTGAAATTGGCCATTCTTTTGTTGATCATTGGCGTAGGTGCTTTTTATATCAATCCCGGAAATTGGTCGCCTTTTGCTCCCAATGGATTGGTAGGGGTAATGAAAGGCGTTTCCGGCGTTTTCTTTGCCTACATCGGTTTCGATGCCATTTCTACCACCGCCGAAGAATGTAAAAATCCCAAGCGGGATTTACCCCGCGCCATGATTCTCTCACTTATCATTACTACGGTCTTATATGTAGTGATTAGCTTGGTGCTTACCGGTTTAGTAAACTATTCTGAACTTGCAGTGGGAGACCCTTTGGCTTATGCTTTTGAAAAACTGCATCTTACTAAGTTTTCGGGATTGATAGCATTAAGTGCCATCATAGCTATGGCCAGTGTTTTGCTGGTTTTTCAGGTAGGTCAACCACGAATATGGATGAGTATGAGTCGCGATGGATTATTACCTAAGATTTTTTCTAAATTGCATCCCAAATACAAAACCCCGGCTTTTGCCACCATCGTCACCGGAATATTTGTGGCCATTCCAAGTTTATTCCTGAACCTGACTGAAGTTACCGACTTAACCAGTATTGGAACCTTATTTGCCTTTGTGCTGGTTTCGGGGGGATTGCTATTCTGGGAAAAACGTTTGGAATCGGTTATTCCGGGTGCAATACGTGAAAAACGTTTTCGAGTGCCCTATTATAATTGTAGAATTTATCTTCCTATAGTTTGGATTTTGCTTTTTATTGTATTATTTATATTTGATTCTCAGTGGATTACTAACCTTTTTTATGCAATTGATTTTTCGTCTTGGGACATATTGAAACCTCAGATTCCCTATTTGATTTTCGTGGGTTTTGCCATTACTTTGACAATTGTTGGTATCGTAAAAAAATTGTCACTCATTCCCATGATGGGCTTGCTCACCAATTTGTATTTAATGACAGAACTTGGCATTACCAATTGGATGCGCTTTATCGTTTGGCTGATCATTGGCTTAGCATTGTATTTTCTGTATGGGAAAAAATTCAGTCGGTTGAAAGCAAAACAGCAATCCTAATACATCGCAAATATGTCTTGGTTAGTTGTTTCAGCACTCATTATTTCAGGTTTATTGGTGGGGTTTATCAATACCCTTGCAGGGGGTGGAACAATAATTTCTCTTTCATTATTGATGTTTCTAGGCCTACCACCAAATGTGGCCAATGGAACCAATAGGGTGGCGGTAGTAATTCAGAATTTGGTGGCTGTGAGGAGTTTTCGCAAACAAAAAGTATTGGATACCCAAAAAGGTATTCATTTAGGAATTCCCACTGTGATAGGGTCCATTATAGGTGCGCAAATTGCAGTAAGTTTGAATGATAAATTCATACAATATGCTATCGGCTCGGCCATGCTAATCATGCTGTTTTTTATTCTTTTCAAACCCTCTTACCTCAGCAAAACCAACGAAGAACTCATGAACAAACCTTTGAGCAAGTGGCAATATCTTTTGTTTTTTATCATCGGTATTTATGGGGGTTTTATTCACGTGGGAGTGGGTTATTTTATCATTGCCGGGGTTATATTGGGTGCAGGATATAACGTAATAAAAGCCAATGCCATTAAAAACTTGATTGTACTTATGTATGCTCCCTGTTCGCTGATTGTTTTTATGATTTCAGGGATGGTAGATTACCGATATGGTTTAATCCATGCTGTAGGAAATATTGTTGGAGCTTTTGTTGCTGCAAAATATGCAGTAAGCTGGGGAATGCAGTTTATTCGCTGGGCCATGGTTTGCATTATCATGGTAACCGTGTTGCAAATGTTTGGATTCTTGGACTTTAAAGAAATGTTTAGAATGATATTGGGGTAAAAGACCTTAGGTTTTTCGAAATAAAAGTTATAAACCCAAATTCGCAGATGTAATTGCAATCCTTGTTGCTCAAAAAAATTGCCACATTTTTAACTTCTGAAAACAGAAATTAAATGGTGCGGATGAAGGGACTCGAACCCACACTCCTCTCGGAACCAGATCCTAAGTCTGGCGCGGCTACCAATTACGCCACATCCGCAAAAGCGATGCAAAGTTAATAAAAATATTAATCGGTAAATGAAAAATACAAATCTACCTAATTAATGTTACTTGCCCTTTATAGATTTTACTTAAACCGTTTTTGTCATCAAGAAATATTTGATAAATATAAGTGCCAATAGGGCAATCGGTATCTTTTAAATCTTTCCCTGCCCAAAGATTATTGGGTGAAGTTGTTGAATAGACTAAGTCACCCCAGCGGTTCCAGATATGCATTTTAAAATGCTTAGCTTCCAAATTTTCTCCATAAGGACCGAAGTAGCTGTTTAAATTGTCATTATTTGGGCTAAATGCATTGGGAATAAAAAATTCGTCTTCATGTGTTACCAAAAATTCATGACTAACCGTATCCTTGCAACCGAATTCATTTGAAACTATCAAACTAATTAGTTTCTTCCCCGGAATTTTATATAAAATTGCCGGTGATTCTAAAATAGAACTCATACCATCATTAAAATCCCATTGCCAAAGGGTAGCTCCTGTAGAAAGATTTGAAAACCAAACATTTCCATCGTTATCGCTTACAGTATTCGGAGAAGTTGAAAAAGCTGCTGTAGGTTTTTGATAAACTGTTACTAAATTATTAACAGTCATGGAGTTAAAACAGCCATTGTCGGAATATACCCATAAAGAAACACTATAAATTCCGGGATCTTTATAGATGTGATAAGAACTATGCTGTGAATTTGAAGTGTTTCCATCTCCGAAATTCCAGGCCCAAGAAGTAATAGTTCCGTTTGTCACAATGCTTGAATCAGAAAAATTAACCAACAATGGTGAGCATCCATTAGTCATATCACTATTAATGTGAACTTCAGGAATTGAATTTATTTTGATGGCTTGTGAAATTGTATCCAAGCAGCCTTTATCTGAATGAATTACGAGTGTAACAGAAATTAAGCCGGTATCTAGAAAAGTACGAGAAGTATTATATGAATTATAAGAGAAACCATCACCGAAAATCCATGTATCTCCTGCAATATTTCCGGAAGAAATGGTCGAATTGTTCATGAAATTCATAGATGTTCCAACGCATGGGGTTGAAAATGTAAAACTGGAAATTGGTAAAGGAAAGACGGGAACAGATTGATAAATAGTGTCTGAATTATTGAAATTACTAATAGCAATAAGCCTTACTATATAATCGCCAGAGCTAATATAGGTATGCGTTGGATTTTGGATTGTTGAAGTAAAACCATCACCAAAATCCCAATTCCATTGAACTATTGAACCATAGCCAACGTGAGAAGTGTCAGTAAAAGAAGTTAATGCTCCCTCACAACCCGTTGAGTATGAAAAACCTGCCGTAATTATCGGTGAATTAACAACCACCGTATAACTGCTCGAGTCTTTACAACCCCAAACATTTGTAATTGTTAAGGTTACATTGTATATTCCAGGTAGAAAATAAGTTTTAATTGGATTTTGTAAAGCAGAAGTAGTACTGTCACCAAAGTTCCAGTTCCATCCACTAATATTTCCTCCGTTTGGAATACTAATATCAGAAAATACACTTGGACTTCCTGCAGCGCTTATTGAATAAGTGAAATCAGTAGCAGGGTTGGTTCTTACCAATATCCATTGTTGCACAGAATCTTTACATCCTTCAACATCAAAAACAGTTAAGCTTACAAGATAACTCCCAGGGAAGTTATATAAATGAACAGGATTTTTAGCTGTGGATGTATATCCGTCTCCAAATGTCCAAAGCCATGAAACAATCGGATGACTGGACATAATAGATTGCTCAGTAAAATGGGTTGAATCTTGATAACAAGCCGTAGTGTTCGTAAAATGTGCGTGAGGTATGGAATCTATTGTAACAGAAACTGCTGCTGTGTCAGAACAAAGCGAATTTGAAATTACCAATTTCACCCAATAAGTTCCTGGACTGTTATACTGATGATTAATATATTGCGTGTATAAAACAGGGCATGGAATATTAAAAATGTTTCCATCGCCAAAATTCCATTCCCAGGAAGTTATCATGCTATTGTTGGAAATGGTATTATCAGTAAACAAGGTTGAGGTTCCCAAACAAGCATCAGTAAATGAAAAATCAGGATTTGGCTTAGCTTGAATGTGGACAATACTATTTGCAGTATCCTTGCAGCCAAATGAGTTTGTAACTATCAAACTCGAGGTGTAAGAACCTGGAGCAAGATAAGTATGATTTTGGTTTGTTCCACCATTAATAGATTGACCATCGCCAAAAATCCAGTACCTGGAAATATTATTGTTTCCGGTACCATAAATGGCATCTGTAAAGGTAGAAACAGATCCAAGGCAAGCATCACTAACTGAGAAACTAGCTAATGGCAGAGCATTTACTTTTACAATTTTGAATATGGTTTCAGAACAACCATTACTAAATAGAACCGTTAGTGAAACATGATAATTACCCGGCAAAGCAAATTGATGGGTGGGGTTGTTCAAGACAGCACTTGCACCATCACCAAAATCCCAATAGGATGAAACAATGGTAATGTTTGGATTTGTAAACAAGGTTTGAAAGCTTGTTTGTTCACCAAAACAAACAGTATCCGCTGTAAATGCAAAACTTGAATTAGGATTTATAGTAATAGAATGGGTTTGACTGTTGGAACATCCTTTGGTGTTTTTTACAGTTAAAGTGACATTAAAAGTGTCTGCAGTGGTGTAATAATATGAAGGATTCTGCAGAGAAGAATAGTTTGAATTTCCAAAATTCCAATACCATGAAAAAATTGGGCTCCCATTTCCTATAGATAGGTCTGTAAAATTAATTTGAGTTGAAAAACAGGTATTGGATTCCGTAAAATTTGCAATTGGCAAAGAGTCTACAAAAACTTGTTTTGAGATGGTATTAATACACCCATTGATGTCTGTAACTGTTAAAGTTGCATTAGAAGATCCCCAGTTCGAAAAGACATGAGTTGGGTTAGATAGACTGGAGGAAGCACCATCAAAACTCCAATGATAATTAGTTATTGTACCCCCTGCACTATAAGCATTGCTGGAAAAATGCGTTGTGCTGCCAAAGCAAACCGAATCCGCACTAAAGTCAACATGAGGTAATGGTTTTAAATACAAATTGTGCGTAATGGTATCGCTGCATCCATGATTATCCAAAACAACCAATTTAACCGGGTAATATACCGGACTGACAACAAGAGGATAAGAATACACAGGATATTGCGAATTATTGACATCTCCATTCCCAAAATCCCAATGCCAATTGACAATAGTACCACTGATGCTATGAGACTGTTCCATTAATTGTACAGGGAAAGATGTACATACTGTATCTGAAATAAATTCCGCGAAAACTTCCGGGTAAACTGTCTGATTATGCGTTGCACTGCTTTTACATCCATTGGCATCAGTTACAGTGAGTTTTACATTGTAATTAATAATAGAAGAAGTAGGTGTATAAAAGTGAGTCGGATTCGAACTGGTTGAACTCCCTCCATCACCAAATAACCAAGTGTTGAGGGTAATTGTTGAGTTTATGGCATTGGACGTATTGTTAAATTGGGTGGGTGTATTAAAGCAAGAAACGGTGCTCGTGAAATTTGAAATAGGTAAGCTATTAATTACCACATTTTTGAAAACACTATCTGAACTCCCATGTGAGTCAACAACTATCAGTTTCACGAGATAAGTGCCTGGGTTATTATATAAATGTACCGGATTGTGCAGAGAAGAAGAACTCCCATCGCCAAAGTTCCAGAGCCAATTGCTAATTGGACTCCCGGAAGGAGTTGAAACATCGGTAAAATGTGTTGAATCTCCAAAACAAACCGCATTTGCATTAAAATTGGGTAAGGGTAGGGGATAAACTGTCACATTATGAATAACAGTGTCTATACAGCCCTTTGCATCTTGGGCAATAAGCATAACTGAATATGTTGATGCGCTTGGATATAAGTGAACAGGATGCTGAGCAATTGAAGTCGTCCCATCTCCAAAATACCATTGCCAACCAATCACCGGACTTCCATGTGAAACGGAAAGGTCAGTAAATGGCATTGGGGATCCATAAGGTACATTTATTGAACTAAAATTTGCATCCGGCAAAGAATCAATTTTTACCGATGAAAGCACTGTGTCTTTACAACCAAATTGATTTGAAACAATCAGAGTTACATTATATTGAGTAGAATTTAGGTAAGTATGAGACGGATTATGTATATTGTTGGTAAGGCCATCTCCAAAGTTCCACAACCAAGAAATATTATTACTTCCATGAGATTGTGAATTGTCATAAAAATGAGTAGCATTCCCTTTGCAAACAGTATCTGTAAAAAAGCTTGCAACCGGCAGAGAATCAATGGTCACTGATTTAACAATAGTATCCTTACATCCTCGTGAATTAGACATTATGTATGTAATAAAATAAACTCCTTCAGCAGGATAGGTATGAGTTGGATTTTACAAATTGCTGGTTGAAGCCCCATCACCAAAACTCCAAGTTTGATTTAACAAAGTTCCACCAGCCAAATTACTGGAATCAGAAAAAGTGGTTAGGCTTCCTAAACAATGATTAACGGAAGAAAAATTAGCCACTGGTAATGGATACACTGTTGTAGTATGAGAAATTGCAGCAGTACATCCTTTGCTATCTGTGACTTGCAAGATGGTATTAAACGAACCGGAAACGGAATATTGATGTGTTGGTTGGATCATACTAGAGCTTGATCCATCTCCAAAAGTCCAGTTCAAATTGGAAATATTTGCTCCACCAAAGGCCATAGAAGTTTGTATAAATTGTGCAGAATTGTACAAACAAACCGGACTTACTGAAAATTGTGGCAAAGGAAGGGTGTCAACTGAAACCGATTGTATTAAAGTATCGATACATCCTTTTGCATTGGTAACGGTTAAAGACACATTGTGGATACCCGGAGATGTAAATGTGTGGTTTGGATTCTGCAAAATACTGGTACTTCCATCTCCAAAATTCCAATTCCAAGAAATATTCATACTTCCATGAGATATTGAGGCATCTGTGAAATGAGTAGGGGTGTTGGCACAAACGGTATCAGCATAGAAGTGTATTTCGGGTAGTGAATCGAAAATAAAACTTTTGGTAACCGTTGAAATGCAATTAAGGGCGTTGTTCACCGTGAGTTGGATATTATAGGTCCCAACCATACCATAACCGGTAACCGGATTTTGTAGAGTTGAAGTCATCCCATTCCCAAAATCCCAAAACCAACTTGTTATTGGAAATCCTAAACCGTTTGTTGAATCCAAAAGCAAAGTAGGCTGCCCCAAGCAAGAGGGGACTATAGAAAAATTAGCTAAAGGATGTGGGTATACGGTAACAGCTTGAGTGATTTGGTTTGAGCAACCATTATTATCCGTTACTTTTAATACGGTATTGATAAGCCCTGAAGTATCAAAAACATGAGTAGGATTTTGAACCGTAGCGTTTGCATTAAGTCCAAATGTCCAATTCCATTGGCTTATTGGAGCACCATGAGTGATTGAGCTTTCTTGGAAACTTGTAGGAACACCTCTACAAACAACGTCTGAGGTAAAAGCAGGTGAGGGGAGAGAGTCAACCCAAACATTTCCAGTTATGGTATCAGAGCATCCATTTAAGTTAAAAACAATAAACTTAACACTATGTGACCCAGGAGCAACATATACATGAGTCGGGTTCTGATGAATGGTATCAATTGAGTTGTCACCAAATGACCATTTCCATTTATACAGAATACTACCCCCTTGTAGATTTGATATGTCACTAAAATGAGTTGGATTACCTAAACAAACCGTATCAAAGGTGAACTGTGCATCAGGGATCGGATTTACTGTATTGGTATGCGAAATGGTATCAAGGCAACCGTATTGGTCACCAACAATGAGAGTGGTTATATAAGCTCCGGGGTTATTGTAAGTATGTCCTGGATTTTGTGAAGTAGCTGAAGGGGTTCCATCACCAAAATTCCATAAATATGAAGTAATGACTCCGTTAGAAGTAGTTGATTGGCTGGTAAAACTGACTTGCATGTTTGATGCACAACTTAAGGAGGAAGTTATTGCAAATGCAGCATTGGGTTGTTGGCGGATAATTACATTTTTAGAAATGGAATCAGTGCACCCCATTGAGTTTGTTAAAATTAACCTTGCTACAAAAGTTCCGCTTGAATTATATTGGTGAGAAGGATTGGTTAGTGTGGAAGTGGCTCCATCTCCAAATTTCCAAAGTCGTGAAATTATCGGATATGTTGAACTACTCATATCGGTAAACTGAGTTATGGTGCCCAAGCAAGTATTTGTGTAACTGAAGTTTGGGGAGGGTTTCAAATAAATAATTACCAAACGAGAAATCGTACTAGTACACCCGCTGGTTCCTGTAACGTGTAGGGTCACGGTATAATTTCCTCCAACCGCATAAGTATGATTTGGGCTTTGCTGAGTCGAAGTAGTACCGTCGCCAAACTGCCAGAGCCATGAAAGTATGGGTCCTCCACTTGTAGTAGAGGAATCGGTAAAATGAATTTGAACTCCTGCGCAATTACTTGTAAAGTTAAAGTTTGCCGTTGTTTTAACAACTACTATTTTTAGTGTTGTATCAGTTGTACCACATCCATAAGTTGAGGAATTTGCTGCCGTGAGCTTTACATAATATACTCCTGGGTTCAGGTAGGTGTGTGATACATTAGGTGTTGGATTGATTGAAGTACCAAGTATTGGACCTGCTTGAGTTCCATCACCAAAATCCCAATAATAGAAAGTAGCTGGATTAGCAGCACAAAAATTTGGATGTGATTGATTTATAAATGTTGTAGGGCTATTAGCACATGTGGTATCTGCACTCAGTGCAAAAACAGCGACCGGTTTTTTATAGATACTGATTGGATAATACACTTGATAACTTGAACCACAACTATTTATTGTTGATAACCGGATCATAAAAGCAGAATTATTACCAGCAGAATCGCATGTTGGATGAGAATAGGTGTGATATAATGTATCTCCGGGCAAGCGACCCACAGGAAGTGAATCTACTTGGTAGTCTCCCCACGTAATGTAAGTTAAAGTTGTAGGAGTGATATTTGAGCTTGTATTTATTATACTTAGCGTTAAAGGAGTACAGCCCACGTTAGTACCGGAAATGGGAGGGGTAAATTCAGCAACAGGATTGCTAATAATAGAAAGTGTATCTATTGTAGAACTTACGCACCCGTTTAAACCAACAGCAGAAAACTCCACATGATAATAACCTGTGCTTGTATAAAAGTTCGAGATTGAAGTAGTCATGGTAAAAGGTGTAACCACATTTTGTGGTCCTAAACCTTGATCCCAGTTAACTGTGAAATGCGAAATAGTATTTGTGTCTGAATAATTATAAACTTTTACTTCAATAGGAAGAGCTTCTATTGAAGGAAGGCATATGTGAAAATTACTGGATTGCCAATAATACGTATTTGGTCTTTGTTTTACTTTTATAAGCATCGAAAATGAAGATGAACAATTATGTATTGTGTCAGTAGATAATAAAGTCACATGATAGTAATTGAAACTTCCCCCAACATTATCAGGAAAAATATGACTAGGACTAGAGGCCGTAGAAGTAGTTCCATCCCCAAAAGTCCAAATATACTTCAAACTTACTCCCATTGAGGTATTATTGAAGGTGACAGGTAAACCTGAACAAACTATGGTATCTGACGCAGTAAACCCGGTGCTTGGAGGGCATTGGGCTTCTGACATCACGGAAATTAATAAAAAAGAGAAGGCTAAAAAGAATTTAATTCCTTGAAATAAACATAATTGTATCGTTTTCATAGTACCTTTAAATATTAGATTTATTAATGAATTATTATCAATAATAATGGATTATTAGGTATAACAAATGTAAATTTCAAGGTTACTTATAAACGTTATCTAGAAGTTAAAACCAGTCTTTT
The DNA here is from genome assembly GCA_964543995.1 of uncultured Bacteroidales bacterium. GTDB lineage: Bacteria > Bacteroidota > Bacteroidia > Bacteroidales > CAIXTV01 > CAIXTV01. The sequence goes on from CAZJBB010000001.1 coordinate 34,893, forward strand.
AAGCCGTTTAGAATGATTCTAAATAATTTTAAATTCCTTTAATTATCAGGCCTTTTGATAAATGGGATGTGGAGGCTATCAATGAATTTTGGTTACGAATTTTTGGAAATATTTACTTGTAATACTGAATAAATTATCCAAGCTTACTTCAATAATTATTACAACTTTTTATAGCAATGACTATAAATACAGCAAAAATCGAAGTTCGACAAATATTTTTGTTAAATTTTAAATACTTTCGAAAATTTATCCGAAAATTTATTGTTCTTTGACATTTAAAACATCTCTCAACTGATTGCCAATCACCATAAAAGCAAGAACTATAAACATAATGGCTAAGCCAGGAATAAAAGCCAAATAAGCGGAATCCAAAATAATAAAACGGTAATTTTCTTTAATCATCATACCCCAAGAAGGAATGGGAGGTTGTATTCCAATTCCTAAAAAACTAAGGCCAGCCTCAATGAGAATCGCAGATGCGAAATTTGCCGCGGATAGAATAATGATGGAAGAGGTAATATTAGGGAGGATGTGTTTGAAAATAATCCTGCTGTTTTTATACCCCAGAGCTCTGGCAGCCTCTACGTACTCAAGTTCTCTGATACTGATAATTTGACCGCGAACAACACGTGCTACTTCAACCCACATGGTTAATCCAATAGCGATAAATACTTGCCAAAATCCTTTTCCAAGAGCAAAAGTGATAGCAATAACCAAAAGTAAGGTGGGGATGGACCAAACTACATTAATAAACCACATGATTAAATTGTCGATCCAGCCTTTAAAATATCCGGCAAGAGAACCTAACAAAACACCTACAAAAAGGGATATCATCACTGAAATGATCCCTACCGATAAACTCACCCTTGCACCAATAATTAACTGGCTTAAGTAATCTCTGCCAAAGGAATCAGTACCTAACCAAAATGTTTTTTTTACTATATGTTCTTCAATAAGTTTTTGTTTAGGATATCCTTTGTCATGCGTAGATATTTTTGAAAAAGGAATGCTTTGAGTACTACTTTTAGCAACAGTTTCATCAGAATATGGTCTGTATTCAATGGTTGAATCAGTAATTTGATATGATTCAATAGGAATTAATTTTTTATTTGATTTTTCACCAAAAAGCATCTTTTTGAAGAAAAAGCTTTCTGTATTAGGTTCATTTCCATCTATCTCTAGAAATGTAATAAAGAACCCCGGCTTTTGTGTCGCTATTTCTAGAATTTGCGTATTGGCATAGGGGGTGGAATCCGGAGTAATTGCATAGCCCAAAACGGCAAGCAGAAACACAATACCAATAAAAATCACCGAAATTAGGCTGGTTTTATGTCGCAAAAATTTCATTACAGCGGATGTATTTAGGGTATCTGCCGAAACAATTTGCTTTTTCTTAAATAACCTCATTCAACCTAATCTTTAACATGAATTATTTTCAGACAAAAATAGGATTATTTCTTTTGGTTACCTTTGCAAAATAAAATTGAAATTCTTTAGTTTAAAACATACTAACTTCAATTTAATCCAAATGAAACGAATAAACTGCATTCTAATTTTATTTTTAATTTTTTCAAGCACAATATTGAAAGCCCAAACTCAATTTGCCAATGAAGCTCAATTGAAGTCTTTCCCTTCTACCACTACCTATGTTGTTATGGAGGATACCCAACTTTCCTTATTCAATAACAGCATCACAGATTTAATGAAGAAACTTTGGACGATTACACCCTTTAAAGTGATCTCCGCCCAAGAATTTAATAAGCTGAATAAGAGCCCTCAGAATTCATTTATCTACATTTCTCTTGCTCAGCTTACGAAATATGGAAAAGCTGACAACGACAACATTTACAATATCTTGAATTTAATTTTAGGGGATAAGTCAGGGGACATTAACAAAATGCCGGATTTAGGTTCTATACCCCTTTCTTATGAAGAAGACAACGAAGGTTATGTCTACAAATTAGGCGGTTTGCTTTTGGCAATGCAATATTACGTCAATTATAAAATTCAAAACCCTAAGGACAAAATTGAAGATTTGGCTAAAAAATATGTAGCCGAAGTAAAAAGCAAAGAACTCTGGTTATTAGCTACTGATATGGCTTCTGAAGTCAATACCTTAGATAAAATTAAAAAAGTTTATCCTTATCAGGTAAAACTGGTAAGTGAAGAAGAAATTGAGAAGGCCATTGATTTAAAAAATCCAAACGTTGCCATCCTTCATAAAATTGGCCCGGCTGAAACCTCCAAAAATGGGGGGCAATGCTGGAAGTTTATCATCTCTTTAAAAGAGGGTAAACCCTTATACTTCGACCAACACAAAATAGACAATTCTCATCCCAATGGCTTACTGATAGAGGATTTTAAGAACTTCGCAAAATAATATAAATTAAACTCATAACATGGCAGACGACAAGAAAATTATTTTTTCAATGGTGGATGTAAGTAAAATATTTCCACCCAACAAAACAGTATTAAGCAATATTTATCTTTCCTTTTATTATGGAGCAAAAATAGGTGTAATTGGGTTGAATGGCTCAGGGAAATCCACCCTATTGAAAATTATTGCAGGTCTCGAAAAATCTTTTTTAGGGGAAGTGGTTTTTTCTCCGGGTTATAGCATTGGATTTTTATCGCAAGAACCGGAATTGGACGATTCTAAAACGGTTAAAGAAATTGTTCAGGAAGGGGTTCAACCCATTGTAGACATGCTAAAAGAATATGAAGAAGTAAATAATCGTTTTGCTGAACCCATGTCCGATGATGAAATGGATAAGTTAATTAACCGCCAGGGTGAATTGACTGAATTGATTGAACAACATGACGCTTGGGAACTCGATACCAAACTCGAACGAGCCATGGATGCATTGCAATGTCCGGAGGGAGATTGCTTAGTTAAAACCTTATCAGGAGGAGAAAGAAGAAGAGTCGCTTTATGTCGCCTTTTACTTTCTGAACCTGATATTTTATTATTAGATGAACCTACCAACCATTTAGATGCAGAATCTATAGAATGGCTTGAACAACATTTGAAACAATATAAAGGAACGGTTATCGCCGTTACCCACGATAGGTATTTCTTAGATAATGTTGCCGGTTGGATTTTAGAACTCGACCGTGGGATAGGAATTCCCTGGCAAGGAAATTATTCTTCTTGGTTAGATCAAAAAACCAAAAGAATGGCCATGGAAGAAAAATTCGAAACCAAGCATAAGAAGACCTTGGAACGGGAGCTGGAATGGGTAAGAATGTCACCCAAAGCCCGCCATGCCAAAGGGAAGGCCCGTTTATCGGCTTATGAAAGACTGCTCGACGAAGATATCAAACAAAAAGAAGAACGCTTGGAAATATACATTCCCAATGGTCCTCGATTGGGTGATAAAGTTATTATTGCCGAAAACGTAACTAAAGCATTTGATGATAAAATTCTATATGAAAATCTTTCGTTTTCATTGCCACCTGCCGGTATTGTTGGAGTAATAGGGCCCAATGGGGCGGGAAAAACCACCCTATTCCGATTAATTATGGGCATGGATACCCCTAACGAGGGTACCTTTACCACTGGCGAAACCGTAAAAGTAGCATACATTGATCAGGCTCATTCTGAAATTGATCCCGAAAAAAACGTTTGGGAAGTCATTTCGGAAGGTAACGAACAAATGCAATTGGGAGGCAGACTGGTGAATTCTAGGGCTTACGTTGCACGTTTTAATTTTAGTGGTGCCGATCAAGGTAAAAAATCGGGTGTGCTCTCCGGTGGAGAAAGAAACCGTATGCATTTAGCACTGACCCTCAAATCAGAAGCCAATGTGCTTTTGCTCGATGAGCCTACGAATGACATTGATGTGAACACCTTACGAGCATTGGAAGAGGGACTTGAAAATTTTGCCGGTTGTGCAGTTATTATTTCTCATGATCGTTGGTTCCTAGATAGAGTGGCTACCCATATTTTAGCCTTTGAAGGGAATGCTCAAGTGTATTTCTTCGAAGGTTCGTATTCTGAGTATGAAGAAAACAAGAAAAAACGATTGGGCGATACGTCACAAAAGAAATTCCGGTATAAAAAACTGATTCATTAATATCGATCTTTTGTATGATAATAATTAACAAGGAAAGACTTGATGCACTTAGTAAAGTGGCCTCCGACAGTCCCAGGTTGCGAACCATACATTGTTTTCATGAGGGACCGGAAGACACCCTACAAAGAATGTTGAATGCCATTGAACCCAACAGTTATATTTGTCCTCACCGCCACTTGAACCCCGACAAAAGAGAAATTTTTCTTTTGGTAAGAGGAAGTGGAGCTGTTTTTACTTTTCATGATGATGGAAAAATATCCGAATTCTTCATTCTGGATGTTTCCCAGGGAAATTATGGGGTGGAAATTCCAATAGGAATTTGGCACACAGTAATTGCTTTAGAGCCGGAAACCGTATTTTATGAATTCAAAGACGGACCCTATGCTCCCATTAATGATAAAGACTTTGCCCCTTGGGCGCCCCGAGAAGGAGAATCTGAAGTCGCTAACTACATAGATTATTTGACAAAACATTTAAATTTACAGTCCTAATGGCCCTACAAAAATTTTCAGTACCCAAAGGAACCAGAGACTTTCTGCCCAAAGAATCGGCAAGAAGAAATTTTATTTTTTCTACCCTCAAAGACGTATTTGAGCTTTTTGGATATCAGCCTATTGAAACTCCATCCATGGAGAACCTTTCAACTTTACTTGGAAAATATGGTGATGAAGGTGATAAATTGGTTTTTAGAATTTTAAATTCAGGAGATTTTTTAGGTCAGGCTAGCGATGAACACAAACTAAGCTCACAATCCTTACTTCCTCATATTACTGAAAAAGGCTTGCGATATGACCTTACGGTTCCTTTTGCCCGTTTTGTTGTACAACACAGAGACCAATTGGTTTTCCCATTCAAACGTTTTCAGATTCAACCCGTTTGGCGTGCCGATCGGCCTCAAAAAGGCAGGTACCGTGAGTTTTATCAATGCGACGTAGATGTCATCGGAAGCAATTCTTTGCTCAATGAGGTTGAACTCATTCGCATCATCACCGAAGTTTTCAAACGACTTCATGTGAATGTAAAAATCCACATCAATAATCGGAAAATTTTAGCCGGTATTGTTGAAGCATTAAACCTTTCTGATCGGTTGACAGACATTACAGTGGCAATTGATAAATTGGATAAAATAGGAATTGAAAAAGTAAACGAGGAATTGAGATCCAAAGGGATTGGGGAAGAAGCCATTACAAAATTGCAACCTATTTTTATACTGGATGGTTCTCATAGTGAGAAAATCAAGTCCATTTCCAATCTGATTTCAAGTTCTGAAATTGGAATGAAGGGCGTGGAAGAAATGCATGCCTTATGGCAATATCTAAATTCCCTTGATGCCTGCGACCCGGTAATTTTTGATTTATCTTTAGCCAGAGGGCTAAACTATTACACCGGAACCATTCTCGAGGTAAGAGCTTCCGATGTTCAAATGGGAAGCATTTGCGGAGGTGGACGATACGATAATTTGACCGGAATATTTGGCTTACCGGATGTTTCCGGCGTAGGCATTTCTTTCGGTGCCGATCGTATTTATGATGTTATGAATGAATTGAATGTATTTCCGGAACAACAAGAAAGTTCCACCAAAGTCTTATTGGTCAACTTTGGTGGCAAAGAAGCCGATTTTGCATTGGGATTACTTGAAAAAATACGCAGTATGAATATTGCATCGGAATTATACCCTGATACTGTTAAAATCGGGAAACAATTTGCCTATGCCGACAACAAAAAGATTCAATTTGTTGTTATAGCCGGAAGCAACGAAATTGAAAACGGAACCCTTTCCATTAAAAACATGAAATCCGGTGAGCAAAAAACCGTTTCAATACACGAAGGCATACAATTCATATCCTCGTCAATTTAAAATCCAACTCCATTATGTCGTTTTTCAAATATTTTAAATTCTTGTTTTTCATTGGTTTATTGGAGATTTCTTTGCCAATATTCTCGCAGCAATTAAACCAAAAAGAAACGGATACTAAATCTCCATCCGAAATTCTCTCAGGAAAATGTACTCGAGGGGGTTTGAATTCCGGCGAGTTCACTGTACCTTATCAATATGCATACAGCCATTATGGAGTAGACAGCACCACCTTGGACATCATTAAAAGTCAAGTAGAAGATTTTACCGTTTCTATTATTATGGCTACTTGGTGTGATGATTCTAAAGTACAAGTTCCAAGGTTTCTTAAGATATTGGATTATTTGCAATTGCCCGAAAAAAACATCAGCATTTTTTGTGTAAACAGATTGAAAACATCGAAATATATGGAAACTGAATCTTATAAAATAGAAAAGGTTCCCACTTTTATCATTTATAAAAACACCTTTGAGGTGGGTCGAATCATTGAGTCTCCAAAAACCACTCTAGAAAAGGACTTACTCCAAATCTTACTAAAATAATGGAAGTCATAAGCGAGATTTCTCACCTTAGTGAAAAGCTGTCGGAATACAGGAATTCGAAAAGAAGCATTGGCTTTGTCCCTACCATGGGAGCATTGCATCAGGGGCATATTTCATTGATTCAGCAGGCAAATAATGAAAATGATGTAAGCGTTTGCAGCATTTTTGTGAATCCGATTCAGTTTAATAATCCTAATGATTTGATTGCCTATCCAAGAACTTTGGAGGCCGATTTGGAGATGTTAAAGTCCCATCACTGCGACCTTGTTTTCACCCCTTCGAGAGAAGAAATGTATCCTTCGGGACTCACTGTTGAGAAGTACACTTTCGGATTGTTGGAAGAAGTGATGGAAGGCAAATTTCGACCCGGGCATTTTAATGGAGTAGCAGTAGTGGTGAAAAGGTTTTTCGACATTGTTCAACCCCATAAAGCCTATTTTGGTTTAAAAGATTTTCAACAATTGGCTATTGTAAAAGAGCTGGTGAAACAAACATCTTTACCGATAGTAATTGTCCCATGCCCAATCGTTCGCGAAGCCGATGGATTGGCCATGAGTTCCCGAAACCTTCGATTGACTCCAAGCCAACGCCAAGCAGCCCCTTTTATTTATCGAACTTTACAAGCAGCCAAAGAGAAGTCCTCTTCCTTGCCTATAGAAGATTTAAAAGCATGGGTAATTACAGAAATTAATCAAAATCCTTGGATGAAAATCGAATATTTCGAAGTCGTTTCGCCGGATTCTCTAATCTCTGTTGACGATTCCAATAAATTTTCAGGGAGCATTGGTTGTATTGCATTATTTATGGAAGATATCCGATTAATAGATAATATCATTTTGTTTTAGTAATTTTGCCGCATGATGTTAGTTGAAGTAGTAAAATCGAAAATACACCGCGTTAAGGTTACCGAAGCGGATATAAATTATATCGGAAGCATCACTATTGATGAGGATCTCATAGATGCTTCAGGATTGATTGAAAATGAAAAAGTTCAGGTGGTAAACATCAACAATGGTGAGCGCCTCGAAACTTATGTAATTAAAGGAGCAAGGGGTTCGGGGGTCATTTGTTTGAATGGACCTGCTGCTCGTAAAGCCTTGGTAGGTGATATTGTTATTATTGTTTCGTATGCCATGATGGATATTGAAGAAGCACGACAATTTTCTCCAACCATTGTTTTTCCTGACGAAAACAATCAAATTAAAAAGATTTGAAAAAAACCCTTTTGACCATTCTGAAGCTTGGGTTTTTCTTAGGTTTAGGAATATTGTTCATTTGGTTATTTCTTCGTCAGCTCACACCCGAACAGAAACATGATATCTTAACTTCATTCACCAAAGCCAATTATTGGTGGTTGATCCCTTTGTTTTTTGTTTGGTTTTTAAGCCATGTAATTCGAGCCCTTCGGTGGAACATGATGATACATCCTTTGGGTTACAAACCAAAACTCTACAATACGATTATGGCCGTGCTGATCGGGTATTTCGCCAATTTGGCGTTGCCCCGCATGGGTGAAGTGAGCAGGTGTACCGTACTTGCCAAATACGAAAACATCCCTTTTACCAAGTCGTTTGGAACAGTGGTGACTGAAAGGGCATTTGATGTGCTGGTTTTTATTATGTTGTTTTTTGTAATTCTGGCCACTCAATTCGAAAGGATACATGGTTATGTGGATGAAAAAGTCTACAAACCCCTATCAGAAAAATTCGATATGCATAATTTCAGCTTGCATTTTTTGATTTTTGTATTGGGGTTGGGGCTTGTTCTTGCATTTCTGTTTTTTGTTTTTCATAAAAAGCTGTTGAAATGGAAACTCTACGTGAAATTTATGGAGCAAATTCGACATTTCTTTGTTGGGTTGAAATCCATTTTTCAATTGAAAAGTCCACTCCTGTTTTTGTTTTTAAGCTTACTCATTTGGGTGTGTTATTATTATCTCACCTATCTGTGCTTTTTCTGCTTTGCTGAAACCAGCAGTTTGGGATTTTCTCCTGCTTTTGCGGTAGTGATTTTTGGAGCCATCGGTTATATGGTAGTTCAGGGGGGGATAGGTTTATACCCGGTTATTGTAGCAGAAACCTTAACTTTATACGGAATTAGTGAAACCACTGGCTATGCTTTGGGTTGGTTGGGTTGGTCGGCACAAACCCTGATGTTTATTATTTTAGGCATTATTTCATTGGTTGTATTACCCATTATTAATAAAAAAAGAACATGAATCACCTCGAAGTTATTCAAGAAAAAATATTGCAAGGCATAGCGTTAGAGAGAAAATTGGCATACTGGCGGTTTAAAAACAAGAAAACGGTTTTCACCAACGGGTGCTTCGATATCTTACATTTGGGTCATGTGGATTACCTTTCGAAAGCTTCGGATTTAGGAGATCTCTTAATTATTGGGCTCAATACGGATGCTTCGGTGAAGAGGCTGAAAGGGAATCACCGACCTATCAATGACGAACATGCCCGAGCTATGGTATTGGCCTCTTTGCAGTTTGTACATGCAGTAGTTTTGTTTGATGAAGACACCCCATACGAGCTGATTAAACTGGTTCAACCTGATGTTTTAGTAAAAGGGAAAGACTATGTCCCCGAAGAAATTGTGGGTTTTGACATTTTGAAACAAAAAAACGGTGAAGTCATCACCATTGATTTGGTAGAAGGCTATTCTACTTCTGCTATAGAAAGGAAAATAAAAGGTAGTTGAAAATGAAGTGAAAAGACGGGAGACCAAAGACAGTCCGGTATACGGCTATATGTTCCTTATAATCAATAATTTAATAACTAATTGCCAATAACTATTGCTCTTGACTTGGGCTTTTTCATTTAGCCAACGAGGTTTTTTATTTAAACTTTTATCATCAATTACTTCGTTCAACAAATTAGGCCTTATTAATGCATTCTGTTTATTTTTGTGAAGAAGCGATGGATATAACCATGTCACAATTGCAAGCAGTACAAGAAAATACTATTAGAAAGATTTGAGAGAATCCATAAGTAATAAGCTCTTCCCCAAGTCGGATAGTTTGTAAAAAACATATAGGTATGCGCTAATATTTGCTACACTTGGGCTAAGTCTTCGATTTCGTGGCTTGCACCTTCTGGGAAGTTATATCATTCAAAATAATTCAATATTTATACCCTATAAGGTATAAAATGCGTATTTTGAAATAAATTACACCCTAAAAGGTATAAAATGCAGAAATATGATTATATTTGCACCTTAAAGGGTATAAAATGGAATTAACAAGATTTGTCAAAGACAAACGAAAATCAGTAAATCTCACACAACCTGAGTTGGCTGAAAAGGCCGGAGTGGGGTTGCGTTTCATTCGAGAATTAGAACAAGGAAAGAAAAGTTTACGCTTGGATAAGGTAAACCAAGTACTCCGTTTATTCGGATATGAAGTAGGAGCTGTTCCATCTAAAAAAGAGAGTGAAGAATGAGAAAGGCTATCATAAAATTGAATACGCAAATTGCAGGATGGCTAACGCAAGATGATCAAGGGTATCATTTTGAGTATGCCAAAGATTATTTAAGCCAAAAAGATCCAAGGCCGATAAGTTTAACGCTACCTATACAGGAGGCTGTTTATACATCCAATGTGTTATTCCCTTTTTTTGATGGGTTAATTCCTGAGGGTTGGTTGTTAGATATTGCCGAAAAAAATTGGAAGTTAAACCCAAGAGACCGCATGGGATTGCTGTTGGTATGCTGCAAAGATTGTATTGGAGCTGTAAGTGTAGAAGCATTAAAAATGGAGGATACCCCATGAAAAGATGTTTATTTTGCTATCAGCCGTTGCTTGAAAAAGAATTGGATTTTCATGCTTCATGCTCAAGAAAAATATTTGGACAGTCTTTACCCCCTGCAATGCCATACTTGGAATCTGATTTAGAGTCCATGGCAAAAAAGATTATACAAAGTCAAACCGCAGTTACCGGTGTACAGGCTAAATTATCGCTTCATATTGGAGGGAAAGACAAGGAAGAAACAGAAAACAAATTTACTATAGTTGGTCTTTGGGGAGGCTATATAATGAAACCTCCTACAGCGTTATATCAACAGCTGCCCGAAGTAGAAGATATAACTATGCATTTGGCTGATTTAAGTAAAATAAAAACGGTTCCACATAGCCTTATTCGCTTAGCATCAGGAAATCTTGCTTACGTTACTAAAAGAATAGACAGAATAAAAAAAGTCAAGCTTGCCATGGAGGATATGTGCCAATTAACCGGACGACTTACGGAAGATAAGTACCATGGCAGCTATGAACAAATTGGCAAAGCCATTCAAAAGTATTCTTCTACACCAGGTTTAGATGTAATGAATTTCTTTGAGATAGTTTTGTTTTCTTTTTTAACAGGCAATGGGGATATGCACCTAAAAAACTTTTCCTTAATAGAACAAGCGGGATTAGGAATGGTACTATCGCCGGCCTATGATTTAGTAAATACATCCTTGGTAAATCCTGCCGATGATGAAGAGTTGGCGCTGAATCTTAATGGCAAAAAGAAGAACCTTAAAAAAGAGGATTTTACAGCAGCGATGACCACTTTGAAGGTTGAAGTAAAGCAACAGCAAAACATTTTCGCCAAAATGGAAAAAGCAAAACCCAAGTGGATAGAATATATTGACATCAGTTTTTTAAGTAATGCATTTAAAGAGCAGTACAAGAAAATACTATTAGAAAGATTTGAGAGAATCCATTAGTAATATTCTCTTCCCCAGGACGGATAGTTTGTAAAAAACATATAGGTATGCGCTAATATTTGCTACATTGGGCTAAGGCTTCTAATCCGTTGTATGAACCCTCCGGAAAAATTTCCCTTGTTCTTTGTTTTCATGGATAATTTGTATTTTTGAAATAGGCATAGCGTTTTGGAAAGGAAGGACTGCTTATGTTGGGCACAAAAAACCTGTAAATTAAAAATCTCTGAGATGAAAACCCTTTCTAAAATAGTTTTTTTGACATCACTTTCTTTCATTGGCGGCTGTATTTTTATTGGAATTCTTGGCTCGTTACTACCAATCGAAGTAATAGATGACAACCTAGTTTACTATTATATGGTAATACGGTTTTATGGAATTCCGATTACTATTATTCTTACCCTAACTGGAACCATAAAACAAAAGGACAAAGCAGGTTTAATAATAGGAAAAATAATTGCGACAATAGCAATGTCAATTTTTTCCCTTTTCATTGTGTTCATGGTTTTGTTCTCAAATATGTGTGGGTGGACTACTAACAGAGTATTCTTTGAAAACACTCAAAACAAGACAATAAAAATAGTTGAAAGAAATTTTGGGTGCGGGGCAACTGACAGCGGAGAACCAGTTTATAAAATTTTTAAGTTAAAAGAAATTACAAAATATTTTATTTGGGTTACTGAAATTGACACTAATCAAATTGATAAAAGCGAATGGACACGAATTAACAATAAAACAGAATAACATTAATCGTTTAAGACTATTATTTATCCTTTGCCAAAAGTCATAGTCGAAAAGACTCAGTTAAGCCTATGTTTCACCCTATTTTAGCAAGTTTCAGAAAATTACAACCGATTCAAAACAGCTATCTTTATAGAAAATCAGATTATTTATACATAAGCAGATGGAAGTGTATAGTTTTTTGCGTTTTCTATACAAAAGGAACTATCTTTGCATAGACTTTTTTAAAATGCATACAGAATGACTACTTGGAAATTATCAGAATTGCCATTAAAGATTGACTTGGAGACGAAAAAAGTATTAAAAGCTTTACCTTCAGCTCATGCAGCATTGGCAGAGCTGAAAGGAATTGCGTCGACTATTCCCAATCAATCTATTTTAATTAATACGCTAGGATTGCAAGAAGCTAAGGATAGTTCTGCTATTGAAAATATTATTACCACCCATGATGATTTATATAAGTCTGAATTGCATTTGAATACATTTAAATCATTGGAAGCAAAAGAAGTTCAGAATTATATTTCAGCATCAAAAAAAGGGTTTGAACTTATTAAAAAAACAGGATTATTGACTAACAATACCATTTTACAAATTCAAGAAATATTGGAGGATAATAAAGCAGGTTTTAGAAGATTGCCCGGGACTGCATTGAAAAATGCTGCAACCGGTGAAACTATTTATACTCCACCACAAGAATATGATGAAATTATAAGACTTATGGCTAATCTTGAACGATATATTAATGATTCAGGAATGCATGAATGCGACCCATTAATAAAAATGGTCATAATTCATTTTCAATTTGAAAGTATTCACCCATTTTATGATGGAAATGGAAGGTCTGGCAGGATAATAAATATACTTTACTTGATATTGGAGAAATTGCAAAGCTTACCCATTTTATATTTAAGTAATTATATTATCAGAAACAAATCTGACTACTATAGATTTTTACAAAAAGTGAGAGAAGAAAATTTGTGGGAAGATTGGATCTTGTTTATGATTAAAGGAGTGGAAGAAATCGCAAAAGAAACCATTGAGCTTATCATTAAAATCAAGAGTTTAATGCTTGATTACAAGCACCGATTAAGAGATCATTACAAATTTTATAGTCAAGACTTGTTGAATAACCTATTTAAACATCCTTTTACCAAGATTGAATTTATTGTAAATGATTTAGGCGTATCAAGGCTCACAGCAGCTAATTATTTGAATACTTTGGCTAAGGATAAGATGCTAAGGAAAAACAAATTAGGAACTGGAAATTATTACATCAACGAAGCATTATTTGAATTATTAATCAAACGATAAAAAGTATGATCCAAGAAAGATGGCATAGCTTAGCGCTGATTTTACCAATGTCAAAATATTTTTTGTTTCGCTACTTTCTGAATTTTAAGCTCAAAACGAACAGAGAGTTTGCCAAGATGTGCGATAGCCTTGGACTTTTGGAACGCTGCTAGTCATCGAGCCTGTCCTATATAAACTGCAAAATGATAATGATTACAAACATTTATAAGATTATTCGGAATTATATATATCATCATATTGAAATCTTTATGATTATTTTCTCGTTTTTGTCATTTATGGGAGAATGGTCTTTAATTTCCATTGCCTTTTTTATATGGAACTTTTTTAATAGAAAAGCTTATTTGAAATCCAGTTTTATCTTTTTTACCATCGCCGTTTTAATAAATATTCTGCACATAGTAACCCTACCATGGTCTGATAAAGTTCAGAGAGAATGGGAAAGACAGGGTTATGATGAAAATTTCAAAGAATTCACTCAAAGTAATTTAAACATATTGGCAAGACAAATTGAGGAGTTCAAACTAAGGAAAGGCTTTTATCCTGTAGCCCTTGAAAGGCTCAGTGAAATGGAAGACAAATTGATTTTCTGTACTGACCTTTCATATAGAATGAAACGAGAAGATGGCCAAGTAGATGGAGTTTTATTTTTCTATGAAAAAATTAACAATGATAAATTTTATTTATCTGCAATTGGTAAAGATGGAATAGGTATGACAGAAGATGATATAATTCCTGAAATTTTTCATTATGAAGAAAAAAATACCGGATTAACAAGATACAAACTTAGACCCATAACTAGAAGAGATAATGAGCATGGATTTTATGACACGGTTAAAAAAATTAACCCTCCTTGTAATCAAGTAGATGGATTGGTTTATTAAAGATGATAGGGTGCGCGATTAACCCACCTACTGCAGTTTATCTTTTATTGCAGTATGTTTTGAGCACCGCTTTCACAAAAATAAATTATCCATAGAATTAAGATTTTCTATACATAAGCAGGCGGAAATGTATAGTTTTTTGCGTTTTCTATACAAAAGGAAGTGCATCATGGATTTTATTCATAATACCTGAATAGAGAATTTAGAACGGACGGCTAGCCGGAAAATTTGTATTTTTAACGTCCAATTAAAGCATCATCATGGCAAAGTCGAAAACGGTTTTTTATTGTCAAAATTGCGGTACGCAGTCCTCTACCTGGTTAGGGAAATGTCCTTCGTGCAGCCAATGGAACACTTTTGTGGAAGAAATTATTCAAAGAGCCGATTCAGGAAAATCATCGGGTTTATCCGGTTTTGAAAAAGCAGCCAAGCCCATTTCTGTTAGCGAAATCAATCTGAGTGACGAACCCCGCATTTCCTCAAACAATCAGGAACTCGACCGTGTATTGGGTGGAGGCATTGTCTCCGGCTCATTAATTCTGATTGGGGGTGAACCGGGAATCGGGAAATCGACCTTGATGCTTCAGGTAGCTTTAAACATAAAAGGTATTAAAGTACTTTACATTACCGGCGAAGAAAGTGAACAGCAAATAAAAATGCGTGCGGAACGCATTGGAATGCACAATAAGGAATGCTATATTCTTACCGAAACCTTTACACAGAATATTTTTCAACAGATTGAGCAATTGCAACCGAATATGATTGTGGTCGATTCCATTCAAACACTTCACACCCAAGTAATTGATTCCTCGGCGGGGAGTATATCGCAAATAAGGGAATGTGCAGCTGAACTTCAACGTTTTTCGAAATTGACCAACATCCCTGTTTTTCTAATTGGGCATATCACCAAAGAAGGTACGCTTGCAGGGCCTAAAATATTGGAACACATGGTGGATACGGTACTTCAGTTCGAAGGGGACAGGAACCACGGATATCGCATTTTACGCTCGGTGAAAAACCGTTTCGGATCTACCTCCGAATTGGGGATTTTCGAGATGCAATCGACGGGATTAAGAGAAGTCTCCAATCCTTCAGAGATTTTGTTATCGCAACGGGATGAAAATCTCAGTGGAATTGCCATTGCCGCCATGGTGGAAGGACTGCGTCCCATGCTGGTAGAGACACAAGCTTTGGTGAGTTCAACCGCATACAGCACGCCTCAACGTTCTGCTACCGGATTTGATTTAAGGCGACTGGGGATGTTGTTGGCCGTGTTAGAGAAAAGATGCGGGTTTAAATTGGGAGCCAAAGATGTTTTCCTGAATATTGCGGGCGGACTTAGGGTAGATGATCCGGCTATCGACTTAGCAGTGGTTTGTGCGGTCTTATCATCGAGTGAAAATATAGCCATTGATGCAAAGACTTGTTTAGCTGCAGAAGTGGGATTGTCAGGAGAAATCCGTCCGGTGACCCGCATCGAACAAAGAATCTCAGAAGCCGAAAAGCTTGGATTCGAACAAATTATCATTTCTTCTTACAATATGAAAGGACTGGATGTTAAAAATAAATCCATCCTATTGCGACCTGTTAAGAAAATTGAGGATGTGTTTGGTTTATTGTTTGGATAACACTGAAAAATAAGCTAATGCACTACATAAACCGTATCCGGTTTGCATTTTTTTACTTCAAACCAATGTAGTCTGGTTTTTTCATTTAAACCGGCCCAATAAACATCGAACCCCACAGGAGCGGTTGCAGAGTATCCGTTTACTGCAGTCAAGTTTAAGGATTGCGTCGCCAACATAGCATCAATTTGGTACACCAATGGATCCAATTCAATTTTAGCCGGTTCGTAGGAAACTATGGACTTTGGAGGGAAAGAACGCATTTTCAACATTACATCATTAACCCTATTTTGCGCCATGGATTTTTCGGTACGACAAAGGGGTTCGGCAAAATTGAAATTGTCCCCCATAAATACTCCGGCAAGAAAAACAAAAACCAAGGCTGAGCTTAGATTTTTCTTTTTAAGCAAAAGTTGAGTGAAAAAAGTGATGATGATTGCAAAGAAGATTAATTCGATGTTGATAATTCGGGTTAAAGAACGCAAGGAGCCATATCCCGGTAAATAGAAAATTAAGCTGTATAAAGAAAATTGCTGAATTCTCAAAAACAGTAAAAAAGTAATCAATCCTGAAATTAAAAGCACTTTTACGTTGATGTCCAGCTGAAAGAAAGAGACTTTTGTTTTACATATTCCTTTGTAAATAGCTAAGGAAAGAAAAAGGACGATAGAAATGGAAACCATTCCTCCTAAATAAAGCTGATGGTCCCACCATGCAGGGTTGCCTTTTCCAAAGTCGGAAATAAAATCCCAAAATAAGGTACCTTTAGGACAAGAAAAATATGAAGAAACAGAAGGCAAAGTGCCAAAAATTTCATGATAATTCTTCAAACCGGTTTCCTGAGCCCGTTTAATATAGGGAATCAACAGAGGAAGCAGTAATAAAACATTGAGGATGATGGAGGTGGTGATAAAAGAAACCCATTTCAAGTTTTTGAGTCTTTCTTTCAGTAACTCCCATTTGACTATAAAAATGATGAGAAAAATAATCATGAGGGGAATCATCAGCATAAATCCAAGATAGATACCACAATATAATTGGTATGAAGCAAAGAGAAGGGCCGCAAAGAAATATTTGGGTTGTAAATTTTCAAGAAACAAGCTTGCCATCCACAAAGCCAAGGGAATAGGAAAACGAGGGAAGGTTTGCGCATGAGGCATTTGGGTTTGAAGCGACATGGAAAAAGCAAAAACCATTGCGCCTAAAGCTGCAGCATATTGATTCCGAAAAAGACGCTTTAAAAATAGATAAGAACAAGCATAGTTTAGCACTGCCATGAGCACAAACCAACTCTGGAAAGAAGTTTCTCTGCTAAAACTCATCCATCGAAAAAGAGAATACAAGGGTGCAGCTCCTAAAAGATTATCGGAATAAGAAATTACGTTGGCTTCAGGATACATGAAAGGGGCACTCCAAAAATCACCCACTTGGCCGGTAAAAAATTTGTGAGCATGTTCAAGCAAATACATATTAAAGCGGCCATCACCCAAATCGCCAGGGAAATAGGAAAAGCCAAACCCGGTAATATTAAAAACGGTAAATATTAAGCCCAAGGCAAGCCCAAAAAGAAAAGGCCAAGAATTATAGATATACCGAATCATTGCTTTATTCATACATAGGAAATGATGCCCTTTAGGGAATCAGGCAAATTTACAAATATTATTCAATTCGGTATTTCAGGTGAGGAGCATTCCGATATCCATGGAACGAGCTTCGTCGAAATCCAACATGGCATTGATGAGCATGAGTTTTTGATAATTTTTTAAGTCACTTGCTTTGATTGGCCTTTCAACTATTACTCCATGCTCCAAGAGCCTTTCTCTTGCAGTTCCTTTTAATAAAGGCATTGAAGGTGTAACCCACTGATTTCCATCATGAAAACATACATTTGAAAAAGAAGTATCGGTGATGAACCCCTTTTTTAGGATGAGAACTTCATCGGCTTCATAGATTCTAAGAAGGTCATCGAGTTGTTGTCGTTCACTAAATTTAAGTTCATAGGAAACATCCTCCAAGCAAATTAATCGGATCCCGGAAATCACCTTGGGGGTATAGGGGATAAATTCTATTTGAAAAGTTTCCCGGTTATACAAGAACTTGCATTTAATGGGATTCTTCTCCTCCAAATTAAAGGTACTAGAATTTAGCTTTAAAGAAAGGAGTTCACTTAACTCCGGAAAAGCTCTTCCTTGATCAAAATAAGTAAGGATAGAAGCATCTAATCTTCTTTGATGATATTCCAAATGCAAAGGAATACCATTCTCAATTTTAATGGTTTCAAATAATGGGAACATATACCTTGTCTATCATTTCTTGGTATTCCTTATCACATTGACTGGATATGGTAATTCCACCCCCGCTTTTATACATAGGTTTGGCTCCTGAAAAATCGATAAAACGAATCATCACCGAACTGTCGATGGTTTTACCGTCGAAATATCCCATAACGCCGGTATAGAAGCCTCTGGAATGGGTTTCGTGATTACAAATAATCTCTAATGTTTTCATTTTAGGGGCACCACTGATGGACCCGGCCGGCAATAATTCGAAAAGAATATCCCCAAGGTGCTCATTAAAGTTTTTCGGTAACTCTCCCTCTATTTCGGAGCTCAATTGAATCAAAGTTTTATCATGGGTTTTGAGATAATCTGCGTAACCAAAACGTTTTACCCTTACTTTCTTAGCCACTCGACTTAGGTCGTTGCGAATCAGATCGACAATGGTACAATGCTCAGCAAACTCTTTGGCATCTGACTTCAACTTGCTTTCTGCATTTTCAATGGCAGCATCAATGGTCCCCTTCATAGGGTAAGATGAGATGATTCCGTTTTCATTAATCCGAACAAATATTTCGGGAGAAAATACCACAAACTGATTTTTCCAAAGCATTTTGTATTTTGCATCACTGGAATAAAACAATTCTTCTTGGGTGAAGTTGGTTTCGATTGGAGTTTCAAAAGTAAGGTTGAGCAAATAGGAATTCCCATAATTGAGCTCTTTCTTCACTTTGTTAAAAACAGCAGTATATTCCTCATATTCAACAGCGTGTTTTTTAAACATAAGAAATTTCTCCGAAGTAGGTATATCATCAATATTTGCAAACCCATTAAAGTTGAATAATACCGTATTCTCATCCATTTCCTCTAATAAGAATACTTTGGGATGCTTCATTAAAAAATCGATGATAAAAATAAAGGGTGTTCGACTCGATCCGAGAGCATTCATTTGTTTTATGATTGTATCTTTACCCATAATTTTCATTTCAAAATTACGATGATTTTTAAATAAAACCTCATTATGAAACTTTTGCTGATTGATAATTTTGATTCCTTTACCTATAACTTGGTTCAATTGATTGAAGAATGTGGGGTTAGGGATATATTGGTCAGAAACAATATCGAAGTTTTAAAAGAAGAGGTGGAACAATCCGACAAAATTCTTATTTCCCCGGGGCCCGGTTTGCCATCCGAAGCAGGTAAGCTGAAAGAAATTATTCAATATTTTTACCCAAGCAAAAGTATTTTGGGGATATGCTTGGGTCACCAAGCCATTGCAGAAGTTTTCGGTGGACAACTCAGCTCATTTGAGTTTCCTTTTCATGGGTATACTACCCAAGTTACTTCGGTTAAACCTCAAGACGCTTTATTTAATAACTTACCTGATACTTTTGATGCCGGATTGTACCATTCTTGGTATGTGGAGGAGAATACATTGCCTGAATGTCTTCGTATTACGGCTATATCGAAAGAAAATGTTATTATGGGAATTGCACATAGAGAATTCGATGTAAAAGGTTTGCAGTTCCATCCGGAATCGATAATGACTCCCTTAGGGCAAAAAATCATTAAAAATTGGTTGGAGAAAGATTTCCGGTAAAAATCTTTGTAGCCTCTCGTATAATTGACTCATTATCAATAAAGCATTATAATTATTAATTCCCTACCTTTGTCTCATCATGAAAATTTTAAAACACATCCCCAACGCTATTACCTCAATGAACTTATTTTCGGGGTGTATAGGACTTTATTTTGCAATGCTTGGGAAACTTGACCTTGCGGCTTTGATGATATTTTTAGCTGCGGTTTTCGATTTCTTTGATGGCTTTGCTGCAAGATTGTTACATGTAAAATCTGAAATTGGTAAGCAGCTTGACTCCCTTGCGGATGTGGTTTCCTTTGGTGTCCTCCCCGGTTTTATTGTGTTTTTCATGATTCAAAGGGGGCAAAATATGTGTTCTTGGAATTGCGGCAATGTGCATTTACTCCCTTTTGTAGCTTTTCTCATTCCGGTTTTTTCAGCCCTTCGTTTAGCAAAATTCAATATAGATACGCGTCAAACTTCTTCTTTTATTGGGCTACCCACTCCCGCTTTGGCAATAATGGTAGCTTCGTTTCCTTTAATTGCTATCCAAACTTCATCTTTCATACCCATAAACCTCGATTGCATTTCCCAAATTATATTCCACCCTTATTTTTTGATTGCCTTTTCGCTCATCTTTTCTTATTTGTTGGTGTCTCCTTTGCCATTGTTTGCTTTAAAGTTTCATTCTTATGGATTTAATGAAAATCGGATTAAATATATTTTTCTGATTCTGTCCATAACATTAATCGTCTGTTTGAAATTTATTGGAATTCCCATGGTAGTTTTCTTATACTTGCTCATTTCCATTCTTGAGCAAATATCAAAAAAGAAATCAGCATGATCAGAAATAATTATGTAAAACCCAAAAAGCATTTGGGGCAGCATTTTCTTATTGACGTAGGAATCGCCAAGGACATTGTGCATCAGGTTCAAGGGGTGGAAAACCTCTTAGAAATTGGACCGGGCATGGGTATTTTGACTAAGGAAATTTTATCCTTACCCATTCCGAATTTTTTCATGATTGATATTGATGGTCAATCTATTGATTATTTGGAGGCTCATTTCCCGGAACAGAAGTCGCATATTATACATGACGATTTTTTAAAGTTTGATCCGACAACAGTTTTTGGCGAAAAACCTTTTTCTATTATTGGGAATTTCCCATACAACATCTCCAGTCAAATTTTATTTAGGGTGTTGGAGTATAAAAATAGAGTAACTTCCTTAGTGGGCATGTTTCAGAAGGAAGTGGCCATGAGAATATGTTCAGGGCCGGGAAATAAAGATTACGGTATTTTAAGTGTACTTATTCAAGCATACTACCGCGCTGAATATCTTTTTACCGTGGATTCAAATGTATTTAACCCACCCCCCAAAGTACAATCAGCGGTAGTAAAATTTACCCGAAATGCTCTTGATACATTACCCTGCGACGAAGTTTTATTTAAGAAAATCATTAAAACCGGGTTCAATCAGCGTCGTAAAACCTTACATAACGCGCTTAAATCCATTGAATTGCGTGAACTTCCGCAACAGTACCAATCCAAAAGGGCCGAACAATTATCTGTGGAAGATTATGTATTGATAACACAATTAAATCAAAATTAATCCACAGAAATACCTACACCCCTATGCAGGTTCACTTGAAATTAAAATGTCTTTTATATGCTTTATTGTTGGTAAGTTAATGGTATTGGATGGGAATTTTAATTCTTCATTATTGATGCTGTTTCCTGCAACATAAAAAACTTTGTCTCCAATTCCATCCGAAATCTTACGCAAGAATTCAATTTTGAACTTTCTAGAAAAAGGCAAAGTAATAAAAGTAAATAGAAAGTCCGGTTGATAGTTTTCGAAAATAATCAAAACATCCTCTATGGGAACATTTTGACCGAGGTACATTATTGAATTACCTGATTTCTTAATTATATACTGTGCAAATAAGAGAGGTAGTTCGTTATATTCATCCTGGGGTAAAAATAGCAAGTATTTTTTCGGGGATGGGTTTTTGGGCGATTTTAATTTATCAATACCCACTATTATTTTTTGTCGAATCAAGGATGTAGCAAAGTGTTCTTGTGCAGGAAGTACTTTGGAAGCTTGCCACAATGCACCGGTTTTATCTAAAAATGGAAACAATACATTTAAAATGGCCCCTTCGAATCCAAATACATCAATGGCATCTTCATAAATATCAATCACGGATTTTTCATCTAAGTTGATCATGGCAAAAATAAGCATGTCAACCCTTTGATCGTAATCGTCAATAACGTTATGCAATTGAATGATCTGCTTCTTTAACTCTTCGTCTTTTAATTTTGTGATTTTAGAGATTTTGAAGCCCCTTCTATTCAATAAAGCAACATTTAGAATTTTCTTTAATTCGTCCTCACTATAAACTCTAATGTTGGTATTGGTTCTATTGGGAGTAAAAACATTGTATCTTTTCTCCCACATTCTAATGGTATGCGCTTTCACTCCTGAAAGCAATTCCAAATCTTTGATTGAATAACTTTTCATAGTTTTACTTTATAGATGAAACAAAGTTAATTCAATTATGTTCAAAATAAAACATAAAATTTCCTAAAATCACGAAATTCTTTAACAAAGACTTATTCGCTTAGCAGTTCCTTTAAAAGAACTGACACTTTTTTATTGTCAGTTTTCCCAGCCAATTGTTTGGAAGCCATGCCCATAATTTTACCAAAATCCTTTGAGGTAGCTTTATGAAGATCTATCAGTTCCACTAATTTGCTTTTTACATCTTCATCGGATAATTGAGCAGGAAGGTATTGTTCGAAAACCAAGGCTTGATTGAGTTCTTCCTTAACTAAATCTTCTCTTTGCTGTTCTATGTATATTTCAGCAGCTTCTCTTTTTTGCTTAATCAGCTTTTGTATTAAGGCGGTGGAAAGTTCTTCGGAAATTTGGCCATCCACGGCCTCCTTACTGGTTTTAGCTAAAAGCAAGGCAGCTTTAATAGCCCTGAGTGCAACCAATTTTTCTTTTTCTTGATGAAGCATGGCAGACTTGATGTCTGCATCAATTCTTTCGGTAATTTCCATTATCAGTCCGGGTTATCGTGAAGGAAGGTATTGTTCGATTGGATGGAAAAATTATTTTTATCATCCGTATTCAGCTGATATTTGGATATTTCCGATTCACTGGAAAGTTTTACATCGGTTAGCTCAATTCCATTTCTTTGGTATGCCGGAATTTTCTCAATTTTCTCTAAGCCTTCTGCAGTTTTAAGTCCGGCGCTGAATTGGCGCAACTTATCTTTTCTTTCTTTCGCATTCCTGTTTACTTCAGAATCTTCAATTTCGTATTCTGCATTGTTAGTACTTGCAAAAGTATTCACCCCTTCCGAAGCTACTTCTAAGGAATTATTTGGACTAATTACTGTAGATTCTCTCGAAACCTCCGGAAAAATCCCTTTTGGCTCAGGAGTGAATTTTTCATTTTTATTATATACCGTAAAATTCGTAATATCCTCTTCTTTTACTTCAAGTTTTGGAGGCGTATACATTTCCGGTTCCGGTTCGTTTAAGGAAACAACTTCGATTGCAGGCAATTCAAAATCTTCATTCAGAGGTTCGCTCTTAATAGATTCCACAATGGGTTCAACTAAGGTATTGATCTTTTTCTCAGGAAGTCTTTCTAGTGGAAGGTTGTTTTGCTGATTTGTTTCAAAACCGGTGGCGATAACGATGACACTGATTTTATTTCCTAATTTTTCATCGTAGCTATTTCCCCAGATAACATCGGCGTTGGAACCTGACTCGAAAGTAATGTGTTCAGTAATTTCTGAAACTTCATCCATAGTAAGTTCTTCTAAGCCTGAAGTCAGGTTTAGCAATATTTTTTTCGATCCTTTTATGGTTGCATCGTTTAAGAGTGGAGATTTTAATGCTTGTTCAACTGCTTTTAACGCTCTGTTTTCACCTTCCGCTTCACCTGAACCCATGATGGCACTTCCACTGTTTTTCATCACGGTATTAATGTCTTCAAAGTCAACATTTACATATCCTTCAACAGTGATTATTTCGGCGATTCCTTTAGCTGCAGTTAACAATACATCATCTGCTTTTTTAAAGGCATCAGAAATGGCTAAATTGCCGTAGAGTTCTCTCAGTTTCTCGTTGTATATAACAATAATAGAATCAACATATTGCAGCATTTCTTTAATTCCATGTTCTGCTTGTTGAGACCTTTTTCTACCTTCAAAATTAAAAGGCAAGGTAATAATTCCAACAGTTAAAATACCCAATTCTTTCGCTATTTCGGCAATTACCGGTGCTGCACCGGTTCCGGTACCTCCGCCCATTCCGGCAGTAATGAAAAGCATTTTGGTATTGCAACTAAGCATTTCTTTAATTTGGTCAGCGTTTTCCATAGCTGCTTCTCTTGCAACCAAAGGAATATTACCGGCACCCAAACCCTTTGTTCCTAACTGAATCTTATTAGGAACCGGACTTTTTTCCAATGCTTGAGCGTCAGTATTACAAATAATAAAGTCAACACCTTTAATTCCTTGGTTATACATGTAATTCACCGCATTACCACCACCTCCACCAACTCCAATAACTTTTATGATAGATGATTGATCTTTAGGCGATTCGAATTTTAACATGGTACTTGTTGTTTGATTATGCTGCATTTTGCAATAAAATTAATTGTTATGTTGAAGCGGAATAATAATTTTAATTTATTTTATCCACAAATTTGTGTTAATTACGGATTTCACTTGACTCCATCTTCGAAAAACCCACGTAATCTGTCGATTATGCTTAGGTTATCTTTGGGTTCTTTTTTTATTTTTTCCTTAATTTCTTTAGGCGGTTTTTCTTTTTTGGGTTTTTCCTTTTTTTCCGGCTCAGGTACCACTTCAGGAATAGGTTCATTAATTTGAATTGGGGTTTCTCTTCGGGTATCATTCAGCCCTTTAATCACCAAGCCCACACCGGTGGCATAAATTGGGTTTGCCAATTCATTGGGTACATTGTTGGCCAAGTGTTCGTTGGGATAACCAATTCTCACATCTTTGCCAGAAATAAACTCCGTAAGTTGTGAGATGTGCTTCATCATGGAGCCCCCTCCGGTTAACACTATGCCTAAGCTGATTTTTTTATCGAATCCGGAATTCTTTATTTCAAAATAGGCCAATTCAATGATTTCTTCCACCCTAGCTTGAATAATACTGGCTAAGTTTCTAAGGGAAATTTCTTTGGGTTGTCTTCCTCTTAAGCCCGGAATGGATACGATTTCATTATCATTATTTTCGCTTGCCACTGCGGAACCAAATCGCACTTTTAAAGCTTCAGCTTGGGTTCTAATGATAGAACAACCTTCTTTTATATCTTCTGTAATAATATTTCCTCCTAATGGAATTACAGCGGAGTGACGAATAATTCTATCCTTAAATATTGCGATGTCAGTGGTTCCTCCACCAATATCAATTAAGGCAATGCCTGCTTCTTTTTCATCATCACTTAATACGGCATCGGAAGAAGCTAAAGGTTCTAAAATCAGACCATCAACTTCAAGTCCAGCCAATTGAACACATTTTTCAATGTTTTTTATGGCTGCTGTATGACCTGTGATAATATGAAAGTTTGCGCTTACATCCACACCCATCATACCAATGGGCTCTGTAATTCCCCCAACCCCATCAATGATAAAATCCTGAGGAAGTACATGAATGATATCTTCACCCGGTTTCATTGAAAGCTTATACATATTGTTAATCAAGCGATCAATATCCTTTTTGGTAATTTGATCATCTTTGTTGTCCCTAATGATGCTTCCTCTATATTGTATGCTTTTAATGTGTTGTCCGGCCACACCCACATATACGGACCCAATTTTGACTCCTGATTTTTGTTCAGCCTCGGCAATGGCAATTTTTATGGACTCTACCGTTTTATCAATATTGGCAACCTGACCTCTCATTACGCCAATAGATTCTGTATTGGAAAATCCTAAAATTTCAATTTTTCCGAATTGGTCTCTTCTACCAACAATTACCGCTATTTTTGTTGTACCTATATCTAAGCCAACAATAATTTCTGATTGCTCCATATTATTCATTTTTTATTTTTGTACATACAATTTGATTTTTATACTTTAAGTTAAGGGTCTTATATTTATCCCACCCAACTTTATCAATGCCTCTTTCAATGAAGGCTTTTAAATTCCTGAATTTTTCTTCCATATTATCGATGGACCCAAAAAAGATGGAGTAATTTCCGATTTTCGGAACCAAAACAAACTCCTTATTCATCACAAAAACCTGATCTATAAACAGTTTCAACCATTCATCTTTATCAATATACATTCCTAATTTGTATAGTTGATAAACAACAAGAGAACGTGTAGCTGAATCTTTATCGTTTTGTTCATTGATGTCTAGTTTTAGCGCTTCGTTGTAAGGAGTAAAAATATCACCATTGGCAACCATGACTCTTACAGGATAAAGGGAGCGAACGTTTAGCAGCTTTCCGTCTTCAGAAATATAATAGCTTTTTCCTTCACTATTGCAAACCCTAAGAATGGGTCGTCTTTGCGAAAGACGAATGATGATATCTCCTTCGAAGCTGGTTTGTATGTCTGCGTCCTTAATATAGGGATTTGAAATTATAGAATCGTTTATGGAAATCAAATCAATTTTTTTCATGGGTTGTCCCACCAAAGAATCGTTCCCTTTTGTAATTTGCGACAAAATATCCCCGTTTGTCACCAAGGGATCGCTGTTGTGATAATCTATAATTACACTGACACTTTTGCAGGAAGTGTTTTTTATCTTGTAATTTACAAAAACTAAAGAAAGGACTATTAAAACAGCCACTAATGCCCATGCGGAAATTATCAAAATTCTTTTCATGCTGTAAATGTTTGATAATGATTTACAATGGGTTCAATAAGCTGATCGATATCCCCGGCACCAATGGTTAAGATAATTTCAGGATGTAATTCTTGCAATAGATCAATAACCTTATCTTTTGGACAAATGGTTTTATACTTCGATGTCACTTTCTGTAGAAGTGCTTCGGAGGAGACTCCTTCTATGGGTTTTTCTCGTGCAGGATAAATGTCGAGGAGAATCAGATTGTCTAATAATGATAAACTTTTTGCAAAACCTTCCATAAAATCTTGAGTCCTAGAAAATAAGTGGGGTTGAAAAATTCCGGTAATTTCCTTTTCGGGATAAAGTTCTTTAATTGCATTCACAAAAGCCCTTATTTCTTCCGGATGGTGAGCGTAATCGTCAATATAAATTAATTTCGGAGTCTTAATTTGATAATCGAAACGACGTTTAACCCCGGTATAACTCGCAATGGCAGTTTTGATTACTTCGGGTGAAATTTGTAAAGCCATGGCCACAGAAATTGCTGCGGTAGCATTTTCAACATTATGCCTACCCGGTACAGAAAGTACTAGTCCATGTATTTCATTATCAAGATATTGCAAATCGAAAACATAATTCCCATCCAAAATTCGGATGTTTTTTGCCACGATGTTTGACTTTCCTTCAATACTGTATGTAAAAAATTCCTTTTTCTCGAGGGATTCCGGGAAAGCATTTTTTCTGATCAATACTTTTCCTGCGGTTTTAACTTTATGCACAAACTGATTAAAGGTGTCAATGAGGTTTTGGTGCGTTTTATAAATATCTAAATGGTCGGCATCTACTGATGAAACAATGGCTATATCAGGATTTAATGTTAAAAAAGATTTATCAAACTCATCCGCTTCTACCACAAATATTTCGCTATCAGGATTTACTATGAGGTTCGAATGGTAATTTTTACTAATGCCTCCCATAAAAGCGGTAATTTTCATGCCCGCAGATTGTAAAATATGAGCCACCATTGAAGTGATAGAAGTCTTTCCATGCGTGCCGGCAATCGCAATCGTAAAATAATCTTTGGATAGGAGGCCCAATATTTCAGAACGTTTCATTATGGGGCAACCTAAATTATGAACATGCTCCCATTCGAGTAAATCTGCAGGAATGGCAGGCGTATAAATAACCAAATCGGGTGATTGAGGTATTAAACTCGTATCATCGGCATAATGGATAGAGATTCCTTCTTTTTCCAATTCTTTAGTCAAGGGCGTAGAGGTTTTATCATAACCGGAAACACTTACTCCTTTTGAAGCAAAAAACCTTGCCAAAGCACTCATTCCAATGCCCCCAATACCCAGGAAATATATGTTTTTGAGTTTAGAAAGTTCCATTCTTATTATGCTTTGTGAGTTCTATTGCGCTCTTTGCTATGATATTTGCAGCATCTGTAATGGCAAAAGATTTCATATTTTGCATTAATTCATGCTGAAGTTCCTTATTTTCAATAAGATTCAATAATACGGTTTGAAGTTTTTGCGATACATCTGCATCCGCAATCAAAATGGCAGCATTTTTTTCGGTTAAAGCCAAGGCATTTTTAGTTTGATGATCATCAGTTACATTAGGGGATGGAATTAATACCACCGGTTTCATCACTACACACAATTCCGAAATTGCGATAGCCCCCGCCCTGGAAACAATGATATCGGCTGCAGCATAAGCTAAATCCATCCGGGTAATAAAAGGAACCACAGTAATGTTTTCTAAGGCTTGGGGAGTGAACTCTTGCTCGACAATGGAAAAATAGTTTTTCCCGGTTTGCCAAATTAACTGAATATCATGCAGTTGAAAAAATGGAATTAGGTTTTGAATGTTCCTGTTAATAGTCAAAGCACCTAAGCTACCTCCTACTACCAAAACCGTTTTTTTATTGGGGTTTAATTTATAGAAATCAATGGCTTCTTTTCTTTTAGAGTCAACAGAAATAATATCCTGCCGAACCGGATTTCCGGTAAGCAATATTTTCTCGGCAGGAAAAAATTTCTCCATTCCGGGGTATGCAACACAAATTTTTGAAACTTTGTGGGCAAGCAATCTATTCGTCATTCCGGGGAAAGAGTTTTGCTCCTGAATCAAGGTGGGGATTTTTAATAAAGTTGCCATACGTAAGGTTGGGCCACTGGCATACCCACCCACACCAATAACAACATCGGGCTTAAATTTCCGAATAATTCCTCCTGCTTTTATCAAACTCAATACTACTTTGAAAGGAAACAATAGATTTTTTATGGTGAGTCTTCTTTGTAATCCACTAACCCATAAGCCTTTAATCTTATATCCGGCAGCAGGCACTTTTTCCATTTCCATTTTTCCTTGCGCCCCAATAAACAAGATATCGGCATCAGGGAGAATTAATGTAATGGCGTTTGCAATTGCAATTGCAGGAAAAATATGTCCTCCGGTTCCACCACCACTGATAATTACTTTTAAGGGTTTCATTGTTTTAGGCTTCTGCTGGTATGGGTTCATTCTTTTCTATGGGTGCTTTCTCGACCACAATCTCATTATTTTCAATTACTTCGCTTTCAATTTCTTTACTCACA
Organism: uncultured Bacteroidales bacterium; assembly: GCA_964543995.1. Classification (GTDB taxonomy): domain Bacteria; phylum Bacteroidota; class Bacteroidia; order Bacteroidales; family CAIXTV01; genus CAIXTV01. The sequence continues at coordinate 63,948 of CAZJBB010000001.1, forward strand.
CTTAATATGATGCCAATGGCAATACTGGTAAACCAAATGGAAGTTCCTCCCATACTTATCAAAGGCAAAGGTTGTCCGGTTACCGGAAGCAGATCAACGGCCACCGCCATATTAATAAAGGCCTGAAATACCAAGCTGAAACTCAGCCCAATTACTAAAAAAGCACCAAAAGTACCCGGTCCCTTGATTACAATTCGGACCGCTCGATATAAGATAATGAGGTAAAGTAAAATAATGAAAATACTCCCCAATAATCCATATTCTTCAATAATGATGGCAAAAATAAAATCGGAGTACGGATGGGGTAAAAAATTACGCTGGGTGCTTTTCCCGGGCAACTTCCCAAGGAATTGTCCATTGGCAACCGCTATTTTCGCCTGTTCAATTTGATAATCTCCTTCATTGGCATTAGAAGTCTTTTCAGAACCCATAAATCTTTCGATCCTATTTTTCCATGTGCCCACACGTCCATGTGAATTGGAATTTAATAGAACTGCAATGGTAATTGAAAACAGAATGACTCCCCCTCCCATTAAATATAAAATATATCGGGTTCTAATTCTCCCCACTACCATCAAAATAACACAAATCATAAACAACATTGCCGCGGTGGAGAAATTAGCAAGAACTATAAGACCGCAAATAATTAGTATGGGAATCATGATTGGGACAAATGCCTGCCTGAAGTCCTTAATTTGCTCTTGTTTTATGGTAAGCATTCTTGCCAAGTAAATAATCAAAGCCAGCTTTGCTAAATCGGAACTTTGAAAAGTAACGTTGATGATAGGAAGCGTAATCCAACGACTGGCTTCGTTAATGTTTGTTCCTTTCATGAGGGTAAAAAGCAAGATGGGAACAGATATAAAAAGCAAAATTTGGGAAAAGCGAGAATAATAAGTGTATTTAACCAAATGGGTTATATACATCAAGAATAAACCAAAAGCCAGAATTGAAAAGTGACGGATAAGGTAATACTCCGTATTTCCACCTTGGCGTTTAAATGCCAAGGTTCCGGTGGAACTATAAACCGAGAGTATGGAAACCAAGGATAGCAGAAATACCACTACCCAAATTACTTTATCGCCTTTAACAACACTTAAAAATCTATTCATGATGATGATTTGTTATAATTCGGCAACGGCTTTTTTGAAGCGTTTTCCTCTATCTTCATAATTTTCAAAAATATCGAAACTGGCACAAGCAGGAGACAGTAAGACCACATCACCGGGCTCTCCCAATTGGTAGGCCTGATTCACAGCCTCTTCGGCATTGGAAGTCTCAATAATGGGACTAATGATATGGCTAAAAGCTTTTAATATTTTTGTATTATCCAGTCCTAAGCAAACTATGGCTTTCACTTTTTGCCTAACCACTTCTTTTAAGGGTTCGTAATCATTTCCTTTGTCTAATCCACCCACAATCCATATTACCGGTTTATTCATGCTTTCAATAGCATACCAAGTAGAGTTCACATTGGTTGCTTTCGAATCATTGAAAAATTCCACGTCTCGAATTTTTGCAACAAATTCCAAGCGGTGTTCCACGTTTTGAAAATCAGAAAGACTTTCTTTTATCGTTTCCTTCCTTATTTCTAAAACCCTTCCTGTTATTCCGGAAGCCATAGAATTATAAATATTGTGTTTCCCCTGTAAAGCCAATTTTTCTATTTTCATTTTAAATGATTTAGCATGTTTTGTATTAAAAATTATTTGGTCATTTTCGATAAATGCCCCGTCATGAACATAAGTTTTGATTGAAAAAGGAATTTGCTGCGACTCTATTTTTGTCTTTTCAATTTGATTTCGAATGGTATCGTCATCATAGCAGTAAATAAAAGTGTCAGTAGGACATTGATTTCGCAGGATTCGGAATTTTGATTCGAAATATTTATTGAAATCGTATCCATACCTATCGAGATGATCCGGAGTGATGTTAAGCAAAATGGCAATATCTGCTTTAAATTCAAACATCCCATCCAATTGAAAACTGCTAATTTCCAGCACATAGTAATCAAACTTTTCTGAAGCAACTTGTAGTGCAAAGCTTTTGCCCACATTTCCGGCTAAACCTACATTGTATCCTGCTTTTTTAAGCATGTGGTAGATTAAAAGAGTGGTGGTGGTTTTTCCATTGCTTCCCGTAATACAAATTTTCTTTGCTTGGGTGAATTTTGCCGCAAATTCAATTTCGGAAATGACCCCTATCCCTTTGCTTTTTGCATTAATAATCAATGCATTATCATCAGGAATTCCCGGACTTTTGATAATTAAATCACTTTTCAGAATCGCATTTTCACTATGCTTTCCTTCTTCAAAACTTATTTCATGATGTAAAAGAACGTTCTTATATATTGGTTTTATGAGATTTTTATCAGAGACAAAAACTTCATATCCTTGTTTTTTTGCCAAAACGGCTGCGCCTACTCCACTTTCTCCTGCACCTAAAATGCTGATCTTTTGCATGTTTCACTTATCGTAATTTTAAAGTAATGATGGCAATGATAGACAGCATGATACCGACGATTAAAAACCTTTGTACAATCTTAGCTTCGTGGTAACCCGACTTTTGAAAATGATGATGAATGGGTGACATTTTAAAAATTCTTCTTCCTTCACCGAATCTTTTTTTGGTATATTTAAAATAACCCACTTGCATTACCACAGATAGACTTTCGACAAAAAATACCCCGCAAAAAATCGGAATCATTAATTCTTTCCTGATGATGATTGCAAAAACAGCAATGATTCCACCAATGGCTAAACTTCCGGTATCGCCCATGAATACCTGAGCAGGGTAGGAGTTGTACCATAAAAACCCAATACAGGCACCCACAAATGCTCCGATAAAAACAACTAATTCTTCAACATTTGGAATATATATGATATTCAGATAGTTAGCGAATATGGTATTACTGGAAACGTATGCCAAAATGCCTAGGGTAACTCCGATTATGGCCGAGGAACCGGTCGCAAGACCATCCAAGCCATCGGTTAAATTGGCCCCATTGGAAACGGAGGTGATGATTAATATGATGATGGGAATAAAAATCAAAAATGCCCAACTTTTGTAACCATCACCCAACCAGCTTAATAAACTTGAATAATCAAACTCATTGTTTTTCAAAAATGGGATGGTGGTTTTGGTGGATTTGTAAGATTCCTTTGAAAAAATTTGAGGTGCATCTTTATAGTTTTCAACCTTAAATAGATGTTGAGAATTTATATAATCAGGACTGGCAACTTTTTCTTTAATAACCACTGAATCATTGAAATACAAAACCAATCCTACTACAAGACCCAAAATGATTTGCCCTAAGACTTTAAATTTCCCTGCTAAACCCCTTTTATCCTTTTTAAAAACCTTAATATAATCATCTAAAAACCCTATGGCACCCAACCATATGGTCGTAAACAGCATGAGTAGAATGTATATGTTATTGAGTTTGGCAAAAAGTAAAGTTGGCACAAAGATGGCAGCCAGAATGATAATCCCACCCATGGTTGGTGTCCCTTGCTTGGCGATTTGGCCTTCCAATCCAAGGTTTCGAATAATTTCACCCACTTGTTTTTTCTGTAGGAGCTGAATTATCCATTTACCAATAATAAGAGAAATGATTAAAGAAGTTATCACGGCCATGGCTCCACGGAAAGAAATATATTGAAAAACCCTTGCTCCCGGGAAGTGGAAACTTTTATCTAAGAAATCAAAAAGATAATATAGCATATTTCACCTTGATTAGTTGGTTAATAGAATTTCATTTATAATTTGTTTATCATCAAATGGGTGTTTCACTCCTTGTATCTCTTGATATTTCTCATGACCTTTTCCGGCAACCAAAACGATATCCCCTTTTTTAGCCAGCATAAATGCGGTTTTTATGGCCTCTTTTCGGTTGACGATGCTCAATAGGTTTTTCCCATTTCCTTCTGAGATGCCTTCTTGCATTTCCTTAATAATTTGCTCCGGGTCTTCGGATCTGGGATTATCTGAGGTCAGAATAAGAAAATCGCTCAATGAAGCACTGATGGATGCCATTAAAGGACGCTTTGTACGATCTCTATCCCCACCTGCCCCAATGACAGTGATGATTTTCTCTTCTTTTTTGCAAAGACTGCGAATGGTTGACAGCACGTTTTTAATTGCATCCGGTGTATGGGCATAATCTACCACAGCCCTTACTCCACTCATTGAGTTTATTACGTCAAAGCGACCTTCAGCCGGAAGTAAATTGCTCATTTCTTGAAGTATGCTTCCGGAAACCACATTTAAAGCTGAAATGGTTGAAAAAATGGCAAGTAAGTTATACGCATTGAATTTACCCGCCAAGCGAAACCAAGATTCAATACCATTGATGCTCATAAGCATGCCATCCATTCGATTCTCAATGATTTTTCCTTTAAAATCAGAAACATGCTGCAAAGAATAAGTCAACTTTTTTGCCTTGGTGTTTTGAAGCATCACTTTCCCATTGGGATCATCAACATTAGTTATGGCAAATGAGCTCTCAGTAAGACCATCAAAAAACATTTTCTTTGCTTTTATATATTCATCAAAAGTTTTATGATAATCGAGGTGGTCATGGGTAATGTTGGTGAAAATGCCTCCCCTGAATTCCAAGCCTGCAATTCTTTGCTGAACCACAGCATGGGAACTCACTTCCATAAAACAGTAATCGCATCCTGCTTTTACCATATTAGCGAGTAGCTCGTTCAATTTCACTGCATCCGGTGTGGTATGAGTGGAGGGGATTACTTCATCGTCTATTATATTTTGTATGGTGGAAATTAAACCACAACTGTATCCTAAGGCTTTAAACAATCTATATAAAAGAGTAGCAATGGTGGTTTTTCCATTGGTTCCGGTTACACCAATCAACTTCAAATGACCGGATGGGTTGCCGTAAAAGTTTGAAGAAATGCAAGCAAGTGCGTTTGCAGCATCTTTTACTTTTACGAAACTTACGGTAGGATCATCTATATGTATGTCCTCCTGATAGACAATAACCGAAGCCCCATTTTTTATGGCTTGAGGAATATAATCATGTCCGTTTACCAGGGTTCCAATAGTAGCCACAAAAAGAGCATCTTTTTTTGCAAAACGGGAATCAAATACAATTCCTGAAACTTCAATTTCTGTAGTCCCTTGAATAGATTCAACCTGAATATTTTGTAGTAAATTCCTTAGTTTCATCTTATTGCGTTAAAATGAGTTTAACTTCCATTTTACCGGGCACCAGCTCTTGTTTGCTTATAAGTCCCTTCCCCGAAATCACAACACTGTAACCTTGTCTTTCTAAAATATACACTGCATCTTTAAGCGACATGCCGATTACATTTGCCATTTCTCCTTTTTTCAGCTTTTTCTCCGTCATTTTTACAGTGTTGTCATTGACGGAAACATTTACCCAATCGCATTCACTTTCAGGTCCTTGGTATGAAATATTCAGTTTTGATAATATGGTGCTGATATCTTTTTTATTTCCATTTTTTATAAAAGGAATTTTACTGATGGTAGTGTCAATTTGCGCTGTTTGAAGGATTTCGAGGTGAGACGCATATACTTTATCGGCAATTTCTTTGAAAACCGGAGCAGATATTTGACTGCCATAATATTCTCCGCAAGTGGGTCGATTGATAATCACAATGCAAGAATACAGCGGATAATCTGCCGGAAAGTAGCCGGCAAAAGAGGCATTATAATATTTTCCATAGCCTTTTTTCCCTTCCGAAATACGAGCAGTTCCGGTTTTTCCGGCCATCTTAAAGACCGATTTATTGATGTTTTTTGCGGTTCCATGCTCAACAACCCCTTCCAACATTTTCTTTGCTTTATTGATCGTAGCTTGAGAAAAAACAGATTGTGCTAAAATCACCGGTTCCATTTTTTGCACTATACCACCACTTTGCCGGATTTCTTGAACAAACAAAGGCCTCAGCATAGTACCATTATTGGCTACCATATTATAAATAGATAATATTTGCAAAGGGGTAATTTGAATACCGTATCCAATGGACATCCAAGGCAAAGAAGTTACACTTGACCAATGGGTACTTTTAGGGGTGATAATTTGAGGTACGCCCTCTCCTGCCAATTCCAAATTGAGCGGCACATCGATTTTCATTTTGCTTAACATTTCGATGTAGTCCCAAGGGTTTGCAGAGTAGGCTTTATTAATAATGGATGAAACTCCAACATTTGAAGATAACTCAAATACTTCCTGTACCGTCAATTGCGATTTTGGTGGTGCATGGGAATCACGCATGGTGTCTTTTCCGAACGTTTTTATTCCATTTCCAACAAAAACCAAATCATTTAAATCCACTTTTCCATCTTGAAGCGCAGCCAGTAAAGAAGGCAACTTAAACGTAGAACCGGGTTCCAAGCGTTCTGCTAAGGCATAGTTATATGATTCATAATAACTGCTGTCCGAAGGGTTTAATCGCAAATTTGCAATCGCTCTAACATAACCGGTTTTCACTTCCATTAATACTGCACAACCTTGGAAAGCATGATTTATTTTAAGCTGCTTCATTAATGCATTTTGGGCAACATCCTGAATTTTCGGATCAATGGTAGAAACAATGTCATCCCCATTTTTGGGTTCAATTTCATTGTCGTTATTCACCGGCATCCAAACATTATTGGCAATTTTTTGCATCAACCGCTTTCCGCTAACCCCGGTAAGATGTTCATCATAGGCCCCTTCCAAGCCCACATAAATGGAGGTGTCAAATTTTTGCTTAACCCCATCCAGCATTCTCTCTCCCTGAAAAGTCCTTTGATAACCAATGGTTCTACCGGCCAATGGGTAAAAGGGCATTTGGCGTTTATACCTGGGAATAATGATAAAACCGCCTTTATACTTCCCCATTTTAAATAAAGGAAAGGTTTTTAATTTATTTACCTCAGCATAACTGATCCCTCTTTTCAAAATATAGTAGCGGTTTTCCTTCCTGAATTCACCTCTCAATTCCTTTTTATAATCTAATGCCGATTTATCTTTGAAAAGACCGGATAAACATAAGCTCAAAGAATCCAAATGCTTGTAAAAAGTGTCGGTTGGAATCACTGCATCACTCAAATCCAATCGAACATCAAAAATGGGAACCGAAGTAGCCAATAAACTTCCATCACAGGCCAAAATGTTTCCTCTGCTGGCATCAATATTAAAATACCTGAGGGTTAACTCATTGGAACGCTTTCTTAGCGTTTCGCCCTCCCCAAGTTGAATGTACAATATTTTACCTATGATGATAAGCGCAAATAGCACACTAAAAAAGTAAACCAAATAGAGCCTTCGTAATATGTCTTTTCGTATTTCGCTCATTTTTTAGAATAATCAGTGCTGTCGATATTTATTTTTCTTGGTGGATTCACGGATTCTTTAATTCCGGTACCTTCAAGTTTTCTTACAATTTCCGATTGCTTAGTATGGTTAATGAGTTCCGATTTCGCTGAAATGTATTCGAATCGAATTTCCTTTAACTCATTTCTTGCCTTATTAATCTCTCTAATATGACGGTAGGCAAAATAGGTATTCCCAATATATAAAAGGGTTAAAAGCGCAATAAACAAGATAAAGGGAATGGCATTCACCATCCCATTTTGAATAAGAATTTTTCCGTTGATAATGCTGCGAAGCAATTCAAGAAAACGCTTCAAAAAGCCAGTTTTTTTTACCGAAGTTTTCGTGCTCTCGTTCATAATCACTTCAATTCTGCTATTCTAAGTTTAGCACTTCTTGCCCTTCCATTTTCGTTGATTTCATTTTCGCTTGGAATGATTGGTTTTCTGTTAATGGCATTAAAAACCGAATTCACATTTCCATAAAAGTCTTTGTCAATTTCACCTTTCAGGTTGCCACTTCTAATCAGATTCTTCACCAAACGATCTTCAAGAGAATGATATGAAATGACCACGAGTCTTCCCTGGGGTTTTAATAAAAAAGGCACTTGTTCTAAAAAGGAGGATAAGTCTTCCAACTCGTTATTCACTTCAATTCTTATGGCTTGCATCACCCGAGCCATAAATTTGTTTTCACGATTTCTTTCGGCAAAGGGTTTTACTATTTCAAAAAGTTCGCCGGTGGTGTCTATGTTTTTTTCTTCCCTCTTACTAATAATTTTTGCCACTAAGCGTCGGGCATCATTTATTTCGCCGTATTCTTTGAAAATCCGAACCAAGGGTTGTTCTTCATAAAAGTTGATGACATTCCAGGCACTCGTTTCATCTGATTGTGTCATCCGGCTATCCAATCGGGTATCGAATCTAGACGAAAAGCCTCTATAATCGGTATCAAACTGGTGAAAAGAAACCCCTAAGTCGGCCAGTATCCCATCCACCGGAAATGCATTAAAAAATTTCAAAAAGGAAGTGATGTGCTTATAGTTGGCATGAATCAGCTGAAATCTCTCATCTTGAATTGCGTTTACCAAAGCTTCTTCGTCTCTATCGAATGCAATTAACCTACCCTTTTGTAAACAATTGAGAATTGCTTTGGAGTGACCCCCGCCTCCAAATGTAACGTCCACATAGATTCCATTGGGATTAATTGCTAATCCTTCAATACATTCGTGTAAGAGGGCTGGATTATGGTACATGCGTTAAAAATTTTCTTCAGTCGAAATTTGGCCCAATCTTTCTTCTGCTAAAGACCTGACATCTATAGGGGTATTATCAATAATTTCTCCGTACGATGCCTTGTTCCAAATTTCAATGATGTTGATAGTTCCGACTAAAATGATATCCTTGGAAATGTTTTTGTTCTTTTTCATATCCATGGGGATCAACATTCTTCCATTGTTGTCGAGTTCTACCTTCATCCCTGACGAAAATTTTTTAATGAGAATTCTATCTTTGGTATTGTATGGATTCAGTTTTGACAACTTTTTGATTTCTTTTTCCCATTCAGCAATCGGAAACAACTCTAAACAGGGATCGAAAATGCTCTCTCTAATAACAAATCCCTCATCAATTGAAGAGGCCATTTGCTTTTTTAAATGCGTAGGAAACAATAGACGCCCATTTGCATCTACTTTACAATCGTATTTTCCTGTTAGAGAGTTCATTTACATTTATTTCTTAACGCGTTCAAATTTATTAAAAAAAACCATTAAATACCATTTTGTTGATAATTTTTCCCATTTTTTCCCATTTACATCTTTTATACTTCCATATTTGCAAAAGGTTACAAAAAATATCAATTTTGTTATTTGTTGATTTTCAGTTATATAGATGAACTATTAAAATTACTTCAGCAAATCTTGAAAAATATCTTATTATTGCAAAGTACTCAGGGGTTCGATTTAAGCTTTAGCAAAAACAGCAAAACAAGGCTCAAAAAAGGATAATCCTTTTGGATAGTTGCTTGGATCAACCTCCTTAGGTTATTTTCTCATTAACTTTTCGGTAATATTGAAGATGATGTAAAACTTTGTTATATTTGTATTAGAATTGAGTTTATGAGTTCAAAAGAAAATGAGTACAAAGCGTTAATTAATGTCAGTGGGATTTTAAGCTCCAAGCTTCCCGTTTTTTATCATTTAATCCCCCGATTTATATCTACTTACCTAAAAAAAATACTTCATGAAAAAGACATCAATGATGCCTTATTTAGGAATAAAAATTTAACAGGAATTGATTTTGTAAATGCCATTTTACTCGAATTTGGAGCAATAATTACCGTTGAGGGGCTCGAAAATATTGAAAATGATAAAAGGTATATTATTGTTTCTAATCACCCCCTTGGAGGGCTGGATGGGCTGGCTCTTATGAGTGTAATTGCAAAAACCCGTCAAGATTTGGCATTCCCCGTAAACGACTTTTTAATGAACCTTCCCAATTTGAAAGACTTATTTATACCCATAAACAAGGTTGGGAAAAACAATGCCGAAACCTCTGATTTACTGAATAAAACCTTTGCATCCAATAAAATGGTACTGTACTTTCCGGCGGGCTTGGTATCACGAAAACACAAAAACGGAGAAATCTCTGATCTGGAGTGGAAAAAAACATTCGTAAATAAAGCCATTCAATACCAAAGAGATGTCATCCCTGTGCATATTGAAGGAAGGAATTCCTCCTTCTTTTACCGATTGGCTAATTTTAGAAAAAAATTAGGCATAAAATTCAATATTGAGATGTTATACTTGGTGGATGAAATGTATAAGCAAAAAAACAAAAAAATCCAGATCACTATTGGTAAACCAATTCCTTACACTTCTTTTACTCAAGCGTGTAAACCGGCGGTTTGGGCTAATAAAATAAAAGAAACGGTATATAACTTACCTAAAACAAAAACTTTATAGAAATGGAAGCATTGATTTCGCCTGTAAAAAGAGAATTATTAGAAGACGAACTTACCCATGAAAAGTTTATCAGGAAAACCCGAAATGGGAACAACTTGATTTATATTTTTGATTATTTTAATTCTCCAAACCTCATAACAGAGTTAGGGCGATTAAGAGAATTGACCTTTAGAGATGCAGGTGGCGGCACAGGAAAGAAGGTGGACATTGACCATTACGACACCAATTCCCCTGCCTTCAAACAATTGATAGTATGGAATCCAAACGACAAGGAAATTGTGGGTGGTTATCGTTTTATTCATGGTAAAGAGTTAAAGAGAGATGAAACAGGAGAGGTCAAAACCCCAACCTCAGAATTATTTAAGTTTTCCGATCAATTTATTGACGAATATTTACCCTTGGGAGTTGAATTAGGACGCTCTTTTGTGCAACCCCAATACCAACCTCAAAATAACATTCGAAGGGGCATGTATTCGTTGGATAATATTTGGGATGGACTGGGAGCCATCTTGGTTGAAAATCCGGACGTCCAGTACTTTTTTGGAAAAATGACTATGTTTAAGCATTATAATAGTTTTGCACGGGATATCATTTTATTTTTCTTACAAAAACACTTCCCCGATCCCGACAAGCTTCTTACTCCGGAAGACCCCGTTCAATTAAAAACTGAAAGGGCAATCCTTGAGTTTATGTTTAATGGAAAGAGTTATGATGAAGATTATAAAATATTGGTTCAAAAAATCAGGAGTATGGGCGAAAACATCCCCCCCTTGGTCAATATTTACATGAATTTGTCAGGCACCATGAAAACCTTTGGCACTACCATTAATCATCATTTCGGAGAAGTAGAAGAAACCGGAATCATGATCAAAGTTAGCGATATTTATCAGGAGAAAAAGGACCGTCATTTATCATATTAATCCCCTATTTTGAAAAGCGAATTTATAATAAGCTGTAGCGATCCTAAAAAGTTCCCAGTACACAATTACCAAGAGTATGCATTTGTAGGTCGTTCGAATGTCGGAAAGTCATCTCTTATTAATTCAATATGCCTTAGGAAGAACTTGGCTAAAACATCCTCTACCCCTGGGAAAACCCAGCTGGTCAATTTTTTTCAAATCAATGAAAGATGGATGCTTGTTGATTTACCGGGAATTGGATATGCCAGAATTTCGAAAAAAACACGAGCACGCTGGGAAAGTATTATTTCTCAGTATATCCTTAAAAGAGAATATCTTACCAATGTTTTTATGCTGATTGATATACGGTTAAAACCTCAACCAATTGATATCGAATTTATTAACTGGATGGGGGAAAATGGGATTCCTTTTTCACTCGTTTTCACCAAGTGCGATAAGGTATCGGAAACTTTATTGGTGAAAAACATTGAAGCATATAAAAATTTCCTACATCAATGGTGGGTAGAATTGCCTGAATTATTTATTACTTCGGCTGAAACCAAAAGAGGCAGAGAAGAATTGTTGGCTTTTATTGAAAAAACAAATAAAGGATAAAAGACAATTAAAACTTAGTAGGATGCTAAGCCGTCTTTTTTGACCTCGATTTGAGCGATATATTGATTAAAGGAGGGTTAGGACAATATTATCCTAGAGGTTTAATACGAAAATCAATTTAGACTTATTTGAACTCTATCAAGGGTTGATTTTTAATTACCCTTTCTCCTGCCTGAATATGAATCGTTTTTATTTCAGCATTCATGCTAGCCATGAGCTCATTATTCATTTTCATTGCTTCAAACACAATCAGTTTGTCGCCTTTTTTAACTTTATCGCCTACTTTAACATATACCTTTACAATGGTACCGGGAATAAAGGAAAAAACCACCTTAGGATCCACCGGAACATATGGCTTACGGCTTAAATGCATTTTGGTAAGGTTGGTTTTATAACGAACATTATCAATGTTCAAATACCCACCTTCGTTAATATCTATGCTGTTTTCTTCCATTCAAATATCAAATTATAAATATTCCTTTCTCAGAAAGGAGGTATTCCATGTTTTTTTGTTGGACGGTTTTCATTCTTGCTTTGAGAAATTTTCAGTCCATGAATTAAAAAATGACGGGTTTCACTGGGGTCAATCACTGCATCTACATAGCCATAAGCAGCAGCAACATAAGGATTTGCAAATTTCTTTTTATATTCTGCAATCTTTTTTTTACGCATTTCTTCCGGATTTTCGGCGGCGGCAATTTCGGCTTTGAAAATAATATTTGCAGCTCCTTCAGGTCCCATTACGGCAATTTCGGCAGAAGGCCAAGCAAAGACAAAGTCGGCTTTTAAATGGTGAGAACACATGGCAATATACCCTCCTCCATAAGCTTTTCGTAAGATTACCGTCATCTTAGGAACGGTAGCTTCGGAATACGCATATAAAACTTTTGCTCCATGACGAATAACTCCGGCGTGTTCTTGATCGATTCCCGGCAAATACCCCGGTAAATCAACTAAGGTTACCAGAGGAATATTAAAGGCATCACAAAAACGAATAAAACGAGCGGATTTATCGGAAGAATCCACATCCAACACACCTGCCAATGCAATGGGTTGATTGGCAACACAGCCAATGGTTTGACCATTCAAACGGGCAAATCCAATGACAATATTGGGCGCAAAAAGTTCCTGTACTTCGAAGAAATCAGAATCATCGCAAATGGCTTTGATAATGCTTCGAACATCGTAAGGTTGTTTTGGATTGGTTGGAAATATTTCGTCGATTTTATAGAGCTTAATTTTGGGCGACTTAGGGGGAAAAGCATCTGCTTTTTTCTCGTTATTCCAAGGAATATAAGAAAACAGTCTTTTTATTTGATCGAAACATACTTTTTCGCTTTCAGAGAAAAAATGCGCATTTCCGGTAATTTCGGCATGAACTCGAGCACCCCCCAGTTCTTCCATGGAAATTTCTTCTCCCAACACCGTTTTTATTACTTCGGGTCCGGTGATAAACATTTTGGAGATTTTATCTACCACAAACACAAAGTCGGTGAGGGCAGGAGAATACACGGCTCCACCGGCACATGGACCCAAAATAACAGAAATTTGCGGAATCACTCCTGAGGCTTGGGTGTTTCTATAAAAAATATCTCCGTATCCGGCTAAGGAGTTAACTCCTTCTTGAATACGTGCACCTCCCGAATCGTTAATCCCAATACAAGGAACTTTCATTTTCATGGCATGATCCATGATTTTAACGATTTTCTTGGCATGCATGTATCCTAAAGATCCTCCGGCCACCGTAAAGTCCTGTGCATAAATACACACCGGATGTCCACTGATGGTACCGGTACCGGTAACTACACCATCTCCGGGAAGATACTTCTTGTCCATATCAAAATCCTTACCTGCATGTTCAACAAACAAGTCGTATTCTTGAAATGAATTACTATCAAGCAAGGTAATGATACGTTCACGAGCTGTGAGTTTACCGGTTGCTTTTTGTTTTTCTATGGCTTTCTCTCCTCCACCTGATAATGCTTCCTGCATTCTTTTTCGGAGGTCAAGTG
>CAZJBB010000002.1:0-68814 GCA_964543995.1 uncultured Bacteroidales bacterium
ATTCTAAACTCCAAAAGTCAAATTGAATGCTAAGCCATTTGCTGAAAATTTCTTCTGCAATTTTCAGGGTGAATCTTTGACGAAGTCAGGAGGGAATTCAATTTGCAACAATTACTTCTAATAATAATACCGATTGTATATATGTAATAGGGGTCCAATTTTGCTTTGCTCAATTGCACTAAACATCTATTACATCGGCATTTTAGGATAATTCAATTGGATGATTATAAAATTCAAATTGATATAAAACGCTCACCATTATAAAACTGGTTTAAATACCTTAGGAAATATGTGGGCTGGCGGCACCTTAGGTATTACCCTTGATTTTGTAAATTATACTGTTTCAGATTATGGAGTCAGCTACACATCGATTTCGCAGTTAAAAAGATGTTTGTTTTAACGGTAAAGGGGGACTTCTATGCTCACCGTATACAATTTTCAGGCTAGAAAAAATTGGCTTGCCTTCTCCTATCCAAGGTATTTCTAATGCTGTTTACTTTATGTCTCAAGTTTACTCTCCTGTTTTAATTATTTTGCAACTGCCTGACTGCCCGGTTTCATTTTGTATATTTAGCACATAAAACCCCGGACTCAGGCCGTTTAAAGAAAGTGAATATCCATCTTTCAGGTTAACACCTGAAATTGCTTTCAGCAATTGACCCGAAATATCATATAAGCGGAGCGTGCTCTTGTTTGTTGGCTTATTGAGCCGAAGGGTAATGTTGTCTGTGGCGGGGTTTGGAAAAAGGGTGAAATTTATCTTCTCCTGTTCTTCCCTTATTCCTGCACTCATCCCAAAGACCCTGATGATGGGGTTTACCACCTGATTGTTGTACTTTGAGAAATTTCCCATAATATAAAACCGATCTAGACTATCACGCACAATTTTGTTAACTCGGGGTGCCCAGGTATAATTGGGATTATAGATAATGGAATCTATCCCTCCTGTTTGGAAATAATTGGTATCAATAAAACCGTTGGCATCCGTTTTTACAATGTTCTTACGGGGATAACCCTGATACGAAAGAAATAATCCCCCCATTAAATATCCCCCGTCAGAGGTCTGGGTTATGGTTTTTACTATCTCGTTTTGGTAAATAACATGCTGAATATTGTTATGGTTATTAAAAGTGGTATCTAACATTCCATTGGGCATAAGACGAATAAGTTGTAACGTATCGGCACAACCCATTACTTTCATTAATCCTGATAAAATTATTTTCCCATCCGGTTGAATAAATAATGGATATATAATTCTAGGGTAGGGTGTGTTACTTGTATCCGGAGTTATTATACTTATAAATCCGGTATCCAAAACCCCACTCGTATCAATGCGACAAAGTTTGTACCGGGGAATTGTATCGTACATGGTAAAACCATTTTGGTATTGACTAGATAACAAAAGCTGTGTGTCGGAATATCTGACAGTCCAACCTACAGTTCCATTTGTATTGTGCCTGAAATTCGTATCCATATGACCATCAGGTAAAAACTTCTTAAAATAACGTGTTTTGGCATCTGCTTGGGAGCAATTCCCTTCAGTTCCTGTGTAAATAGTAAAATCAGGGAAAACAGTTGCAAAATAAAAAATATCGCATATATTATCGGTGCGAACGTTGTTTTGCCAAATTGTATCTCGAATTCCATTGTAATTATTCTTTTCATGCTCACCATAATATCCAAAATAATATTTCCCAGCTGCTAAAAATGCAACTTCAACAGACATTACCACATCATTGTTATAAAAAGAATGGTCAAATTCCCCAGTAAAAAAAAACGGGCAATGTAGGGTGATCGACCAATATCATAAAAATCCCCATAAATTGTCATTTTATTATCGGGTTCAAGTATTATTCCGTAAACATTTGGAGAATTTGGTGGTGCGTAAAAATTGTATTCTAAATGAAAACTTGTGTCAATTGAAAATGCTTGCCCTTTTGTTGAATTAAAATTTACTAATAATGCTAATAAAATCAAAAAATATTTAAACATAACTATTTGCTGATTACGATCTTTCCTTGTTGAAGATTATTCTTCTCGGTCATAAAATTATAAAAAAGAAAGAGGATTATATCAAGCCTTCTTCCTGAACTTTTCTTTTTTCTTGAATTTTCTGGTAACCAAAGGCAATTAAACAAGAGGTGATAGCAATTCCACCAAACCAAAGCTCACTGGATAAAAGGTCTTGGCTTTGGTAAATAGAGGTAGCAATGTTTCCGATTAAAAGCCATTGCACCACATAAATCACCGTAACTTGTTGGCCTGTCCAGGCGATGAATTTCATAAGATAGGTGTCACCCATATTATTTGAAAGATAGCGTATAAACAGAGCGTAAATGAGCATAAACCCAAGCACCCATAAAATGAATAAAAAAGTGTGATGGTGATAATAGCGATCCAAATTGATGGATAACTTAAAAGCAAAATTGGCGAATATGACAATAAGGGCTAATATTAAAAAAATCAAGGTCCAGGTTAAACCACTAAAAGGAAACAGCTCTTCGGAAAATCTATCGTACAGGATTTTGAATATATATCCTGCTAATACGTAAGAAAACCAAGGAATGAGCGGAAAATAGGTGTGGTCAAAATCGCCAAGGATAAAACCCCAATAAAATCCATGGGTTAAATTATCGGTATTGATTAGGCCGTCTAAGGTGGCGAATGCGAGAAAGACCGGAATATATAAAAAGAGATTTCTTTTTGATATCAACCTTAGAAATCCTAATAAAATAATACTCAAACCGGCCAAAGGAAGAATGTCTGCCCCGAAAATATAAAACAAGGGATCGAAATCGAATTTACCCTGAAATATAGCAATGAAAAGGTGCAAGGTGCGACCCATATTCAATAATATCCCCAAAAGAAACAGCAGCACCCCTCTTTTTAGAAAATACCCAAACGATTTTTGTGAATTGGCCAGAAAATACCCCATCACGGCAATAAAAACCGGTGCACAAAAAGGCCCGCCAAGAAAGAATGTGATGTTACCGAAAAGGGAATTGCTTACTTCTGCTGAAGCAAATTTTTCCATGATATGAATTTGTATCATGAAAATGACAGCCAGACCTTTTAGGATGTCGGCGGTTTGATTTCGGGTAATTTTAATGTCCATATTGCAATGGTTTTATATTACAAACATAATAAAAGATACGCAACAATTCAATGTCTCAGCTATTTAGCGCCGAATTTATAACGAAATGGCTGAATTTACCCATGAAAACAGTAGAACCCTATTTGGGGTTCCCTCTTTTATGGATTTAAGCGCTTTTTTTCTAAATCAAATCTTCGAAGAGCCTTATGCAACGAATAAAGCCCTTAATCGTTGCATAATCTGCAACGATTATGTTGGGTTGTTTAATCTCGGCATTAAAATCAACCGATAAAGTTTTGATACGAGTTTTAAGTAAAGCGGATTTTTGGAATAAGCATTCAAAAACAGTAATAAACGAGAGACAGAAAACAAAAATAAAGAAATTACTGGATGGATTTGAAGGTAAGCTGTCCTCAATGAAATGGGCGAAGCTTGGAAATTGCTCAAAAGACACCGCTATACGGGATATTAATGATTTGATAAACAAAGAGATATTACAAAAAGAACCGGCGGGTGGCAGAAGTACAAATTATGAGTTGAAAAAACGAAAAAACATCCTTGGGGTTATAAAATAATTCTTAAAGGTTAAACGTTACTCCTTTACCACCTTCTTATAAATCAACTTTCCATCATAATTAAACCGTATGAAATATACCCCGGGCGCATAACCCGAAGTGTATAAAGTTTGTTTCTCATGCATTTCACCTTTATACAACAATTGCCCAATGGCATTATAAATATCATAAGAAATAGGAAGCGTATTCCATTTGGCCTCTATGGTAAGTTCATCTGCCACGGGATTGGGATATACTATGATGCTGCCATCGGGAGTGGGAATTATAGGCTCGCAATTTACTACGCTGACGTCATCTACTAAATAGTACGCATCATGCAAAGAAGCATTAGATATTGCAATATGCTGAACTTCACTGCTATCCAAAAAACATCCAATGGTGATAAATTGCTCTCCACCTTTTGCAATATAGGCTCCTGAAATTGGAACCCAGTTTATAGTGTCATTTAAAATATTGCCAACCGAGTTTTCAATGGATGGGGTTAGGAGTATAGGGGTTGAACTGAGCGTAATTAAGCTATCTGAAGTAAATACTAAGCCGATGGCATCAATGGCCCATTTAAACCCTGAATTGTTTACCCAAAATTCCACGCAATACTTTTTGCCAGAATCAAGGGGTTGAATTAATTTTACTTCTAAGTACTCACGATAAGGCACTTCTTGCTCCCAAAAAATAAAACCGGCATAAGCATTTCCAGTCTTAGCAAATTGATTTCCAAACAATATGTTTGGAACTCCAAAGAACCCATTAATAGAATTATTACATGAATTATAATAATCGGTAGAACTAGATAGATTACCGGTGAAATCTGTCATGCCGGCAAACCAAGGCACAGCGTAGTAAATTTCACTTTGCATTGTAGGGCAGGTAATGAAATCTTCAAAACTTGGATTCGGGACAAGGTTCTGAGAATTAGCTGAAGAAACAGCTAAAATAAATACTAGAATAAATATTTTTTTCAATTGTAAAAACTAACGGCTTATTACAATTTTTCCATACCCAAGTTCTTGTTTTTCAGAATTCACTCTGAAATAGTATAACCCATTCTTAAGTCCCTTAGTATTAATTATAATTGCAGACTTTAACTGCGTATTCACACTTTTAACCAATTCCCCAAGCATATTGTATATTTCAATATTTACAGGGATTTCCTCATGATAATTACTAAACTCGATGGTAAAGGCATTTTGTGCCGGATTGGGATAATATTGTAACCCAATCTGAAAATGATTGGGGTGGATGGGGGCATACTGTACCCGATTTTCATCGGGGTCATAATCGAGCAAAATACGGGCGGTATTTACAACATCTATGCTAATATTGTTTTCGGTAATCCTAGTAAAATTGCATTTTTCGGCTTTAATACTCTCAAGTGGGAAAGCTAAAGTAAAAATTGCCCAGAACAGAATAGATTTTTGTTTCATTTTAATTTTATTGAATTATTACTCCTTTACCACCTTCTTATAAATCAACCTTCCATTATAATTAAACCGTATGAAATACACCCCTGGTGAATATGAGGCTGTATACAAAATTTGCTTTTCCTGCATTTCTCCTTTATACAGCAATTGCCCAATGGCATTATAAATATCATAAGAAATAGGAAAGGTATTCCATTTGGCCTCTAAGGTAAGTTCATCTGCCACGGGGTTGGGGTGCACACTGATACTACCATCGGGAACTGGATTTACCGGATCACAATTCACAACACTTACATCATCAACTAAGTAATAGGCGACAGGGTGATTAATATTAGTGCATGCTTGATAATTAATATCAACATTGTCTAAAAAACAACCAATGGTAATAAATTGCTCTCCTCCTTTTGAAATGTAATACCCTGAAATAGCAATCCAATTCGTTGAGTCCGCTAAAATGTTCCCAGCAGGATTTTCAACTGAAGGAGTCATAATTATGGGGGTGGCTCCGGTAGTTATCAAACTATCATCGGTAAATACCAAACCTATTGCATCAATAGCCCATTCAAAACCGGAATTGTTTACCCAAAATTCTATGCAATACTTCTTACCGGAATCAAGGGGTTGAATTAATTTTACTTCTAAATATTCGCTATAAGCTACAGGTCTCCAAAAAATAAAACCTGCATAGGCATTTCCGGTCTTAGCATACTGGTTTCCAAATGCAACGCTCGGAACTCCAAATAACCCATTAATAAAATTATTACAAGAATTGTAGTAATCTGTTGAACTTGACAAATTTCCATAGTAATCTTTCGTTCCTGCAAACCAAGGCACAGCATAGAAAATTTCACCTTGTTGGGTAGGACAGGTAATAAAATCTTCAAAACTTGGATTAGGGACAAGGTTTTGACTTTTAACTCCAATTGTCAACATTACTAGCCAACAAAAAGTAAATACCTTCATGATAATAATAGGAAGGATTTTTGTTTCATGTTGGTTGATTTTATTGTAATAAAGCTTTAACCGAAATTACTATTTTATAAGTAGTGTTATTCGATAAAATTACAAAAAATATTTCTTGTATCAACTCAAATGAAAGGATGCTGAATTGTTTTTTTGTTGCCGACTCCGATATTTCAATTAAAACCTAAACCAATGTTCATAGTCTTTAATTGATTTTTCAGGAATGGTTTTGTGGTAAAACTCGTTGGTTTGGCAATGATATTCGTAAGCATTCCCCCATTCCGTATGGTTTTCGGCTACCAGCTTAATGGCATCGAGAATAAAAAGCAATTCCTTATTGGTCATGGTTGGATGCAGCGACAAACGAACCCAACCGGGTTTTAAGGAAAGGTCTCCCGATTCAATTTTATCGGTAATCTCATGAGAATGTCTTTTATCCACATCCAACAAATAATGACCGTAAGTGCCTGCACAAGAGCACCCTCCTCTCACTTGTATTCCAAACCTATCGTTTAACAGCTTTACAATTAAATTATGATGAATGCCCTCGATATAAAATGAAAAGATACCTAAGCGATTTTCAATATTATCAGCCAAAATATGAAGGTGGTCGATTTTCCTAAATTTCTCAAAAGCCATGAGGATTAATTCCTTTTCTCTAAGGTGCATGTTTTTCATGCCCATTTCTTCTTTCAAGACTATGCATAATGCGGCTCGAATGGTTTGCAAAAATCCGGGAGTACCTCCGTCTTCACGGGTTTCTATGTCGGAAATGTAGCTATACTGCCCCCAACGATTGGTCCATTTCACAGTACCACCCCCGGGCTGGTCGGGAGTTTCGTTTTTATACAGTTTTTTGTTGAAGATCAGAACGCCTGAACTTCCCGGTCCCCCTAAAAACTTGTGAGGGGAAAAAAATATCGCATCTAAACATTCTTCCGGACGTTCGGGATGCATATTTATGGGTAAATAAGGTGCTGAAGCTGCAAAATCGATAAAACACAAGCCCCCATATTCGTGCATAATGCCGGCCAATTCATAATAAGGTGGAATGTATCCGGTAACATTAGAACAACCTGAAAATGAACCAATTTTAACCTTTCTGTCTTTGTACTTTTCCAATTGATCTCGCAAACTTTGAGGATTCACCAATAAATTTTCATCCGGAGTAAGGATCACAACATCGGCAATCGTTTCGAGCCAGGATGTGTGATTAGAATGGTGTTCAACATGGGTTAAAAAAACCACCGGTTTGTTTTCCGGTTGAATGAACTCCAAGCAGTTGTATTTTTGGTTTTCCGATAGTTTACAAAAAGATTTTACATTGTCCGGAAGTTTAAGTCCCAAAATTCGTTGCAGTTTACTAATGCAACCCGTCATTCCGGTTCCACTCATCAAAATTACATCATCCTCATGGGCATTCACATGAGCCTTAATGATTTTTTGGGCTTGTTTATAGGCAAGGGTCATGGCATTGCCCGTTTCGCTGGCTTCCGAATGCGTATTTCCTACCAAAGGGCCAATTTCGTTTTTCATCTTTTCTTCAATAGGCGCATACAGCCTGCCACTGGCAATCCAATCGGCATATACTAAAGACTGTTTACCATAGGGGGAGTTGAATTGGGTATGATTCCCTATGATGTTTTGTCTATACTTTTCGAAAAATAATTCAAGGTTCATAAGTTCTTTTCAGCGTAAAAGCAAGCAGGATTTCGCCTGTTTTGGAATGCCATGGGTAATTAAATGAATACAAAGGCTGTAAGCTTATTAGGCTTAAGGAGCACAAGTATAATTGCTGATACTCAATACATTTTGATGAATAAAGTCCAATTCAATTTGAGTAATCATTTTTTCCGATACCTGGATGCTCTCTAATTGAGGTATTTCTTTAATATCATCCTCAGTATGGATAAGAATACAATCACAATCATTAATTAGACTCCAATCCTTGTTTATGGCATGTTTTTCTTTTTTACGAAAGGCTTCAGATACTATGGTTTCTCCTGAAAATGTGATAACCTTAAAGAATTTAGCATCAAGGGCTGAGGTTGAAATCCATATATAGTCGTTGGTGGGGATAGCAATTTTCATTTGGATTTATTTTAACAGGGCTAAATTAAGCCTAATATGCACTGAGAATTTAAAAATGCCGTGACATTCTTTATTGGATAATGTAAGAATCAATACGCAGAGAAATATAATAATATTACTTATTTTTGTGATGAATATCACTTAATACTATATATGGACACCCAAAATGTACCCGGAACCAAATTTAATTGCAGCCAATGTTCTGATAGATCCTGTGCAGTGGCGCATTTAACAGAAAGTCAATTGGAGTTGCTGAACAATAACAGCATAGAAACCGGCATTAAGAAAGGGGAAATTATTTTGCATGCAGGCGCCATGAACTCAAGCATTATATACCTCAAAACCGGTTTTGTAAAAGAATATTTATCCAATCGAAAAAACAAGAACGAAATCCTTCAGATTGTAAAACACCATTCCTATTTGGGACTACAGTCTTTGTTTGGCGATAAGTTTAATCATTTTTCATATTCTGCCTTGGAGGATTTGAAAATCTGCTATATTGATAATTCTATTTTCAGACAATTAATCAAAGAAAACGGTGATTTTGCCATGGAAGTCTTACAATGTATCTGTAAGGAAAATCTCAATTTAACCCACCGCATGGTGAATCAAAATTATAAAAAAGCAGATGGGCGATTTGCCGATATTCTTCTGTATTTATCACAGGATATATTTGAGAATCAAACCTTTGAACTTCCCTTTTCGAGACAGGAGCTGGCCGATTTGATTGGCCTTTCGAGAGAAAGTGCCATTCGGGTTTTGTCGGCTTTTACCTCCGACGGCATCATTAAAACGGAGGGTAAGAAAATTGAAATTCTGAATATGGATTTGGTGCGAAAAATAAGTGAAAACGGCTAGGAAATTAGCTGCCCTGGGCAAAACGTTGAACCAACTGAAACTGTTTACAATAAATTCAACCGTGAGGAATCCTGTTTGATAAAGATAAACAGCATGATGGTAAAAGACCATAAGGAAGATCCTCCATAGCTTACAAAGGGCAAAGGAATCCCAACTACCGGGAACAATCCCATGGTCATTCCCACATTTACTGTAATATGGAAAAACAGCACCGAGGCTAAGCAGTAGCCATAGATCCTACTGAAGGCCGATCGCTGTCGTTCGGCAATGAAAATAATGCGGGTGATTAAACCGATAAACAATGCAATTAAGGCAAAACTACCCACAAAGCCCCATTCCTCACCCACGGTACAGAATATAAAGTCGGTGCTTTGCTCCGGAACAAAATTGTATTTGGTTTGGGTGCCGTTAAGGAATCCTTTACCCCAAAATCCACCCGATCCAATGGCAATTTTGGATTGATTTACATTATAGCCGGCTTTTTTCAGATCCACTTCTTTGCCAAGCAATACTTCAATTCTTGCTTTTTGGTGGGGCTCCAAATGATCGAAAGCATAATCCACACTATAAATAAATCCGGCAGTCAATAAGTACAATCCAAACAAGATTAAGAGAATTTTCCTGTTTTTTCGGATGATCCAAAACATAATTAAAGCCACTGCCGAAACAATGATGAGGATAATTAATTTGTCCAGCATGAGCGTAGCAAAGAACAAAACAATCACAATCAGCCCTAAAATCAGAATGTTTCCTGAAAGACCTTCACGATAGAGCATGAAAATCAATGAAGTAAAAACCAAGGCTGAACCGGTATCATTTTCTAATAAAATAAATAAAACGGGTATCAGAATGATAAAAAAAGTAATGAACTTGGTCTTTTT
This sequence comes from uncultured Bacteroidales bacterium, assembly GCA_964543995.1. GTDB lineage: Bacteria > Bacteroidota > Bacteroidia > Bacteroidales > CAIXTV01 > CAIXTV01. Next base: position 9,884 of record CAZJBB010000002.1, read on the forward strand.
ATACTGTATTTTAACATCCAAGGCACTTAAATATCTTGCTAAAGCCAAGCTGGTGGCCAATTTGGCAAACTCCGCCGGTTGTATACCCACATCTCCCACCCCAAACCAGGATTTGGATCCGGAAATCTCTCTCCCTACAAAAATCACCAAGAGGAGCATGATCATATTCAACCCATAAATAACGAAGGCAAAAGTGTTGAATATTTTAGGGTCTATGAGTAAGATGGTCAGCGACAAGACCAAGGAACTCAGTATCCAAATAAATTGCTTTCCCGAGTTATGGGTAAAATCCAAAATGCTCCGGTGTTCTTCGGAATAGACAGCCGCATAAATGTTTATCCAACCTATTCCAACAATGGCCATGTATAAGAATACCATGACCCAGTCGATGTTTTTGAATATGTTGATTCGTTGGCGCATCTTGATTAATAAATTTTGGCATTTACCATATTATCCTCCACGTCTTTTCGGGTAACCTTACCGGTGATAAATTTCTCTATCATCAAACTGGCAATGGGCACCGCCCAGGTGGCTCCAAAACCCGCGTTTTCAATAACCACACTGATGGCAATTTTGGGGTTGTCTTTGGGAGCAAAAGCAATAAAAATGGAGTGGTTTTTTCCATGGGGATTCTGAGCCGTTCCTGTTTTCCCGCAAATTTTATATTCATCGTTTTTAGCACTGGAGGCCGTTCCGGCTTCCACTACCATAAGCATAGCGTCGGCAACAATATCGAAATATTTTGCATCGATCAGGGTTTTCTTCTTTTCTAAAAACTTGGGATTGGGGTTTTGTTGCTTGCCGATAGACTTAACAATATGAGGGGTGTAATAATATCCGCGGTTGGCTAAAATGCCGGCTAAGTTTGCCAATTGCAAAGGCGTAATGCCAATTTCTCCTTGCCCGATAGCCAATGAGATAATGGAAAGCGATTTCCAACGGTTTTGCCCATGATACTTATCATAAAAGTTAGAAGTAGGGATATTGCCCCTTAACTCACTGGTTAAATCGCTATTCAAATGCTCTCCTAACCCAAAACTGGTAACATATTTACGCCAGTCATCATAGGCTTCTTTAACCGATGCATATTTTCGATTGTCAATCATGGCACGGAAAGCCCGACAGAAATAGGCGTTGCATGAAACGGCAATGGCATGCATTAAGTCCAATGGAGAAGGATGCGGATGGCATTCTACATTGATGCCCCCAAAGTGAAATCCCCGCTCGCAAGAAAATGCCGTGGATGGCGTCAGTACTCCTTCTTGTAAACCTACCAAGGCATTGACCAATTTAAAGGTGGAACCCGGCGGATACTTTGCCATTAAGGCTCTGTTAAACAATGGCTTAACAGGGTCCTGAAGCAATTTCACATAGTTTTGAGTCCTCACCCTGCCTACCAAAAGGTTGGGATCGTACGAAGGGCTGGTAACCAAGGCTAAAATTTCCCCGGTTGAAGGCTGAATGGCTACGATGCTGCCTCTTTTGTTTTTCATAAGCAGCTCACCATACACCTGAAGATCTGCATCCAGGGAGGAGTATAAGTTCTGGCCCGGTATGGGAATGGTATCGTACAAACCTTCTCTGAAACTGCCTTTTACCCTATTTAAGTTATCCACCATCATAATGGTACAGCCATTTTTCCCTCTTAATACCTCTTCGTATGATTTTTCTATGCCACTGATGCCAATATAATCTCCCGGTTTATAGTAAGAACCATTTTCAACGGCCGCATTGTCCACTTCGCCAATATACCCCAAGGTATGAGCCGCAATGGGCAAAGGGTATTTACGCAAAGTTCGGGATTGAAAGTAGAATCCCGGATATTTATACAATTTTTCTTCTATAAAGCTATACTCTTCTTTGGAATATTGCTTTTCGAATACCGAGGCTTTGTAGGGAGAATACGAATAGGCTTTCGAAAATCGACTTTTGAATTCTTCTTTGGTTATGCTCAGCATTTTACAAAAATCCGTGGTGTCGAAATCCCTAATTTGCTTTGGAATGACCATTAAATCGTAAATGGCTTCGTTATAAGTAAGCAGCTTTCCGTTTCTGTCGTAAATCAATCCTCGGGGTGGATACACGGTTAATTCCCTAAGTACATTTTTATTGGCTGAAATGATAAATGAATCGTCAATCAGTTGTAAAACAATCAATCGCAGAATAAAAATAAAACCAACCGACCAAAATATGGCGGTGATGATAAGTCGTCGACCGGCTAAGGATTGTTTAAGTACCACGGATTAAAAAATGCTTCAAAAAAGTATAATCTGCAAAAATAGGTAAAAAGGTGGGGAATGCAGAAACGACAAAGCCCTAAATTGAAAGTTAAAACCATAAATATTGTTAATCACTAATGATGCAAGAGGAGGCACAAACCAATGCATTAATTGGGATAAGCCCGACATAGCAAATGTTCTGAAGAATTTCGAGAACTACATTTGCTTCGTCGTTTCCGCATCATTTTTTCAGATTTTAAACACTTCAATTGACAATATTGAATACTTGCTTGCTTTAGGTCTATTGTATTTCTCTAAAACGGAATTTGGGTTAATACAGATTTTCATGCACATCAGTGAAAATTTCATTTCCCCTTATGCAAATGCATCAAACAAGCCTTACAGTCGAAACTGAGGATATAGTGATGGGTTTGGTCGGACAAAACCCAAGGTTCCGGAAATTCTTGAGCTTGGTTTTTCTGCTTTGGACAGCTTCCCAATTCAAACTTCAGGCAATAACGGCTGGTAAAAATAATATCATCCGAAGGAGAGGAATTCAACTCAAACCCGTTTTCGAGCTGCTTAACCCCATGACGCTTGTAAAAAGCGCTTGCTTTTGAATTCAGTATGTTGCCCCTAAAATCAATTTGAGATTTCGGATAAGGAATCGTATTTTTCTCGAGGGGCTTTAAGTTGCGGACATATTGGCTAAGCCGAACCGAGGTGTGGTGGTTCAACAAGGTTCGACGCATTTCGTTCAGGGTAGAAACGGGTAAAAAATAGGCTGACTTGAGTTCCTGTCTTATTTTGCTAACCTTAAAATGAGTCCCTCCCGATTTCATCAATTGTTTCTCTATATTGGCAAGGGCCAATTCCGCTTGCTGTGCCATCGCTTTTGGGTTTTCAAATTCCCATTCGCTTTCTATACCGTCTTCATCCAAAGCTTTGAGCAAAAACCCCTTGGTCGATTCCCTTATTTCTATCTCCACTGAAATGAGCCTTTGAGAAGTATCTTTGGCCAATACCTCTTGAAAGGCTTTGTTGTAATTCCTGCTGACTTGGCAACCTTTCTCAATGTCTTGCATACTGTTTGGGAAAATCTTATTGCCCTCGGTTTTATTTACCGAAGTTCCCCAAAAAGCACCTTTTGGACTTAAAAAGGTAATGCCATCCCCATTTTGGAATGGGTGTGGGGTTTCTAAGGTAAAATAGTTTTTCTCCACCGAAGCAATGCGTCCCAAAGGCTCACCCACCGACTTAGGCGTGTGCATAGAGGCAAGATTTTCTTTTCTCCCTTCATGAAAATAAGTTGTAAATCCCCTCGAAAAACTATAATCCGGATTCGGTTCAAATTGAAATTGAGTGCTTCCGGAAGAGTTTTTTTGCAATTGGGGGTTGTGTGAGAGAATTTGATCCAACTTTTTGCGGTAATAAGCCACATTATTCTGTATGTAATCCAAATCCTTCATCCTCCCTTCAATTTTAAAAGAATTGATACCGGCCTGAATTAAGGGCTCCAAATGCCCGGAAAGGTTTATATCTTTTAAAGAAAGCAAGTGTTTATTGGTTTGAATGGAACGACCTTCGGCGTCTTTTAAGGTATAGGGCAAGCGACACAATTGGGAACAATCGCCTCGGTTTCCGCTGCGTTTGGAAGAAGCCGCACTTAAATAGCATTGTCCGCTTAAGGCGGTACATAAGGCACCATGAACAAAAGTTTCCAATTCGATACCTCGTGTATTTTCTCGAATGTGTTGTATTTCGGATAAGGAAAGTTCCCTTGCCAGAATGATTCTACTGAATCCAACGTTTTCGAGAAACTGAATGCGATCCAAAGAATAGTTATGGGTTTGGGTACTGGCAAATAAGGGCAAGGGAGGAAGTTCGCCTTCCAGCAAACCCAGATCTTGGATAATCAAGGCATCGGCTCCGGCTTCATATACCTGATGTGCCAAAGTGATGGCGCGCTCTATTTCGTCGTCAAACAAAAGGGTGTTGAGGGTAATATACACCTTGGCTTTAAAAAGATGCGCATATTGAATCAGCTTTTCAATTTCTTGTACCGAATTCCCTGCTTTGGCACGGGCACCAAAATGCTCAGCACCAATATATACGGCATCGGCTCCATAGTTAATGGCAGCTTTCCCTGCTTCGGCATTTTTTGCCGGAGCCAATAATTCTATGGATTGGGGCAGGTTCATTCCAATATAAAATCAATGCTTTGTCGTAATTTTTGATACCCGCTTCTTTCCATAGCCGTACCACTGAAATTCTGCTTAAACCTTTCGGAGTTTAGGTTCTTCAAGTCCTCAGCACTTACCGAAGATAATTGCGCATCAAATAAAGGATTGCTGAGGTCTATGGGTGTTAATTTCTGGTTGTAGGGACAAACATTTTGGCAAATATCGCAACCAAATACATACCCGCCCATTTTCCCCTTGAACTCCTTGGGCATGGGTTCTTTCGATTCTATGGTATGATAAGAAATGCACTTCCGAACATCAATGACATAAGGTTCCACAAGGGCTTGGGTTGGGCAAGCGCAAAGGCATTGGGTGCAATTTCCACACAAATCTTTGCTAAAAGGAGTATCATAATCCAGCAAGGCATCGATGACCAATACCCCGATAAACACAAAAGAGCCTGCTTGGGGATGAATGAATAAGGAGTTTTTACCTATGCCTCCCAAGCCGCATTGCTTGGCCCAGGCTTTTTCAAGTATGGCTCCCGAATCACAAAATAGCCTTCCATTAAGTCCGGGGATTTTTTGAGTGAGAAAATCGAGCAATTGCTTGAGCAAAGGTTTGATGATGTTGTGATAATCTTTTACCCTTGCATAACGAGCCAACTTAAGGTTGTTTTGAGGTTCTTCAATTTGAAAATAAGGGAGCACCACCGTGATAAGGGATTGGGCATTTGGCAATACGCTTTGTGGATCAATACGATTGTCGATATGAGAACCATAATAGTGCATATTTCCGAAATACCCATGATCCACCCAGGATTTCAAATGCGGTAATTCTTCCGTAAGCGGTTTTGCCGGAGCCATTCCACAATCGGCAAAACCCAATTCCAAGGCTTTTTGTTTTATTTCTGAACTGAGACTTGGTAGATTTTCGGGATCCAACATCATGCTTAAAACAAACTGGTTTGGTCGGGAAGTTTCAGTTTGCCAAGATGGCGATAGGCCGATTCGGTGGCTTCTCTACCTCTGGGCGTACGCATGAGGTATCCTTCCTGAATTAAGAATGGTTCGTAAACCTCTTCTATGGTGCCCGGGTCTTCGCCAACGGCAGTAGCAATGGTGCTGATACCCACAGGGCCTCCTTTAAATTTCTCGATAATGTATAAGAGGATTTTATTGTCCATTTCATCCAAACCATGCTGATCCACATTCAAGGCATTTAAAGCATACTTGGCAATGTTTAAGTCGATGTGTCCGTTGCCTTTAATTTGCGCAAAATCCCTGACCCTGCGAAGCAATAAATTGGCTATACGCGGGGTTCCTCTGCTGCGGCGTGCAATTTCAATGGAAGCATTATCGTCGAGGGTAATATTTAAAATTCCGGAGGCACGGTGTATGATTTTGTTCAGGGTGGTGGTATCGTAATACGACAATCGGGAATTGATACCGAATCGGGAGCGTAATGGAGCCGTAAGCAAACCCGAACGGGTAGTGGCACCAATTAAAGTAAATGGATTTAAGGCAATTTGAACACTTCGGGCATTGGGGCCGGTATCAATCAGAATATCAATCTTATAATCTTCCATGGCCGAGTATAAGTATTCCTCCACCACGGGTGAAAGTCGGTGGATTTCATCGATAAACAAGACATCGTTGGTTTCAAGGTTGGTGAGTAAACCGGCAAGTTCGCCGGGTTTATCCAAAACCGGGCCGGAAGTAACCTTAATGTTCACGTTCAGTTCCTTGGCAATGATGTATGATAGGGTGGTTTTGCCTAAGCCCGGAGGTCCATGAAGCAATACATGATCCAATGCTTCGCCTCTTTGGCTGGCAGCTTGTACAAATATCTTGAGGTTTTCCACCACTTGCCCTTGTCCATAAAAGTTATCAAAATCGGAAGGGCGAATGTAACTCTCATACTCCTTTTCTTGAGAACTTAAATGATCGGTATTGGCATCCAAATTTTTATTCATGTGTGTGTTTTCAATACAAAAGTAAATAAAAATGCCGAGACGGTGAGGGGAGGATAGTAATTGCGGTTAGAAATACTTTCATGGGATTAACAACCTTCTTTCCGTCATAGTGAAGACGACATCTTGGCTAATACGTCATTGGTAAGACTACATGTTGGTTGAAGCAAATTCTTTCGTCATTGCGAAGTTGACATCTCGGCTGAAGGAATTTTCTTTTGGCTATTCGTAAATCGAGATGTCGACTGAAGCAATCTAAACGGGAGATTCCTTTACAATTCAGAATAGGTCTCTTTGCAGGGAATGAAAGGGAGATTGCGTCGCTTCACTACCAATGACAAGGGAAGATTCCTTTCCCTCTTAAAACTTATTCTTTAATCACTTTCACTGCCTGGGTTCCATGTATGGTTTTCATTGAAACAATATACATGCCTTTGGGCATAGAGGAAGCATTCCAATCTACTTGATGCATACCGGCTGCTTGCATACTGTTTTCCAGGATGGCAATTTGTTTTCCTTGTAAATCGAAGACCTTCAACTCCAGCGGTGAGCTTTCGGATAAGGTATAGCTGATTTTTACTTGATCCACAAAGGGGTTGGGTTGGGTTTGTAGATGTAAGTGACTCTCGAATCCATGTTCCGCAACGGAAACATTTGGAAGAATAGGGCTTCCGGCTTGCTTCCATGCGGTATATAAAAGTTCAGCAATGGCATGAGAGGCATTTTTAAACAACATGATGGTAAAAGTCTTGGTTCTATCCCAAAGGGCAGCTTTATATTGTGTAGAGCTGGTATTGGAGCTGATGGTTTTAGCATAGGTATCTGCCAACAAAACCGAATCTTTGTATTTATAATTGGCATAGATGTAATTAAAAATATATTGGTTTACATTTTGAATTTCGATTACGGTATCGCCGGAATAAATAATCTGAGAAGTGTATTGACTTATCATGCTGGATTCGTAGCGTGAGTGTATTCCGGAATTATTGGTGTTCTGCCCGTCATAGTTAGCAGTGAGATGCAATGGTTGATGCGCATCCGCAACATAATGACACATTTCGGCACAATAATCTATGGCTTTAGCCCAATCTCCTCTTTGCATGCAGGCCTTCAGAGAATCGAAAACCGTTTTGGTAGCCCAAGGTACGATGCCATTGCCGGTAACGGTGGATGCCCCATACATGGTATTCATGGAATCGATAGTTTGTGGAATCCTGCCTGTGGAGTTAAAAATAGCATAGGCATCAATGTCGATATAATGCTTTGTTTTGGGTGAAGCCGTATCAGGATCAGGGGAATGCAATGCTAAATAAGCCGTCCAAGAGTTGAATTGACTCATTTCTTGAATAAAAGAAAGAGAGGCGTTCTGACTTATTTTACTGTGCCCACCCGAACCCCAGCTTATGGTGATTAAAGCCAGAAACAATATTAGCGGAACAGCTACAACAGATTTTTTAATTTTCATGGAAAAAGTTTTGAGCCGATAAAGTTAGCACAACTTTATACGTAGATTACCAATTTACAACTTATTAACGTTCTTTTTAGGCATTTACCCCCAAATTCCAAACGATTTAACGCTTGGTGTTTAAAATTATACTTATGGAAATGGATGTCTTTGAGTGTGGAAAGCGAAAAAAGTGAAAAGTAAAAAGTGGGAAAGTGAAAAGTTTTCGGCTTAATAAACTGTGTCGGTGGAATTTTTAGACATTTGCATAGCAACTATGGTAATCAAGCCACATAGAATTTCTCTTAGTGCCCCTTTTTATAAACTTTGGGTTCCCCTGCTCGGCGAAGGCTGTGCCTTCGTCGTTTTAATATAGTAGCTGATGCTACGCCAAACTGGGTCAAACACGGGAAAGTGAAAAGTGGAATCCTAATTTGATTTTATTTCCAATATTTCAACTTCACTAAAATCTTTGAAGTCACCAATGTTAGCAGTTGCAATGTTTTTTAAATCATGGGCAAGCATAATAGAAACAATCTCAGTATCATACACTTGGTTTCCAATTGGGTTGTATTTTTGTAATAATGTTTCAAAATGAAACAAGCTTTGATCTGTTGGTTTTAAAATGGTAACGTTTTCTTTTAATTCTTGATAGAAACCAAAAGTCTTTGAAAACTCAATTTTTAATTTTGAGCATACCGCGAAAAGTTCTGAAATGTTCTTAGTAGTAATGAATAAATTCATTTCTTCATTTTGCAATAGAGCTTTGGATTGAGCATGAAAAATGGAAGTTTTATCAAACGAATACAAAAGAACATTGGTGTCGATTAAAATATCAATCATAAGCAATATCTCTGATATTTATATGGTCAATTTTATTATTCAATTCAACAGCCCCTAAGTAATTCCATTTCTTTTTCTTTTTTTGCTGACTTGTTTCTGGCCATTCAATAATAGAAATTATTACCTCTTTTCCAATAAAATCGTTAATATTGAAAAGGTGAAGCATATTGCTGTTAAGCCGAGTTTTAAAAGTTAAGGTATGCATTCTCTGTTTTTTACAAAATTACAAAAATTCGCATTTAAAAAACACCTTTTTATCTTAGTAAATGATAGGTAGCGGTTTAGAGGTCGGCAAGCTTGGGCATTACTTATACCTCAGCCTTCCGAGCGGAGATGGGTACACAAATGCACTATGGTTTTGCGAAGTAAATGGATGAAAATCTAATACCTTAAGCGGGACGCTCGCTAATACCACTTAGGCTAGAGCTTAAGCCGATTGGGGTTTCTTCTAGCCATAGCCAAAGAGTAGCAAATGCTACATGATGCTTTGACGTAGCGGATGCTACGTTAAGCAGAGGACCTACACCCGTCTTCAAGCTTCGGTCTACTGTCTTTACGGTTTTCTGGCGCGGGTAATTTCTCTTTTCCCTTTGGGTCCGGGCAAGGGCTCAATACTGAATCCACAAGCGGACAAGGCTCTTTTTACCATTCCTTTGGCACAGTATGTTACCAAAATGCCTTGGGGTTTTAGGGCACGAAAGATTTTCATAAAAATTGCTTCCGTCCACATTTCGGGTTGAACTTCGGGACTAAAGGAATCAAAATATGCAACATCAAAAATATCATCATCAAGGCTTGCCATTTGAATTTGCCCTTGAATTTTTTGGAAACTGAAATAGGGTGGGAATTCAATCTTTTGATTCCATGGTTCTTGGTGTAGCAAAAGAAAATCATTTCTATAGCAACTCGAAATCAAATCGGGATAATTGAGTTTTTGAGCGGTGGATACAGAAATGGGAAAGGGTTCAAACCCTAAATACTGAATATACGCTTTTTCTGTTTGGGCATAATGCAAAGTAAGAAAGGCATTTAAGCCGGTTCCAAAACCGATTTCCAATACTTGCAGAGGATGATGTCCATGCGAGCAAGACTGGAGTCCTGCTTGAATAAAAATATGCACAGATTCATTTATGGCACCATGAATGGAATGGTAATTTTCTTTTAATGCCGCGTGCTGAAGGGTATGCGACCCATCTTCGGTAAGCAATAGGCTATCCATGATCTCCACTATTTATTGTAAAGCAGATGAAAGTCGGTGAGGGTGTCGGAAAAAGCAATAGGGTTATGCATTGAAAGCCCCGGCCAAGAATACACTTCTATGGAGGTGGGTCCGGCCAAATAAATATCATTGTTTAGACTATTGATTCTTATTTGACGTGCTGTTTTACCGGTAATGATGGCATTAAGCGACTCTGAAATCATATCAAACACAAAAACATCGTTTGTTCCTGCAATCAAAAGGTGAGTTTGATCCAATACCTCCACCCGGGTAATGGCTTGATTGAATGCAGTAGCGACATTGGCAAAGGAATTATTGACAATACTATAGAGCTTGATAGCACCCACCGCATTCTCGTTTCCAATCAAATACACAAAATTGGGGGCTTTGGTGGCCATGCCCACTGTGGAAAATGCATTTAAGGGTAATTGCTGTAATAAATATCCGGTGGAAAGGGTGTACACACAAACTTTATCCTGTTGTCCTAACATGCTCTTTTTATCACATATTAAATAAGAACCATGGAGAAATGTAATTGTGGGTATCCAATTGGTTTCGATGCTGCTTGCCGTAAAAACTTGCGAACCACTTGACGTAAACCCCTTTAAATCCCCATTATTAAAACTAATATATAGCAAATTATTAGGTGCCAAATATAGGTTTTCGAAATAAGGAAACGGAGGAGATGCTTGATTGGAAAGCGTCCATTGATTTTGTTGTTGAGCGAGATCAAAAGCCGCTAATGGCAAACTGTATTTGCCACCCCAAAATAAGAGCTGGCAGTTTGAGTTCACCGCGCTCACAATAAGATCGCTGTTAGAAGTCACTAAGTTTTGTTGAAGCGAAGCACTATCCGCTTTTATAATATGGATCTGATTTAGATTTTTAGTAATTCCAATAATTCCCATGAGCTTTTGAGGAATTCCCGTGATGTAAACTGGGTGATACGATGATGTTTGATTCACTCCATCGGAAGCCATCACCGAGAGGTAATAAATACCCGTATTCAATGAAACATTATGGATGCCATACCACTTGTCAACGATAAATATGGCTGCATTGGGTTGAAAATCCAATTCATTCACTACCGGAATTCGATTTTCATTCACCAAACTGACCTTAATCCATTTCACAAGGGTATTGTCGGAAACTTGAATGTTCAAATGCATAGAGTCCATAACAGAAAAGGATGCATTTACACCTGGGGCATTAATCACTATGCTTGGGGACTGCGTATCGGTATCTTTTTTACAGGACCACAGTAATATTAGAAAACAAAACCCCAAGAGCGTCTTTAAATTTAACATGCAGGTAAAATTACAACAAATCTTTGTCAGAATTAAAATAAACTATACATTTGAAAAACATTTTACCATGGCAGGCATTCCCATTGAAAACATTCTGTTTTTAGATATTGAAACGGTACCACAGTATTCCGAATATGAGGAAGTACCCGAACCTTTTAAAACCTTATGGAATAAAAAAGCCGAACGTCTTACTCAAAAAGAAGGAGATACGGCAGAAACCTTGTATCAACGAGCGGGAATTTATTCGGAATTCGGTAAAATAATTTGTATTTCCATTGGTTATTTCAGAGAAAATGCCTTTAAAATCAAGTCATTTGCAAACGATGACGAAAGCATCATCCTAAATGAATTTTCGTCACTTTTGAACAATAAAATCTTCAGAAACAATTGGTTTGTATGTGCCCATAACGGAAAAGAGTTCGATTTTCCATACATTGCCCGACGCATGATGGTACATGGAATTCAACTTCCTCACTTATTAAATGTTACAGGGAAAAAACCCTGGGAAACTTCCTTCTTGGATACCATGGAAATGTGGAAATTTGGCGATTATAAAAACTTTACCTCCTTGGAATTATTGGCAGCCATATTTAATATTCCAACCCCCAAAGATGATATCGACGGAAGTCAGGTTGCCGGAGTGTATTGGAAAGAGAAAGATTTACCCCGCATTGCGAGCTATTGCAATAAGGATGTGATTACCATTTTTAAAATCTATTTGAGAATGACAGGGAAACCGGAAATCCCGGATTTACAAATTACTTATTTCTAATTTTCTGTCATATACCTGAAACTGATAATTAAGTTCGGTTTTTCCGTCTGTCATCATTTCGGATGCTTCTGTTAAATCCCATTGACTTTCAAGTATTTCAGGAAAAAAAACATCTGCATCAAAGTCCTTAAACACTTTGGTAATGTAAAGTTTTTGTGCCAAGCCGAAAAACTGTTTATAAATTGCACCACCGCCAATAATAAAGTTTTCTTGCTCATTATCACACGATTCAATGGCTTCTGTTATGGAATATACGGTAATGCTATTATCGATTTTCTCCCCTTCAATGTCCGTCAAAACAATGTTTTTTCTGTTGGGCAGTGGTTTAAACGGTAAAGATTCCCAGGTTTTTTTCCCCATGACCACGGTATGTCCTGAAGTAATTTTTTTAAAGTGTTTTAAATCGTCGGACAAGTGCCAAAGCAGATCGTTGTTTTTACCTATGGCATAGTTTTGTGCAATGGCGACAATAATAGAAATGGGTTTCATGAGTGTATTTTAAATGGAAACAGCGGCTTTAATATGGGGCAAAGGATCGTAGTTGGTTAATTGGAAATCATCATAAGTAAAATCGAAAATATCATGAACCAAAGGATTAATAGACATTACAGGCAATTCTTTGGGGGTTCTGCTGAGTTGTAATTTGGCCTGATCCAAATGGTTGAGGTACAGGTGGGCATCACCCAAGGTATGTACAAACTCCCCTGCTTGCAAACCACATACTTGAGCCATCATTAAAGTAAGTAATGCATAGGACGCAATATTAAAAGGAACGCCTAAAAAAATGTCGGCACTTCGCTGATATAGCATACAGGATAACTTTCCTTGTGCTACATAAAACTGAAAAACGATGTGGCAAGGAGGCAAAGCCATTTTTTCAATTTCTCCAACATTCCAAGCACTCACCAATAAGCGTCTGGAGTCTGGGTTTTTCTTAATCATTTCAACCAAGGAAGTGATTTGATCTATTTGTCTGTTGTCGGCTGTATTCCAACTTCTCCATTGTGCACCATAGATGGGTCCTAGATTTCCGTTTTCGTCTGCCCATTCATCCCAAATACTCACCTTATTTTCTTTTAAATAGGCAATGTTGGTTTCGCCTTTTAAAAACCAAAGCAACTCATAAATAATCGACCGTAAGTGCAATTTTTTGGTGGTCAACAAAGGAAATCCTTTGGCTAAATCGAATCGCATTTGGTGTCCAAAAACACTCATCGTTCCGGTTCCGGTTCTGTCGTCTTTTTGAACACCGTGTTCCAAAACATGTTGAAGTAAGTCGAGGTATGGTTTCATGTAAAATTGGTTTCAATTTTCAAAAATACACAACAAAACATCCCGGAAAATGCTTTTCGGCAGTTTTTTTAAATGCTTCGGCTTTTTGTGCAGTGGAAAAACCACCCGAAATGGCCCTAAAGAATTTTTTATCGTGAATCAATACCTCTTGACAAACCAAAGGTTCCTTATGGGTTTTCTTGAAATTTTTCTCAAACAATTCCCAATGGGCTTTACTACTGAAACTACCCAACTGCACCCCAAAGGATCTTTGGGAGGGCTGAACCTTGCTTTCCCCCACAGTCAAAAGGGTATCTGTTTTCTGTTCTATAAGACTATCCTTTAGAACCCCGGATTTTTTGACTTTAGCTGCCAATATATTGGTTTTAAACACACTCCCTTCGCCCAATTTTATGATTTCAACTTTTACTTTAGTGAGTCCGGCATATACATATCCCAGTGCATTGGCTGCTGCTTTAGATAGGTCAATAATTCGATTGGAGATAAAGGGTCCTCTGTCGTTGATTCTCACTACCACTTGCTTTTGATTGCTCAAATTGGTAATTTTAACTTTGGTATTAAAGGGCAAAGTTGGATGGGCGGCAGTAAGATTATTTTGGGAAAAGGTTTCACCGCTTGCGGTAATTCGTCCTTCAAAACTATCGGCATAAAATGAAGCAATTCCTTTTTCAACTTTTTTTTGTTGACCCCAGCACTGGGGTTGAAATGGATTGATTAACAATATAGAAACACAAAAAATTTGTAATGCAAAATTCATTCTTCAAGAAAGGGTTTTGCCGAAAACCGCTCGATTATTTTTTTCTATTTTTTATTATATCCCTTAATTGAGATGCCGTCTCATATTCTTCGTTTTCAATTGATTTTTTCAGTAAATCTTCCAGTTCAGCAATAGAATACATATCATAAGGGTTTCCTTTTTCTTCTGTGCTTTCAATGTTTTGGGGAGGAGGAGCCAAAGAATCATCTTCTTCCAGTACAACACCGGCGGCCACCAAAATATTTTCATAAGTATACATGGGGCAATGGTATCGAACGGCTAAAGCAACGGCATCGGAGGTTCTTGAATCTATTTCTTTGCGAATATGACCATCAAACAATATAAGTTTAGAGTAAAAAACACCTTCAGAAAAGCGATTGATGATAACTTCTTCGAGGTCAATGCCAAAAGCTTCGGTTGTGGTTTTAAATAGGTCGTGGGTAAGTGGGCGCGAAGGCTTTATTTTTTCTATCTCAATGGCAATGGATTGAGCTTCGCTTCCCCCAATAATTACAGGTAACCTTCTATTGCCTTTCATCTCGCCTAAAATGAGTGCATACGCTCCACTTTGCGATTGACTAAAGGAAATCCCCATAATTTCTAACTGAATTTTTTCCATTTATAGATTATCAAAAAAGATTGGATAAAATTACATTTTTTTTTGTTATAATAGGGATTAAAATTACAATATACTCAACCTTTTCATATAGGTTTCTATATGCTAAAATTTCCTTAATGCTTGAAGAAGTATGTTTTGTAAAAAAAAATAACATATTTTTGCAAAAAAATTAAATCACAAAAAAAACTATGAAAAAAATCCTTTCCCTCATTTCTTTTATTGCATTTCCTTTTTTAGCTTTTTCAAGCGAAGCTGATTTGAAGATTCCCGATACTATAAAAGACCAACACATTTTATATTTGGGGTTTGTTGTTACTTTGCTTGGACTGTTTTTTGGTTTATATCAATTTATGAGAGTGCGTAAGCTTCCTGCTCATAAATCTATGTTGGATATAGCTGAAGTTATTTATCAAACATGTAAGGCATATTTAAGACAACAAGGAAAATTTCTCGCCATCCTTTTCATTTTTATTGGTGCAGCCGTAGCCGGTTATTTTGGGTTTTTATCACCCATTGGTGAAACCGCTGCTGCAAAATTTGGAAGCGTTGCTCTGATTATTGGATGGACTGTAATTGGGATATTAGGATCCTATACGGTTGCTGCTTTTGGTATTCGTATGAATACTTTAGCCAACGCCCGTATGGCATTTGCCTCTTTGAAAAAGAATCCTTTAGACTTATTAAAAATACCTTTAAATGCCGGTATGAGTATTGGTGTGGTGCTGATTTGTGTGGAATTGATTATGATGCTCATCATCTTATTATTTATGCCGGGAGATTTGGCCGGTGCTTGTTTTATCGGTTTCGCCATTGGTGAATCTTTAGGTGCTTCTGCTTTGCGTATTGCCGGTGGTATTTTTACCAAAATTGCTGACATCGGATCTGACTTAATGAAAGTGGTTTTCAAAATTGGGGAAGACGATCCACGTAACCCTGGTGTAATTGCTGACTGTACAGGTGACAATGCCGGTGATAGCGTTGGACCTACTGCCGATGGTTTTGAAACGTATGGAGTAACCGGTGTTGCACTCATTTCTTTTATCCTTCTTGCTGTGGGTGGTACTGCTTTTGGAATGACCGACCTTATTACCAGCGATTTAAAAGTGAAATTATTGGTTTGGATTTTTGTAATGCGAATTTTAATGATTATCACTTCCATTTTTGCTTTCTATATTAATGGTATGCTCAGCAATGCTTTATACAAAGGAAAAGAAGACTTGGATTTTGAAGCCCCCCTCACCAGCTTGGTTTGGATTACTTCTCTACTTTCTATTATTGTAACTTTTGCTGCATCTTTTGTTCTTATCCCCGACTTAAACGGAAACACCAATATGTGGTGGATATTATCAACCATTATTAGTTGTGGTACCATTGGTGGTGCTTTAATTCCTGAATTCACTAAAATATTTACCTCACCTAAATCGGCTCACGTTAATGAAGTTGTTGCTGCCGGAAGAGAAGGGGGTGCATCTTTAGTGATCCTTTCCGGTTTGGTTGCTGGTAACTTTTCTGCCCTATGGACAGGTTTGGTTTTCTTTGTTTTAATGTTCGTTGCTTATTTCGCAAGTACATTCGGGCTCGATACCTTAATGATTTATCCTTCAATTTTCGCCTTTGGTTTGGTTGCCTTTGGTTTATTAGGAATGGGACCGGTAACCATTGCTGTGGATAGTTACGGACCTGTTACCGATAATGCACAATCGGTTTATGAGCTTTCATTAATTGAAGATGATAAAGAAAAAGCAAGTGCTGAAATTGAAAAAGAATTTGGATTTAAACCTGATTGGGAAAAATCGAAACATTATTTAGAAGCTAATGATGGTGCAGGAAATACATTTAAAGCTACCGCTAAACCGGTGTTAATTGGTACTGCTGTGGTTGGTGCCACCACCATGATCTTCTCTTTAATTCTTATGATTGAGAAAACCTTAGGTGTTAAGCCTGAATCTATCCTCAATTTATTAAATCCTTATACCATTCTTGGTTTTATTCTTGGTGGATGTGTTATTTATTGGTTTACCGGTGCTTCCATGCAAGCTGTTACCACTGGTGCTTACAGAGCCGTTGAATACATCAAGAAAAACATCAACCTCGACCCAAATGCTCCTAAAAAAGCGGATACCGCTAAGTCTATTGAAGTAGTGAAAATTTGTACCCAATATGCTCAAAAAGGAATGTTTAACATTTTTATTGGCATCTTTTTCTTCGCTTTAGCTTTCGCTTGTCTTTCATCTCCTTCGGGAATTGGTGGCGTTAATGCCGTTGCTTTGTTTATCAGCTACTTGATTTCTATCGCGGTTTTTGGATTGTTCCAAGCTATTTTTATGGCCAATGCCGGTGGTTGTTGGGATAACGCTAAAAAAGTAATTGAAGTGGATTTAAAAGAAAAAGGAACCCCTTTACATGATGCTTCTGTAGTGGGTGATACTGTGGGTGACCCATTTAAAGATACTTCATCTGTTGCCTTAAACCCCATTATTAAATTTACAACCTTATTTGGTTTATTGGCAATGGAAATTGCAATTTCTCCAAGCTTTAGAGATGTGGCTCCTTATTTTGGTGTTTCCTTCTTTATCGTTGCTTTAATTTTTGTTTGGAGATCGTTCTACCGTATGAGAATTGAAAAATAATATCAACTACTATAAAAAATGGCTGTCTCAAAAGGACAGCCATTTTTTTATAATGAAAATCCTTTGCTTTCTATTCAGCTTTGGTCTTTTAAGTTATTGGATACTAAGTTATTATACCATTTTGAATTTTATAATCATCCAATTGAATTATTGATTAAAGGGCAAGCAAAAACGGTCAACCTTATTTCGGCATGGACAGGACAATTTGCGTCTTCGCTATCCTAAATTCAAACATCAATACCCCGCTTCCTGCTACCCTCCAATATTATGAAAAGCATTCGTTAGGTTATGGGTTCCACAAGGGGGTTTTTGCTGAGTGGCTTGATGTAAAGCCTCTTTAAAGCCTAATTTTCGTATATCAAACTCAAGATCGTTGAACAAACAGGGTTTTAGTTTACCGTCAGACGTAAGTCGTAATCGAGAACAAACAGAACAATCTCCGCCACTGCCTCCTTCAACGGTCGAAAAGCTACCGGTATGCAACTGCATTTGATGAATAAAGCGAGCTTCTAAGCCTTCTTTTTCACAAAAAGCTTTTACAGCAAGGGCATCTGCTTCCTGAGAATGCTGTTGAACCACACAATTAACTTTAATGGGAAATAAGCCTGCCAACTTTGCTGCCCTGATACCGGAGAATACTTTATTGATATCACCTCCGCGGGTAAGGGCATAAAATCGGTCTTTATCTAAGGTGTCGAGACTGATATTAATTCTATGTAAGCCCGATTCAAATAAATCTTGGGCAAAATCCTCAAGCAATATACCATTGGTTGTGAGGGATAAGTCCTTAATGCCTTGTAAGGCGGCAATATTGCGAATCAGTTCCAAAACATTTCTTCGAATCAAAGGTTCTCCCCCTGTAATTCTCACTTTTTCAATTCCCAATTCCACGGCCACTTTTACAAAATCGAATATTTCTTCTAAGGTTAGAATTTCGGAATGTTTTAGCAATTGAACCCCCTCTTCGGGCATGCAGTAGGTACACCTGAGGTTGCAACGATCCGTGACTGAAATTCTCAGATAGTTGATTTTTCGGTTAAATGAGTCGTACATGCACTAAACTTTCTTTCGGAATATAAGTAGTGTGTTCATCAACAATCATCAATCCTTGAGCATTTACCATTGCAGAAATATGTGCCGAACCATGGTAGGAAATAGGTAAAACAGTGCCATCAGCCTCAAAAGAAACAGGAACTAAAGATTTTCTATCCCTTTTAGGAATCGAGAAATCGGTTTTTATGGGCATTTGAAAAGAAGGAAGGGAAGGTTGCCGGCAGCCCATAAATTTAAAAATAAAGGGCTTTACCAACAGTTCCGTTTGTACCAAGGAAGAAATTGGATTTCCGGGAAGTCCAAAACACCATTTGTTATTCATGTTCCAAAAAGTGGTAGGTTTCCCCGGCTGAACAGCAATGCTGTCGAAAACGCAGTTGAACCCTATCTTTTTTAAAACCGAAGGAATAAAATCGAAATCCCCCATGGAAACTCCGCCTGACAGAATGATGATATCTGAAGTATTCATTACCTCAAGTATCTTTCTTTCGGAAGTTTCTTCATCGTCCGAAATAATACCCCCATAGTTCGCGGAAATTCCAATTTGCTGCAACTGACTGATAATTTGAGAAGCATTCCCGTTCCTTATTTGTGAATTTATGGGTAATACCTCCGGCTCAACCAATTCGTTTCCTGTACTGAAAACACAGGCCCTTGGTTTTATATAGACTTCAGGATGCGTATATCCCATCGAGGCCATCATGGCAATATGTCGAGGCTGAATGGCGATTCCTTTTGGAACTACCACTTGTCCCTTGGTAATATCTTCTGCTTGGTAAGAAATGTTGTTGTTGGTTTTACTTCCCGTGAAAGAAATCCTGTTTTCTCCACAGGGGCTTGTTTCTTCCACTTTAATCACACAATCGGCACCCAAGGGAATGGGCGCGCCGGTCATAATTTTTGCGCATTGAAGTTGGGCTATGGTTTTTTCAGGAAAAACCCCTGCCGGTATCACTTCAATCACTTCAAGAGGTTGATGAAGGTCTGCCCTCCTACAAGCATAACCATCCATGGCCGATTTATCAAATGGAGGCATATTGATGTCTGCAATTACATCTTTTGCCAATACACGATTCAAGGAATGAAGCAGTTCAACTTTTTCGCTGGTGGGCTCCAAGACAACGTCTAAAACCTTTGAAATAGCAGATTCGTATGAAATCATGAAGAAAACTCCTTTTGTAAATTCAACCTTTCTGCAACATAGGTTTCAATATGTTCAACAACATCCTGAATGGGTTTTTCCTTGGGTAAAGTGGAGGCAATCAGCTCTATATACTTCCCATTCAATATTTTTAATAAGCTAAAGTTAAAATGGATGTCGAAAACCCAACCCAATTGTACCAGCTTAAAGTCGTTCAAAGTACTCATCAGTTTAAAATCGACAATACAGTTATTTTTCAATTGTTCACAAATAGTGGAGGAATATTCAGGAAGATTGGGCAAAGAAAGTTCGATAGCCGAATTGTTGTTTTTTAAATTTTGATAGTGGTGGGAGGTTAAATTTAAAATATCCAATTTATCTGTATCGCGAATCATTTTTACAAAAAACAACAATTCTTTGTTGCGAATGGCGGGAATGCTTTTGGCATTATGAAGTTGAATGGCTTTTAAAATCAAGGTAGCCGTTTCTTCCGGCAAAACACTCAATACTTTATTGGATTTCAGTATTTTAACGCCCAATAATGCATGGTTTTCGGTTTTTGCATCCAAGAAGGACCCGTATTTTCTGAATTGTTCCCATCGTCCAATATCATGAAAAAGGGCAATGATATGGGCTATTCTTAGCTGGTTGGCATTGAGTCTGAGACTTTTTCCCAAAGCGAGCATTTCGGAGCAAACGGCTTGGGTGTGCTTAGATTTTATGGCATAACCATTCGGTTTATCCGAATTTTCATGAGAAAAACCTGAAATATAATTATGATACCAGTTTTCGAGACTGGCAAGGGTTTTGGGCGAAATTTGCATGAAGACGCAAGCAGTATTATTTATTTTTATGAGAATAATTTTTCATGAAATCTTCAAGTTGATCCGAGCCAATCCTTTTGGCAATCACCTTTTTATCTTTGTCAAGAATAAAGATAACCGGTGTACTGTAAATGTCATAAATATCTCGATAGTCTACATTGGCTGAGGTTCCGGTAACGCTGTACCATGTATGATTATGCTCTGAAATATACTTTTTCCAACGGGCTAAATCAGAATCAATATCGATGGCAAAAACTTCTATGCCGTATTCCTTTTTATACTTATCGTAAAAATCTTTAATGAGGGGAAGTTCTTTTTTACAATGTCCGCAATCGGTATCCCAGAAAATCAGAAAAGTATAATTTGCTTTTAGGTTATAAAATGATACATACCGATTATTGCTATCAGGCATGATTAATTCAGGTGCTTTTTTCCCAATCATGGTAGAACGTATCCTTTCGGCTCTTTTAATCATGTTTTCGTTGGTAGAAGGACTTGCCCACCAGGCTTTATTGGTTTTGTAGTAGGCGTCAACCATGTCAACAAAAACGGCGTCAAATCCCATGATTTTGGAAGTTTCGTAATTATAAGTAACAAACCAAACCATGTATTTGAATAGGTCTCCTTTTTCATAGGTTCTGTCAATCAGGCTCTTGGCTTCTTTGGTAATGGTGTCCGGCGATTGAATGACCACTTTATCAAAGTAATTGGCTAGCTTTTCATGAAACATAGGGGTCCGAAGCATACGACTGTCCATCAAATCATAATTATCCCAATAATGGTTTTTGTAATAGTAATAGGACCAAATAGAATCTTTTTTACCATTAGGCAAGGTGGGAGGATCCGGTACTTTGATTTCTTCGGTACATTTCAGTACTTTTACCCAAAGGCTGTTGGGATAGTTCTTTTTAATCGAATCTTGGAAAGAAATCACGGTTTTAATAATTTCATCCATTTTGGCTCTATAAAATGCTGCGGAATCCTTATTGTCTTTAGTTCTTCCATAAGCATCTTGGTAAGGTTTAATTTTAAGTTGATTGCTAACACTCACTTGCTGATAATCAAAGAAGACTTTGTTTTCGATGGACCCTTTTACTTTCATGTGCCCAATATAATTTGAGGTATCGGTTTCAAACTGAATTTGTTGTTCTTTATCGATTATAAAATCAAATAGGTGCTTTTTGTTCATGGCAAGCAGATAAATGCCTCCCGATAAAGTATCACTGCCTTTAAAAACAATGTTTCCTTTGGAGTCGGCAAAAGCAGAATCAATTAAGGTTTGATACTTTCCATAATAAACCGCAATTTGAAATAAACTATCATGGGCTCCATTAATTTTAAATTTAATATTATACCCCTGAGAGAAAACTTGAGCAGATAGGGCAAAAAGAAAAACGAAAGCAATGCTTTTTACAATTTTGTTCATAACCATTAAATTTATAAAATGAATGCAAATGTAACAATCTTGTAGCTTTAAGTGGCTATCCATTAAAAGTTTTTAACATAAATAAAATCTTTATAACGTTTCTATAAAAAAACCCATTAGTTTTGTATGGTAAAATAAAAACTTATGCTACCTCAGCTACTTCGGTACCGGAAATGGATTTTTATTATTGGAATTCTTTTCTGCTTTCAAAATACATATTCTCAAAACAAGTGGAATCTGGAACAGTGTATAGATTATGCGCTCAAAAACAACATTCAAATTAAACAGCAATCGCTGAATTTAGATTTGGCAAAAAGCAATCTTTGGCAAAGCAAAATGACTTTACTGCCCACCCTTAATGGGGGTATTACACATGCCTATAATTATGGCAGAACGGTGGATAGATACACCAACCAGTTTGCTACTTCCGAAGTGCAGTCCGATAACTTTTATCTCAATTCTAACTTTGTTCTTTTCAATGGGTTTCAATTGCTAAACACCGTATTGCAAAACCGTTTAAATCTACAGGCAAGTAAGTACGATGTCGAGAAAATGAAAAATGATGTGGCACTCAATGTGGCAACAGCCTATTTGAATGTGCTATTTGCCATCGAAAATTCCGAAAACACCCAGAAACAGTTAGAAATTAGCGAGTTGCAACTCAAGCGCACCCAAAAGCTATTCGAGGTCGAAACCATTTCCAAGGGAGATTTTTTAAATATTGTTTCTCAGGTTTCCTCTGAACAAGTTCAGGTGGTGAATGCCCAAAACATGCTCGACATGGCTTACCTCACTTTAAAGCAAATGCTAAATCTGAATGTTGCCGAATCTTTTGAAATAGAAAAACCGACTATTTCTATTGCCACCGATAAGTTCTTTTTAGAAAAACCCGAAAATATTTACAATAACGCCTTAGGCAACCAACCTGAAATTAAAAGTTATAACTTGAAGCAACAAAGTGCTCAAAAAGGCTTGGCTATTGCCAGAGGTGCGCGCTATCCTTCATTAAGCATTCAGGGGTCTTATGGTACAGGATATTCGGGTGCCAGCCAGGAATTGGTTTTACCTGCAACATTGAATGGGTTTTCTCCCATTGGATTCACGGGTGCCGGAGATACCGTATATAGCCCTAATTACGAGTATAATTACCGTAAAAAGCCTTTTAAAGACCAAATTCGTGATAATGATAATAAGTCCATTGGTTTTTACCTAAGCGTTCCTGTTTTCAACGGATGGAGAACCAATAGCGAGATAAAAAGAGCAAAAATCAATTTGACCAATTCACAATATACGTTGCAGTTAGCCAAAGACCAATTGAACAAAACCATACAACAAGCTTATGCCGATGCTTTGGCTGCCTTTAAAAAACACGAGGCAGGTGTAAAAGCAGTAGAAGCCATGGAAGAATCTTTTAAATATTTTCAACAAAAATTCGATGTAGGTATGGTCAATTCAGTTGATTATAACGATGCCAAAACCAAGCTGTTTAAAGCGAAGTCGGATCTGCTTCAGGCTAAATATGAATTTTTGTTTAAAGCAAAAGTTATCGATTTTTATATGGGTAAACCCTTGTCACTTAAATAAATACTAAAATGACCGGAAAAAAGAAAAAAATCATTCGTTTTTTAATTATTGGAGTTGTTGCCTTTGTTATTATACTCGTAATATTGAAAAAATCTGGTGTTATTTCCAGCGAAGAAGCCACCAAAGTTACGGTAGAAGCGGTTCAAAAACACAATATCGTGGAGACGGTTTCTGCGAGCGGCAAAGTTCAACCCGAAGTGGAGGTTAAAATTAGCCCCGACGTTTCCGGTGAACTTATTGAATTATTGGTTAAAGAGGGAGATAAAGTAACGAAAGGACAGTTGTTAGCCAAAATCAAACCCGATTTTTACGAAGCCTCTTATGAACAATCTGTGGCCAGTTCAAACGGTGCCAAGGCCAATTTGGCAAATTCCAACGCAAGGTTGATTCAAGTAAAAGCTCAATTATTGAATTCCAAAGCGGTATACGAGCGTAATGAAAAACTATGGAAACAGCAGGTCATTTCAGCAGCAGAATGGGATGCTGCAAAAGCAGCCTATGAAGTGGCCAAGGCCGAATTGGAAGCTTCTGAACAAACCGTTCAAGGTGCCGATTTCAATTTAAAAAATGCCTTAGCCATAGTAAAACAGTCGAAAGATAATTTAAATAAAACCGCCATTTACGCCCCGGTAGATGGCACCATTTCTAAACTCAGTGCCGAAAAAGGAGAAAGGGTTGTTGGAGCTTCTCAGTTTTCTGCGCCTGAAATCCTCCGTATTGCGAATCTCAACGAAATGGAAGTAAAAGTAAGCGTGAATGAAAACGACATTGTTAGGGTGCATTTGGGCGACACCGCTTTGGTTGAAGTAGATGCTTATCTAAAAAGAAAGTTTAAGGGCGTGGTGACTTCCATTGCCAATTCAGCCAATTCTTCCGGTTTGGGCGTAGACCAAGTGACCAATTTCGATGTAAAAATTCGAATTTTAAGAGACTCCTACCTCGATTTAATTCCAAAAGACAATCCCAATCTTTCCCCGTTTCGCCCTGGTATGTCTGCAACCGTGGATATTCAAACGGCCAGTGTTTACAGTGTAATCTCAGTTCCAATTCAAGCGGTGGCAAGCCGAGATAATGCTAAAGGCATTGTGAAAGACACTAAAAATCCACCTATGGAAAATGAAGACCAGCCTAAAGTGGTTTCCGAAAAAAACAAACAGGATAAGGTTAAAACAAATGAATCAGCCGAATATGTTTTTGTTTTTGAAAATGGAATCGTAAAAATGACCAAAGTTAAAACCGGAATTCAAGACAATAGCTTTATTCAAATTCTGGAGGGCTTAAAAGAAAACCAACAAGTGGTTACCGGTCCGTATAAGGCCGTTTCAAAAACCCTAAAGGATGGCGATAAGGTTAAAATGACCGACAAGAAAGACCTTTTCAATCCAAAAGATAAAACAGAGTAAGCGTTTTTGATGCCTTTAATCCTTTATATTGAAACCGCAACTCAGGTTTGCTCAGTTGCCCTTTCTAACGGGCTTGAAATTCTTTCGTTGGCAGAAACCCATTTGGCAAACTCTCACTCCTCATTAATTGCACCTTATATCGAAAAAGTATGCAAGGATGTTTCGGTTGATTATAAAAGCTTGGATGCAGTTTGTGTGAGCAAGGGCCCCGGCTCCTATACCGGTCTTCGCATTGGTGTATCAGCCGCAAAGGGCTTGTGTTATGCACTTCAAAAACCTTTGTTGTCGGTAAGTACATTAGAATCCATGGCGCAATCCTTTCTTCAATCGAATCATTACCTTCCTTGGGGTTCCGAATCGAATGTCTTGTTATGCCCAATGATTGATGCCCGTCGAATGGAGGTGTATAGTGCCCTCTACGACGCTTCTCTCAATGAACGTTGTGCTGTAGATGCAGTAATTATTAATACGGATTCTTTTGCCGAATATTTATCCAATCATAAAATTTTGTTTTTCGGCGATG
Organism: uncultured Bacteroidales bacterium; assembly: GCA_964543995.1. GTDB lineage: Bacteria > Bacteroidota > Bacteroidia > Bacteroidales > CAIXTV01 > CAIXTV01. The sequence goes on from CAZJBB010000002.1 coordinate 35,096, forward strand.
GCGCTTCTAAATGCAAAGAATATATTCAGCACACAAATGCTTTCTTTTTCGATGATTTCCGGCCCTCTGCTACCGGGATGGTTTCAATTGCTGTCGATAAATTTGAAAACAAGAAATTTGAAGATCTGGCGTATTTCGAACCCTTTTATTTGAAAGAATTTATTGCCGGGAAGCCTAAAGTGAAAGGGCTGAATTAATATCCGGTACCAATATAACTGCTTAGTTTTTGTTCTGCCAAGTATTCTTTTAATTGCATAGACACATTGTCCACAATTCCGCCAACCAAACATTTATTAAAAGCACAAATCTGATTATCCACCGGGCAACCCCCATGTTGAATGGGCCCTTCAATGGATTCGTAAACGTCTAAAATACTAATATCTTGAGGGGGCTTGTTAAGCTCAAATCCCCCTGCCGGGCCCCGTGTAGATTTTACCATGCCATCTTTTACCAACCGCTGCATTACTTTTGCTAAATGGTTTTTAGATGAGCTCGTGTCCTGGGCAATGGATTGTACATTTACAATTTTATCTGACCTTGCAATAATAACCATTGCATGTATCGCTAATGAAGACGCCTCAGATAAGTGGACAATTCTAGACATAAGATAAATATTTATTAAAAAATTAAATCAATGCAAATATACATATCTTTTAAATAATTCAATACCAAATTAATCATATAGAAAAAATATTTTAACAAATAATCTATATGGTGGAAATAATTCCATGTAGTTATTTTTGTCCAACCATCAGTTCTTATTTTTAATTATTCATTTCCCCAAAGGACGGTTGACTGTTTCCGCAAAGCAACAATGATGTTTTTTCTTCCATGACTTGGGTGTCTATTCCAAAACAGAGGCAAGGATACCGATATGAGGTACGCAGAAATTTTATAAATAATCCAAGGTAAATGCATAAAAAGAAGGGGTAAATCATTAAATTTTAGTTTTTTATGCAAATAACTTTTTTTTATTTGAAAAACATGTATATTTGCAACCCCAAATCGAAGCGAAAAAAATATTGTAAATTATATAAAACCAAATAGATATGACTAAAGCAGAAATTGTAACAGAAATTTCTAACAAAACAGGAATTGAAAAAGTAACCGTTCAGGCAACTGTTGAAGCTTTTATGAATTCAGTAAAGAGCTCACTTAACAAAGGAGATAATGTTTATCTTCGCGGATTTGGCAGCTTTATCGTTAAGAAAAGAGCAGAAAAAACCGGTAGAAATATTTCGAAAAACACCACCATCGTTATTCCTGCCCATAACATTCCTGCATTTAAACCTGCTAAGACTTTTGTTCTTACAGTTAAAACCAAAGTGAAATAATAATTTTAAAATATAAGCCATGCCAAGCGGAAAAAAAAGAAAAAGACATAAAATGGCTACTCACAAGCGCAAAAAACGCTTGCGTAAAAATAGACATAAGAAGAAGTAATTTTATACACTTTTGAAAATTTACATAAGTTGCATAGTATTCAACAATACTATGTAACTTATTTTATTATTTAGGAGTCAGTATTAATTAAGCTGCATTTTGAAAAGGTAATGGAAATTACCCTTTGTTTTGCTTTACTCGATTTATTGTCCTTAGCAGAAATTGTTTCGCTAAAGCACCCTTCCAACAAACCTGACCGTGAACAAAGAACTTTACATCGATTCAAATATTAACGAAGTCAGCATTGCTTTACTCGAAGATAAGCAATTGGTTGAGCTTCATAAAGAAAAAAGGTCAAATAACCATTTGGTGGGGGATGTGTATTTAGGAAAGGTTCGCAAAATTATGCCCGGCCTCAATGCGGCATTTATTGATGTGGGTTATGAGAAAGATGCATTTCTTCATTATTTGGATTTGGGACCAAGAGTAACCTCCTTAATAAAATTCGTCAAAGAAGTTCAAAATCCTAATGTTCCAACACCTAAGTTAGAATCTTTTGCTCTGAACGATGAAATAGAGAAATCGGGAAAGATTACATCTGTATTATCTTCAAACCAAAGCATTCTGATTCAAATTGCCAAGGAACCGATTTCAACCAAAGGTCCTCGGGTAACTTCAGAGATTTCTTTTGCAGGACGCTACTTGGTGTTAATTCCCTTTTCTGACAGAATTTCTGTTTCTCAAAAAATAAAAAGTAATGAGGAAAGAAATCGTTTAAAAAGACTCATCAGCAGCATTAAACCCAAAAATTTTGGTGTTATTATACGCACCGTTGCCGACAATAAAAAAGTTGCCGAATTAGATGCTGATTTGCAAGGATTGGTGGATAAATGGAATTTGTTGAGTGAAAGGTTATCAGAAGCCAAACCGCCTTTTAAATTGGTAAGTGAACTTGACAAAACCACTGCGCTTTTACGTGATTTCATGAACCCTTCTTTTAACAGTATTTGCACGAACGATCCGGGAATTTATGATGAAATCAAGAATTACACCAAGACGATTGCTCCTGACAAATTAGATATTGTTAAACTCTATAAAGGCAAAACTCCCATATTCGAGCATTTTTCTATTGATAAGCAAATAAAATCTTCATTTGGTAAAACCATTACTGTTAAAAGTGGGATTTACATTATCATAGAGCATACCGAAGCCATGCACGTGATTGATGTCAATAGTGGGCATCATGTAAATTCTCAGCAAAATCAAGAAGAAAACGCATTGAACGTAAACTTGGAAGCCGCAACCGAAATTGCTCGGCAATTGAGACTCCGAGACATGGGTGGCATTATTGTTATTGACTTTATTGACTTGCATTTAGGTGCGAATCGTCGTGTTCTTTTTGAAAAGTTAACCCAAGAAATGGCTAAAGACCATTCTAAACACACCATTCTTCCTCCAAGTAAATTCGGGTTGGTTCAAATTACACGCCAAAGGGTTAAGCCCGAAATGAATGTGGAAATTTTAGAAAAATGTCCGGTATGCGACGGCTCTGGTCAAATTAAACCCAGCATCATCATTACCGATCAAATAGAAAACGACATACAATATTTGCTTTTAGAACAAAACGAACCTTGGCTAAAATTGGTTGTTCATCCGTTTATACACGCTTACCTCACCCGTGGACTTTTTTCTCAAAAAATAAAATGGTATTTTAAGTTCAAAAAATGGATTAGCATTACCCCTGACTCCTCATACCAATTATTGGAATATAGGATGTTTAACAAAAAAGGGGACGAGATTAAATTGTAATTTTAAAGTGCCCCTGGGCTAAAACCCTAATCATTGGTTACTACCTTCGGATTATTTTTTATAGAAATTCATCGCTACGATAGGATTTGAGGCGTTTAATTAAATGCACAAGCGATGTATTTGGCTTGCTTTTTAGCTGATATTGTGCTTATCAACTGATAATATTGCATTCTTTTTTACTTCTTGTGAATTATGCCGCTTTTATTATTCCTTGAAGTAAAAATTTCACTTCACTTAATTGTAAAAACATCTATTAAAACGGCATTTTAGGATAATCCAATTGATTATTTTAAAATCAAAATGGTATTACCTATCGTTTTATTTTGTCAACCGAAAAATTATTATTGCTCATAATCAGGTCGTTAGCAAAAATATTTAAAATACATGCTACATTGTTATACATAGTACCAAATAATACATTATCTTTGTGGCATGAAAGAAGAAAATATAAATGTTCAGATGCGAAAAGGGGTCCTGGAATTTTGCATATTGTCAATAGTCCATGAAAAGGATGCCTATACTTCCGATTTAATTGAAAGGCTAAAAACGGCTCATTTAATTGTGGTGGAAGGAACTTTATATCCGCTGCTGACCCGGTTGAAAAACCAAGGTTATTTAACCTATTACTGGGAGGAGTCCAAACAGGGTCCTCCTCGAAAGTATTTTAAAATTACGGATCAGGGAATCCAATTTTTGCTAGAACTTCGCGAAAATTGGTTTGATTTTGTAAGTTCAGTTAACGCCATTATTCAAAAAGATAAATTTTAAAAACCCAAATCATGAAAAAAAATTTTACGGTTAATATCTGCGGAACGATATTCCATATTGATGAAGATGCATACGATCTGTTGAATCAGTATTTTTTAAGCTTAAAAGAACATTATAAAAATGAGGAAGGGTGTGATGAAATTTTGGGGGATATTGAATCCAGGGTTGCAGAAATGCTCATCGAAAAAACAAATTCAAATGTCAAAGTGGTGAGCCTTTCCGATATCAATTTTGTAATCAATGTCATGGGTAAACCCGAACAATTTGATGAAAAAGAGCAAACATCTTCAAAGGGTGAATCTAAAGCTAAAGCCCCCAGACGATTGTACCGCGATCCGGATAATAAAGTGGTTGGTGGAGTCTGCAGTGGAATAGGTGCGTACTTTAACATGGATTCCTTAATTATCCGAATTTTATTTATCGTAGCTATTTTATTGGGGTTTTCCGGTGTACTTGTATATATTGTATTATGGATTGCCATTCCTGAAGCCAAAACGACCATTGAAAAGTTGGAGATGAAGGGAGAAAAAATAAACTTGAACAACATAGAAAAGAATGTTAAAGAAGAGTTTAGCAATATTAAAGAAAAATTTTCCGAATTCAGCGAAGATGCCAAGGCTGCATTTCATAAGATCAGACAAGAGACCCAGCCTAATAAATTTGAACGTTTTTTCACTTTTATTTTCACATTGATTAAGTATTTTGTAAGGGCATTTGGAATTTTTATCGGCTTAATTTTTATCATCATTGGATTGTTCGTATTGGTAGGCTTAATAGCTTCTTTTTTTGGAGCTAAAACCATGACCTTTGGAAACAATGCCATTATTAGTAGTTATTCGTTCAAAGCTTTCCTGAGCTTATTTGTGGATGCCCCATATCAAATTACCCTCATTTACATTGGATTATCTTTATTTATTGGGGTCCCACTTATAATGCTGATATATAACGGAATAAAAATTGTTTTGGGCCTAAAAAGCAGGAAACGGTATATTGGAATATCAGCCTTTTCCTTTTGGCTTGCCGGTTTAATTATCACCACATTCTTAAGCATTCATATTGCTAAAAGCTATTCCAGTAAGAGCTTTTCTGCCAAGAAAATATCACTTATCCAACCTTCGAACAACACATTGGCTTTTGAAGTTAATCAAAGTTCAGAGGTAAGTAATAGCGAGCTTCAAGAACGCATACAGCAAGGGATAAGTCCTTTCAATATAGTTGCACTTAAAGGCAAAGATGTTTTCTACGGAGTGCCCAAATTAGCGTTTTTAGCTTCAGATAACGACAGTTTTCAGGTTGTGGTAATCTCTTCTGCAAGAGGAGAGTCTTTGGCTGATGCCGAAAAGCATATTGAAGGGGTAAAATATAATTTAAAACAAGTGGGTTCAACCCTATTGCTAGATCCTATTTTTCAGTTTAGTGCCTCTGACAAGTGGCGGGTGCAAGATGTGAAAATTATTTGTAAAATTCCCGAAGGGAAAATTATTGATTTGACTAAAAACTTCAAGATGTTGGATTATTCTTCGGATAAGAATGACGATGGTTATAAGGACTTAAGAGGTAAAAAATGGATTATGGTTCATGGGAGCATAAAGGAATATTTTGAACCAAAACCGCTAAATATTGTTATAGACAGTGTAAAGACTGTTAGAAAATAGATATTGTAGAAATAGTTAATCTAATTTGTAAAATCTCTTGTTTGATTAGCAAGAGATTTTTTTTGTATCAAGTATTAAGTAACTTTGTACTGTTATGAATAACTCATTAAATATACTTCAACATTTAAAACTTACGAAAAAGGAGATTTTAAATGATTATAGAATTGGATGTGAAAGCCGTCAGGCAAGCATTCTTGGGCGGAAAGAGGCGCTTTCCGGTAAAGCAAAATTCGGAATTTTTGGTGACGGGAAAGAACTTCCACAATTGGTAATGGCAAAGTTTTTTCAACCCGGCGATTGGAGGTCCGGATACTATAGAGACCAAACCTTTATGAATGCTGCCGGATTATATTCATGGAAAGAGTTTTTTGCTCAACTATATGGGGATACCGATATTAATGCAAATCCTGCTCATGGTGGAAGAATGATGAATAATCATTTTGCAACCCGAATTTTAGATGAGTCCGGGAATTGGAAGAATGTTTCTCAATTAAAAAATGTTTCAGCAGACATTTCTCCTACTGCCGGCCAAATGCCTCGTTTATTAGGTCTCGCTTTAGCATCAAAATTATATCGATCTCATGAGAACCAAGAAGCATTTGCCGGGTTTTCTGTAAATGGAAACGAAGTAGCTTTCGGAACCATTGGAGATGCGAGTACCTCCGAAGGTCATTTTTTTGAAACCATTAATGCCGCCGGAGTACTAAAAGTTCCCATGGCGATTTCAATTTGGGATGACGGCTGGGGTATATCCGTTTCAAAGAAGTATCAAACCACAAAACAAAGCATTTCTGAAATACTTAAAGGGTTTGAAATTAACGAAAAAGGCGAAGGGTATTACATTTACAAAGTGAAAGGATGGGATTATACTGCACTTCTTCATGCTTATAGTGAGGGTATTGAAAAATGCAGAAAAGAACACGTTCCGGTTATTTTTCATATCGAAGAACTTACCCAACCCTTAGGGCACTCTACTTCCGGCTCGCATGAGCGTTATAAGTCGACCGAACAACTGGATTTAGAAAAATTTAAGGATGGACTAACACACTTTAAACAATGGATTGTTGAGCAAGAAATAGCACCAGAAGACGAATTGGAGCAAATTGAACAAAACGCCATTGAAACCATTAAAAACGAAAGGACTGCAGCCTGGAGTGATTTTATGCTGCCCATGCACACAAAAAGAAATGAGCTATTAACTTTGGTGAATGTAAGTAGCTGTAATTGTGCCAAAACGGATAAAATTAATGTTTTGATGTCAGAGTTAAAGTCTCTTGCCGAGCCCCTCAAAAAAGACATTGTTCCTTATGCAAAAAAAATATTACGATTGATTTGTAATACCTGCAATCCGGATAAATCGCTTAAGAAAAGCCTTACCGTTTGGTTAGAAAAAGAAATTTCAGAAGATACGCATAGATATAGCTCTTATTTATATAGTGAAAACACAAATAGCGCCTTAAAAATTCCGTCCATTGCACCCATTTTTAATGACTCTTCTTCTTTAGTGGCCGGTCGTGAAATATTAAAAGCCAATTTTGATGTTATTTTCGAAGAAAATCCTTTGGTGGTTGCTTTTGGCGAAGATGTTGGACACATTGGAGGTGTTAACCAATCCTTTGAAGGCTTACAAAAGAAATATGGAGAAAACCGGGTTTTTGACACAGGAATTAGAGAAGCAACCATCATAGGACAAGCGTTGGGATTGGCATTAAGGGGATTTAGACCCATTGCTGAAATACAATATTTTGATTATTTATTATATGGTTTACAGGTTATTAGTGATGATTTGGCCACACTGCGGTACCGAACACGAAACGGACAAAAGGCGCCCATGATTATTTCAACCCGGGGACATCGCTTGGTGGGTATGTGGCATTCCGGATCACCACTGAGCATGGTAATTAACTCTATAAGGGGTGTTTATGTGCTGACACCAAGAAACATGACCCAAGCTGCCGGTTTTTATAATACCATGCTAGCATCAGATGACCCTGCATTAATTATTGAACCTTTAAATGCATATCGTTTGAAAGAAAAAATGCCCCTTAATGTGGGCAAGTATTTTGTTCCTATTGGCATTCCGGAAATATTAAACGAAGGGAACGACATTACCATTGTTACCTATGGAGCCTGTGTAAAAATTGCCCAAGATGCCCTTACTCAATTAAAGGATTTTGGAATTTCTGTTGAACTTATTGATGTTCAGTCATTATTACCATTCGATATCAATCATAGCATTGTGATTTCTTTAGCAAAAACAAATAAAATTTTATTTTTTGATGAAGATGTCCCGGGAGGAGCAACCGCTTATATGATGCATCAAGTGATAGAAATTCAGGGAGGATTCGAACACCTTGATTATCCACCCGTAAGCCTTACGGGGAAGGCACACAGAACTGCATACAGTGCAGATGGCGATTATTTCTCAAATCCCAATGCCGAAGATGTTTTTGATACTGTTTATAAGATGATGCATCAATATAATCCGAAACGTTTTCCGTCAATTTATTAATTTTAATCAAATGAAAAATATTTTTTTGTTCATTATAGGGGTTGTCATTGCAATTACATTTACCAATTGCAAAAAGACAAATTCTTTTAAAGTTAGTATTTCGGGGAAAGTTGTTGAGTCGAATCATCAAACGGCCATCTCTAATGCAACACTTGTACTTTCCGCAAGCATGATTTCTTCCGGCACCTATAATTCAAATTATAATGAAATTGCCAATACCACAACAGATGGGAGCGGCAACTACACTTTTAATGCAAGTATTGACGGGAAACCCGTTGGATTAAGGGTAGCTGTTGTGAAATCCGGTTATTTTACAAATTCTTTTGACTTAAGTCCAACTTTATTCGAAAACGGGAATACCTATACCCAAGATTTTAACTTATTTACAGAATCCTTTATCAAATTACAGGTAAACAACGTTTCTCCAAACGATAGCTCTGATAGGATAACGTATTATTATACCCTCTCCCCTTCCTTACACTGCAGCCAATGCTGCTCGGATAATCAGATAACAGGTTACGGACAATACTATCATGCTTCTTCTGTGTGTAAAACCTACGGAAATCAATGGACAAAAATTGTATGGACGGTTATCAAATATGGGAACATGAATTTTCATGCTGACTCCATCTACATTGCACCTTCTGATACAGCACAGTACACAATAAATTATTAAGCTACAAAAGTTTTCTTTTTCTTTTTGCCCCGACAACACTTATATAAAATACATTAGCATAAGGAATTTGGAATGTAATGTTCCTAAATGAATATTTTGGAACATCAAATTAATGGAACATTCAGCGCTCCTATATATAAATTTGGTTAAATATTTACATCACTGTATCCCTTGATACTATTTGAGTTTCATTTGTCGACCACTGTATAGGCACCGAATATACTATGATTTAACAATATATTTATCGTAACAATCAGATAATAAATGTGTTAAAGTAAAGTTAATGCATGTTTTGCTCTTTACAATCAGGGTTCCACTATATATATTTGTTTTTTTAAAGGACTTATGATTAGTTATAAAGTTTGGGTAGTAGGTAAGGTTCATGGGGTTGGGTTTCGTTTTTATTCAATGCAAATGGCTTATAAATATGGTGTTTTTGGCTTTGTAAAAAATCTTTCTGATGGAAAAGTTTATATGGAATTAGAGGGGGAGCTTGAAAAAATTGATTTATTCCTCGATTGGTGTAGAATTGGCCCTATGGGTGCAAAAGTTAATGAAATCCTTCTTGAAAATAATTCATTGAAAAACTTCACCGCCTTCAATATTCAATAATATTTAAGTTTTGAATTGCTTTTATTTAGATTTCCTGAGGTTCAGGTTTAAATGCATTTCGTAAATAAGAATTTTAACTACTTTTATTAGCGGATAATTTTCAGCAATTTGACCCTCTAAAATTTGTTTTATGAATAAAAAAGCCAATCACACATTTCCGATACTTGATTTGATAGCAGAAAGGTGGAGTCCACGGTCGTTTAAAACTGAAGACGTGCCGGTTCAAAAAATCCAAAGTTTGTTTGAAGCTGCAAGATGGTGTTCTTCGGCCTTTAATGACCAACCTTGGCGTTATATTGTGGGTAACAAAAAGAATCCCACTTGGAATGCGATTTTTGATTGTTTGAATGAAGGTAATAGAGAATGGAATCAAAATGTCCCTTTACTTATTTTGGTGTGTTGTGAAACGCATTCGCCCATTACCGGAAAGACCAATCCTTATGCCTCTTTCGATACCGGACAAAGTATGGCTACTTTGTGCCAACAAGCGCAATACTTGGGCTTACATACCCACCCCATGGCAGGGTTTCATAAAGAAAAGGCTAGAGAATTTTTTCAGCTACCTTCAACCATTGAACCTTTGACCGTTCTGGCTGTTGGATATTTAGACACGCCAAATAAACTGTCTGAAAAATATATGACCGCTGAACTTTCGGAAAGAAAAAGAAGAGGTTTCAGTGAGTTTGTTTTTTTTGAAAAGTATAATCAACCTTTAGAAATGTTTTAACCTATGGAAAGTACTATAATTTATAACCCTACCACTCTTCATTTTGGGAAAAAAGCAATGGATTCACTTGGAACAGATGTTTCGACTGTTGCACAAAAAGTACTGCTTCTTTATGGTAAAGGCTCCATAAAACAAAATGGTTTGTACTCACAAGTTGCCAAACTCCTTCAGAGCCATCAAATAGATGTTGTGGAATACGGTGGCATCAAATCAAACCCCATTATTGAGGATGTAAACGCAGCCGCCGATTTGGGCAGAAAAGAAAAGGTGGATGCAATTGTTGCTGTTGGAGGTGGAAGTGTCATTGATTCTGCAAAATACATTGCTGTCGCCATTTGCGGCACTTGTGATGCATGGGATTATCCAACTCAAAAAGCTAAGGTGGTTGGTGCTCTGCCTCTTTTTGCGGTACTTACCCTTGCAGCAACCGGCACCGAAATGAATCCGTTTGCTGTTGTCCAAAACTCAGAAAAGAAACAGAAAATTGGGTGGGGACATCCATTGATGTACCCAAAACATTCTTATTTAGACCCGGTAAACACATTAAGTGTACCTAAAAATTACACTGCTTATGGCATTGTTGATTTAATTGCACATAGTTTAGAGGCTTGGTTTGGAAAAGGGGATGCCTCCTTGTCCGATAAATTTGTTGTTGACATCATTCAGGAAGCATTGGAAAATGGTCCTTTGCTTATGGATGATTTACAAAATTATGATTTAAGGGAAAAAATTATGTATGCTGCCACCATGGCGTTAAACGGATTAACTTTATATGGTAGATCTTCTGCGGATTGGGGTGTGCATAGTATAGGTCATGTGCTTTCTTTATTGTACGATATGCCTCATGGAGCCTCTTTGTCTATCGCTTATCCTGCTTGGATGAGCCATCTTACGAGCAAAATTCCCGACCGAATTGAAAAACTTGGATTCGAACTATTCAACACCCAAAGTCCGGATGACACTATTTACAAACTGAAATCTTTTTTCCGCTTATTGGGAAGCCCAGTTAGTCTTATTGAGGCAGGTATTGATGTCTCCGAAAAGGATAAAATACTTTCTTTATTAAAAAAAGAAAGTATTGGAATGCATCATAAATTAAGCCATACGGATTTGGAAGCAATTACTCATCTCATGTTTGTAGAATCATAAAATTCGGAAATAAATTTTAAGTACTACAGCCAAATATTAATATAAACTTAATATTGAGAACTCTTCTACTTGAGGGATAAAAAATACTTTTATATCATATTAAGATAAAACATAAAAAGTAAAAAATGGGGTTGAATAAATTTTTCCAAATACTGGTTCCAAAAGACAAAAAATTTATCCCTTTGTTTGTTCAAGGGGCTGAAAATCTTTTAAATGCATCACATCTATTAAAAAATGTTTTTGAGGAAACTGATAACATTAAAAGAAACGAAATTATTAAAAAGATCAAAGACATCGAGCACAAAGGGGACGAAATTACGCATACAATTTTCAATGAACTCAATCGAACTTTCATTACTCCTTTCGATAGAGAGGATATTCAAAGTTTGACCTCTTCCCTTGATGATGTGCTGGATTTGGTTAATGGGGCTGCTACCAGGATTAATATATACCGATTCGATAAATTTGATGAGTCATTTCTCAAGTTTGCCTTTATTTTAATACAATGTTCCGAAGAGATTAAAAAGGCTCTTATCGAGCTTAACAACTTAAAAAAACCGGAAAAAATTAAAGAAGCTTGCATTGCCATTAACTCCTACGAAAATGAAGCGGATGAGTTATATCATCAATCTATATCCAAACTTTTTGATACTGAAACAGATCCAATCAGTATTATTAAAAAAAGAGATATGCTTGATGTATTAGAAAATGCTACCGATAAAGCAGAAGATGTTTCTGATGTTTTGAAAGCAATTATTGTGAAAGTAGGGTAAATAAGAAAAAAATGAGCTTTACTTTACTTATTGTTATCATTATTTTGGCGTTTGCATTTGATTTTGTAAATGGCTTTCACGATGCAGCCAATTCAATTGCGACCATTGTATCTACAAAAGTGCTTACCCCCTTTCAAGCAGTGCTATGGGCAGCTTTTTTTAATTTTTTAGCCTATCTCATCTTTGAATTACATATTGTTGATACCATTGCTAAAACTGTAGATACCAGCGTCATAAATCTTCAGGTCATTTTGGCAGGATTAATAGCAGCTACTATTTGGAATTTATTAACCTGGTACTTGGGAATTCCTTCAAGTTCCTCCCACACACTGGTGGGCGGTTTTGCCGGTGCAGCTATAGCCTTCGGAGGTTGGGGAATTGTACATACTGATATCATTATTAAAATTGCCTCTTTTATATTCTTGGCTCCCATTTTAGGAATGGTAATCTCTTACTTGTTTTCTGTTTTGCTTTTGCATATAACCAAAAATGGAAAACCTTCCACTTTGAATAAAATTTTCCGACCGCTTCAATTACTTTCCTCTGCATTATTTAGCTTAGGTCATGGAGGAAATGATGCTCAAAAAGTTATGGGTATCATCACGGCTGCATTAATTGTTTATTTTAAAGGGGTGGATCCTTCGTCAATTCCGGAATGGGCAAATATAACTTACAACTCTGCTCATAAAATTCATACCATTCCTCATTGGATAGTACTTGGTTGTTACTCCTGCATAGCCTTGGGAACCATGCTGGGTGGATGGAAAATTGTGAGAACCATGGGGTCGAAAATTACGAAATTGACTCCTTTTCAAGGGGTTGCAGCAGAGACTTCCGGTGCAATAATGCTCTTTGGTACCGAATATTTTGGAATACCTGTTAGCACCACGCATACCATTACAGGGGCGATTATTGGAACCGGTATGACCAGAAGACTTTCGGCTGTAAGATGGGGTGTTGGGGCAAAATTATTGTGGGCATGGGTACTTACAATTCCTGTCAGTATGCTCATTGCCATAGGGATGTACCAGCTGGTAATTCTTCTTTTTCCGGCTTAATAAAGAAAAACTTTAAAAGTTTTACTTACGCGAAGAAAGCCAAATACTTGGATTTAATATCACCTTGTTATTCCAAATTTCAAAGTGAAGTTCTGTTTTAGACTCTGAAGATTCGCAGTGTATTGAACCAATAGATTGTTTGGTTTTGATTTTATCTCCACTTTTAACATAAGCCGTTTCAATATTTGAATACACGCTTAAATAACTGCCGTGACGAATAATAATCGCTTTTTGGGAGTTTGGTAAAGAGATTACACCGGTTACTACTCCATTAAAAACCGCACGGGCAACAGAACCTTTTTCGGTTAAAATGTCTACTCCATTATTTTTGGTAGTAATACCACGAAGTATCGGATGTGGATGCTCTCCAAAAGTGTTCGAAACAAATCCTTTTTCAGTGGGCCAAGGTAGCTTTCCTTTATTATTCGTAAAACTGTTGTCAAGTTCTACCTCCAAAGGGGTAAGTTCTAATTTATTGGAAGGAGGAGGGGTATCTGCTTTTTTGACCACATTTACTTTAACAGTTGGATTTGTTTTTTTAATTGAGTTTTTCAAAGCTTTGGCGGCCGCTTTTTTAATTTCTTCGGCAATGAGGTTTTCAATGGCCTTTTGAAGCTTTTTAGATACGGCTTCCTTTTCTCTAAGTGTGGATAAAAGCTCTTTTTCTTTTTTCTTAAGCTTGCCAATTGTGGCATTTTGCTCTTCTTGTTCTTTCGTTAATTTGGTCTTTTCGTTTACTTGCCTGTTTACTAAAGTAACTTTATCTTGCTTTTTAACCTGAAGATTGTTTAAATTTTGATTTATCTGATGTTGTGTGTTTTGAATCAACTCAGCTTGCTTTTTTCTATAGGTAGAGTATTGTTGAAAATACTTTAATCTCATATAAGCTTGGTTAAAATCCTTTGAAGCAAAAACAAACATAAGCTTGTCGTATGAGTTCCTGTTTATGTAGGCGGAATAAATCATTTTAGCATATTCCGTTTTGAGCACTTTTAATTGGTTGGTGAGTTGGTCTATTTCCTGTAAATGATTATGAATTTCACCGTCTAATTCGTCAAGTTCACTATTAATGTTATTAATGAGTTCTTCCCTTTTTTGGATTTGGTTTTTTAATATATTAATTTGATTTATAGAGGCTTGCTTATTTTTCTTGGTTTCAGAAAGCAACTTAGTGGTGTACTCAATCTCCTTTTCGATTTGCTTTTTGGTCTGTTGAAGCTTGGCCTTTTTATCCTGTGAATAAGAATTTAACGGAAAATATAGTTGAATCCCTGAAAAAATTAAGAAGAAAAGGAAAATACTAAACTTAGAGATTGGGCTTTTCAAGACTTTTTGCAATTAAACATTTACAAAATTACAAATATTGAAGGAAATTAAAACATTATTTTTCATTCCAAAGGCAAAATGCAAGCTATGTAATGACTGCTCAATCATTTTGTAGCATTTGTTATCTCATTAATGTAGATTATTATTTAGTTGTCAACTGAATTTGAACATTTTGCGACAAATTACTCGACTAGAAATGTTAAATAAATCATAAAGTTTTTGCAGCGCTAATAAACGCCTGTAAATCAGGTATATAAATTCGGCTTCTTGAAGTTCTTTAAGGTGTTGATTTTAAATCTATAACTAAACCACTCATGAAAAATCATTGTTTTCAAGGTTTTATAACCTAAAATCGATTATTTAAAAAACCACCTCTTGATAAATTGATTTTGGAAATTGGCATTCACATTTTAAAATGAAATTCTCGCAGATTATTATTTAAATTATTTGTATTCAAGAAACGAAAAACATCATGTGTGTTGATTATCAGCAATATAAGTATTTGTCTCTAAAATTTAGCATACAAAATGTTCTATTATAACATGCAAACTATAATTAATACCACATGATATGTTAGAGGTAAAACATGTAATCATGATTTTTTACGATGCCTTAATTTTATTTATTACGAACTTTTACTGCAATATTTAAAGGCTTGATATTCAGTATAATATAGCCTTATATTTGTTTTGTCAAACAGATATAAATTATTGAAAATTCAATAGAATTAAATTTTAAAAACAAATGGCCATGAAAAAAATATCCACCCTTTTACTATCGGTTTTTGTTTCAATTTCAATATGTGCTCAAACCCCAAACGTACTTCGTCTAAAAATTGTAGGAGCCGGCACTTCTGATGAAACGGTTATGCGTTTAAAATCAGGAGCCACTTTTGGTTTCGATGGAAACTATGATGCATTTAAGTTGATTTCAACATTGGCACCCCAGATATACAGTGTATTGACTGATGGTACTATGCTGTCTATAAATTCTATTCCTTTAGCTACTTCAGAATATGAATTTCCTATAAGTATTCGGGTTTACTCTGAGGGTCTGTACAACATTAATTCAACCGGAATGCTATCATTAAGTTCTTCAATCGGTCTGTATCTTATCGACAGATCAACGAACACCATTAGAAACTTAAGAAGAGATTCACTTTATACCATTGCAGCTAAACCTTCTGATAATTATGATCGTTTTATTATGAAACTTACTTCAAGACCGGCCAATCCATCTACTTTCTCCGCAATAGCTGCAAATTCAAATCAAATTGATTTGTCCATTATCCCCAATTCGGCAAACAGTAATATGGTAGTAGTTTATAATACTACAGGTTACTTTACAACACCTATTGATGGCATTGCTGCTGGAGCTACTAACACAAGTTTTGGTGGAGGAACTATTCTATATAATGGAGTGGGCACTATATCTATCAGCCATCTCGGTTTAATCCCTAATCAACGTATTTATTATAAAGTGTTCCAATACAATAGCATGAATATGTTTTCTACGGGAAGCACAGCGAATGCTTTAACCCCATTACAACCTATCATATCCACAGCAAGTGATTTAATCAGTTTTGAAAACCAAGCCATAAATACGTTCTCTTCTGCGCAAAGTTTTAGTGTTTCAGGAAGCAATTTATCTTCAAACATGACGATTATTCCTCCAGCAAGGTTCCAAATTTCAACCTTAAGCGGGACAAACTTTATTCCCTCAGATTCAATAGTATTGTCTCCAGTATCAGGAACAATTTCCACCACCAATTTATACATTCGATTCAATCCCAATGAACCCAAAACATATAGTGAAAATATTACAGTGAAATGCAGTGGTGTTGCAAATCACATTCCAGTTTCAGGAATTGGAATTAGCCTAACTAAAACGGTCACTTTAAAGCTTTATTTGGAAGGATTGTATTATGCACCAACAGGGATGATGAATGAGGTTATGGACGGGAATACAAATTTACCTGCATGGGGATATGGAATTGCCGATAAAATCCAAGTCGAATTAAGGGAAAGTGCCTCTCCACATAATGTAGCCTTTATGGTTAATGATTTAGATTTGAGCACTAATGGATTTGCATCATTTGATATTCCTTCTACCTTTAGTGGAAACTACTTCATTAATGTTAACAATCGTAATCATTTGGAAACTTGGTCATCTACCGCTATTTCTTTTACCGGAAATGCAATTCAATATGTTTTTTCCGATGGTATGGATAAAGCTTATGGCACAAATGCTCAAACCCAATTAGAAACTGGTATTTATGGACTTCTCTTGGGTGATTTAAACCAAGATGGCACCGTAGATTTAAATGATTATTCTTTATTTGAACCCGATTTAACCAATGGATCCACCGGGTACCTTATTTCTGATTTTGACGGAAATGGCTATGTCGACTTAATCGATTTTGGTATTTTCTCTGATAGACTTGCAAGCGGTACAACTTCTCAATTTCCTGAATAATTCTTTTGTTCTGTCAGTTTAAAATCCAAAACAAAGAATTATCGCATTTGAATATTTAATCGTTTCGTTTTAGTAGTTTTGTAAAAAAAACTAATGACAATTCTTTCCTTTGTTTGGGATGCCAATCCTGAGATTTTCAGAATAGGGAGTTTCGCTATTCGATGGTATGGTTTATTGTTTGCTCTCGGCTTTTATTTTAGCTATCTAATTGTTGGCCAATTCTTTAAATACGAAAAGTTGGATTTGCGATTGGTGGATAGCCTAACCGTTTATATGGTTGCAGGAACGGTACTAGGAGCTAGGCTGGGACATGTGTTTTTCTATGAACCTGAAGTATATCTGCGCGATCCCATTAAAATTTTATATGTATGGGAAGGAGGTCTGGCAAGTCATGGAGGGGCTATTGGAGTGTTGTTGGCCGTATATCTTTTTTCAAGGAAACATAAATTATCCTACATTTGGGTATTAGACAGAGTGGTAATTGTAACTGCCATGACCGGAATGTTTATCCGAACCGGAAACCTGATGAATTCTGAAATTTATGGCAAACCGACCCAATTGCCTTGGGCATTTGAATTTATTCGAGTTGACAATCTTCCAAGGCACCCAACCCAAATATATGAAGCAATTGCTTATCTATTAATATTTCTATTGTTATTGACATATTATTTAAAGGCAAAAGGAAAACCCATTAGCGGGGTCTTATTCTCTGCATTTCTCATCTTACTGTTTACTGTTCGTTTTTGCATTGAGTTCATAAAAGACACCCAAGTAGATTTCGAAAAATCAATGACCCTGAATATGGGACAGTGGTTGAGTCTGCCTTTTATATTAACAGGAATGGGTTTGATGTATTATTATTTATTGCAGTATAAAAAAGTAGCGCTTCGTACTAAAAGATCATAAAGCATAATTAGTAGAAATTTTTGTTTTATTTTAAGGTTCACAAACAATCATATAATCAATAATACTCAAAAAACACTGGTTTATGAAAACAAACAAACTCGTACTCATACGTCATGGCGAAAGCCAATGGAACAAGGAAAACCGCTTTACAGGTTGGACTGATGTGGATTTATCAGAAAAAGGGCAACAGGAAGCCAAAGATGCCGGTAAGTTGCTTAAAAATGAAGGGTTTCATTTTAAAGTAGCCTATACATCCTATTTAAAAAGGGCTATTCATACGCTGAATAATATTTTAGATGAAATGGACTTGGTTTGGATACCGGTTTATAAAACTTGGCGTCTCAACGAAAAGCATTATGGTATTCTTCAAGGGCTTAATAAAACCGAAATGGTTGAAAAACATGGAGAGCAGCAAGTTTTACTTTGGAGAAGGAGCTATGACCTTGCACCACCCCCTTTGGAAGAAAAAGATTCTACGAATCCTAAAAACGACATTAAGTATAAAGATTTGACGGAGGCTGGCGCTCGGCCGGCAACAGAATCATTAAAAGATACTGTAAACAGAATTGTACCTTATTGGGAAGAAGAAATGGTTCCGGCACTTAAGAAACATCAGCAAATTTTAGTAGCTGCTCATGGAAATAGCCTCAGAGGAATCATTAAGCATATCAAAAACATCAGCAACGAAGATATTATTAGCCTAAACCTTCCAACAGGAGTGCCTTATGTGTTTGAATTCGATGATAATATGCAGTTAATGTCCGATTATTTCCTTGGAGATGCTGAGGAAATTAAAAAACTAATGGATGCTGTGGCAAATCAAACTAAAAAGTAGTGAAAAACAAAGTAGCGTTTGCTGTTGTAATCCTATGCTTTTTAAATTTGATTAAGATTTCGGCACAAAGCTTTGAAACCTATTATGAAAAATCAGGTTTTAAGAAAACAGCCTCCTATGACGAAGTGGTTCGCTATTGTAAATTACTTTCCAAATCTTCGAAATGTACTCAATTTTCTTTTTTCGGAAAAAGCCCACAGGGAAGAGGTTTGCCACTGCTTATTGTAAAAACCCCAAATCCTAATAAAACAAAAAAGGATAAACCTTACGTTCTCATTCAAGCATGCATACACGCAGGAGAACCTGATGGAAAAGAAGCCGGATTGATGCTGATAAGAGACATCATCACAAACAAAACGCTACAGCATCTTATTGAAAAGCTTAACATATTATTTATTCCCATTTTTAATGTAGATGGACACGAGCGCTTTGGTCCGTTTAATCGCATCAACCAAAATGGTCCGGACTCTACCGGATGGAGAACCACAGCTCAAAATTATAACCTCAATCGAGATTTTATGAAGGCGGATGCCCCGGAAACTCAAAGTTGGCTAAAACTATTTAACAGGTATAAACCGGTTATGGTTATTGATTGTCATGTTACCGATGGGGCTGATTATCAGTATTCATTAACTTATGGATTAGAAAATCAAGGAAATATTCCTGCTCCTGTTACGGACTGGATTAATAAGCAATATTTGCCAACATTGGAGAAAAGAATGAATCAGTTAAATCTTCCTCTTATACCCTATATCTCTTTCCGAGAATGGCACGACCCTAGAAGTGGACTGGAAAGCTGGATTTCTCCACCCATGTTATGCAATGGTTATGTAGCGCTCCAAAATCGCCCTTGTTTACTTATAGAAACACACATGCTGAAAGATTATAAAACCAGGGTAAACGCGACGTATAAAATGATTGAAAATACCTTGAGCATCGTAAATGAGCGTATAGAATCGCTAACTGCATCTATTAAAGCTGCAGATTCGATAGTCATGAGCTCTGAATTTAGGAAACAGGAGTATGCCTTAGATTACCTCCCAGGAAAAGACAGTGTAATGATAGATTTTCTTGGTTTTGAGTATGATAGTAAGAAAAGTGATCTTTCGGGTGGACTCTGGTTTAGCTATTCAAATATACCGACTACATTTAAAATTCCATACTTCAATCAACAAATAGCCAATCAAAAAGCAAAACTCCCCGAAGCATACATTATTCCACCAGAATGGATTGAAGTAATTAATAAAACAAAACTTCATGCTGTACCTATGCACATTTTAAAGAAATCGGTTCAGATAAAAGTAAGCCTTATGAAATTTAAAGATGTGAAGTGGGATGCTCGCCCCTACGAGGGCAGGCAGAAAGTGCATAGTTTTACTTACGATACAGTGGAATCTTTTCAAACTTTTCCTGCGGGTTCGGTTGTTATCGATATGAATCAGCCTGCAGCCTTGCTTGCTGCGCATCTTTTTGAACCAAATGCTCCCGATTCTTATATTAAATGGGGATTTTTCAATACTATTTTTCAACAAAAAGAGTATGCTGAATCCTATGTGATGGAAAAACTGGCTAGAGAAATGCTTCAGCAAAATTCCGAGTTAAAAATTGCGTTTGAAAAGAAAAAGCAAATGGATTCAAGCTTTGCCAGTAATCCGGAAGAAATTCTCAATTGGTTTTATGCCCATTCTCCATGGTGGGATCAAAAACTCAATCTCTATCCTGTGGGAAAAGTTTTTGATCACTTAGAATTAAAGAAGCTTTTGTCGCAATAAAAAACCGCGCTAATAAAAAAGCCGTTAGGATATATGCTAACGGCTTTTTGAATTTCTTTTATTTCCTATTCCCTAAGAAGCGGAGTAAGAATAAAAAGAGGTTGATAAAATCCAAGTAAAGTGTGAGAGCACCCATAATGGTTAGTTTTCGGGTAGATTCGCTTCCCAACTCGGCAGAGGCTCCAATTCGTTTAATTTTTTGAACATCCCAAGCAGTTAAACCTGTGAAAACCAATACTCCGATAAAGCTAATAATATAGTCCATTTGTGAACTTTGCAAGAACATGTTTACCAAAGATGCAATGACGATTCCAATTAAACCCATAATCATAATTGAACCAAATTTCGAAAGGTCAACCTTGGTAGTATAACCTGCCACTGCCATAATGCCAAACATTCCTGCCGTTATGGCAAAAGTAGTCCCTACGGATGCAGCTGTGTAAATTAATAGTATAAAGCTTAAGCTCATCCCTGTGATGATAGAATACACTATAAATAAAACAGTCAATGCTCCGGCTGATAATTTATTAAAGCCCAATGACATCAATAGCACAAAACCTAGAGGGGATAACATTACTAACCATCCTAAAGGCGACAAACCTGTTTCGCTAATAAGTAGTGATAGTAATGAGGGGCTGGATGCAAAATAGTAAGCTGTAACTGAAGTAGCTGCTAAAGCTAAAAACATCCATGAAAACACATTGGCAACAAAAGTTTTTGCCACGGTAATATTTTCAGCTTTTGGCTGAATTATTTGAAAAGGATTTTGATTGTGCTCATTCATATATATCGGTTTTAAAATTTCAAAGGGTGGTTTTATCAATAATTATGCCACTTTCAGTGTAAATCGGCGCTGATAAGGTGCATAAATTCTTGGCGTGTTTTGTCGATTAAAAAGGCACCGGTGAAGTCAGAAGTGGTGGTTACAGAATTTTGCTTTTGAATTCCTCGCATAGCCATGCATAAGTGTTGAGCCTCAATGACCACAGCAACGCCCAAGGGGTTTAAAGTGTTTTGAATACATTCTTTGATTTGCATGGTTAAACGTTCTTGCACCTGTAATCTGCGAGCAAATGCATCCACAATGCGCGGGATTTTGCTCAATCCAACAATATATCCATTGGGTATATAAGCTACATGCGCTTTCCCAAAGAATGGTATCATGTGGTGCTCACACATTGAATAAATTTCTATATCCTTAACCAAGACCATTTGTCGGTAATCTTCTTTAAACATAGCCGATCGTAAAATATCTTCAGGGACGAGGTCGTACCCGTGAGTTAAAAACTGAATGGCTTTTGCAACGCGAGTTGGGGTATCAATTAACCCATCTCTTTCCGGGTTTTCGCCAATAATTTTTAATATTTCGGTATAATGGGGTTTTAGCTTATCAATGAGCTCGTAATTGTATTGTTCTACCCTTTCGTATCCATCCATCATATTTTGCTTACCCATATCGTTCACGGAGTTATTCATCGTCGTTATTATTTAGTTTTATTTTAGAAAATCAAAGAAAAAGAAATCTTAAGTACCAAAGTACTCAACGTAATTATTTTCGGTTTCACACAATTTCACTGAATGCAAGCAAACCATTTCGTTGTCGATTTGAGGTTGAAGTTCATGAAAAATAGCCACAGCTAAATTTTCAGTTGAAGCGAGTTTCCCTTTCATAAAATTAACCTCTAAATTAATGTTTTTGTGATCTATTTTCTCAATGACATAAAGGTTGATAATTTCGCTCAATTTTTTTAAATTCATCACAAAACCGGTATGAGGCTCCACTTCGCCTTTAATGGTAACCAGTAGTTCGTAATTATGGCCATGCCAGTTCGGATTAGAGCACTTACCAAATACTTCAAGGTTTTGGGCGTCTGTAAAATCTTCTCTAAAAATGCGGTGAGCTGCATTAAAATGCTCTTTTCGAGTGATGAACACCATAATTACTCTTATTTTTGCTTAAGCAAAGGTAACAAATTTTCCGTGTTATTGTGCTTCGTCTAAATGAAGAAATTTTCTATTACTTGGATTATATTCCTCTTCACTTTTTCAGCCAAGGCTCAGCTTCCATTAGTGTCGCAGTTTTTGCAACTGAAATTTCCTGAGAAATTATGGGCTTTGAAACATCTACAAAAAGCAAAAATAATCTATTATATTAGCCTTGAAGCCCGAAAAACGACTGACAGCTTAGCGAAAGTTTATTTTTTAGACGGCGATACGGACGGTGGACAATTGGATGCTTTTCGACATGGTTTTTGGATGGCGATGCTCACCCGATATATGTCTCCAGAAGATTGCAAAACCTTGGGCATTGCACTTGAGAAATCAAATAACATTGATTTTAAGCGACGACAAAAAGATGAGCGCTCCCTTCCTGATAAAGCCGCTTCTGATATGGACTTATGGAACAATGAAATAGGGATTAAAATTGGATTAAGGTTCCCAGATATACCCATGGACTCTCTCCATAAAATCATTTGCAGATATATTATAAATGGAGAAATGAAAGTGGTTAAGAAAAACAGTAATGGTGCCTCAATCGATCAAAACAACCGACTCATTCCTATTAAAAGTCTGCAACACACTTGGGATACTCCAAGATTGTTGGTGCCTTCAAATTTTGTAAGACCAAACGGATTATAATGATAAAGCAGAAAGGACGATGATTGTAAATACAGCAGTGGAATACCCGCTTATCAATGCATTATTAATTTTCCTAAGATTCGATTTTTTCTTAAACCCAAGGATGAAATAATGGTTGTTTTTTAAATTCTCCGGCAAATCCTTATACCTGTCAAGTGTTGGGGATTTGATAGTTACAAAAAAAGCATATACGGCCGGAATGGGAAGCGAAAAAAATCCCAAGGCACTTCCAGCGACACCAGAAAGTATTCCGCCAAAAGTAACCGGTTTCGAATAATAGTTTTTAATTGCAAATTGTTCCCCTTGAATAAAATATTTCATTTGTTCAGGTGTGAGACTAAAATAGGTTAATGAGTCTTGTTTGTAAAAAATTTTCTCCACACAATTGGTTCCGGAGACTGAAAAAACACCTTCATAGGATATTTTTTTTAGCTTTGTTTTTCCCCTTTTTTGAATCTCAATGGAAATATTATCCGAATTACAATTCAGCACCTTACCAATAATCTCTTTCCCATTTATGAAACGAATGGTGTCTTGAGCTTTGGAGGAATGTACGGAAAATAAAATAAAAGCAATAAGAACTTTACAAAGGGAATTCAACATTGGATTTAGTGCTAATGAAATAAAGGGCGCTATTTTGAGTAGGTAATCATTACGTCTTTAGAATGAATACTCAAGACAGGATAGGGTGAGTGATTTACCAATTGTTGAGCACTGTTTCCTAAAATAAAACTGTAAACATTTTTTTCCTGCTCAGTCATAATAGAAATCATATTTGCATCTACTTTCTTTGTATACTGTATGATATCTTCCGAAATGTTATCAGAATTAATGATTTCAACCTGATGTTTTATGTTTTTTGCCAATAAAGCTTTTTCAACCTGCGAAACATAAGCTTCGGTTTTTTTTGCAACAGCTTTAATTTTAGAGCTTATGATTCCTAAAATAAAAATTTCAGCATGAAAGTGCTTTGCAATTTCAATAGTAAAAGGCACCTTTTGGCGTGTTAAGTCAGAATTGTCAATTGGAAGAACAATTCCTTTTAGAGGCTTTCTTACATTAATCCCACCACGAATGGTAAGTACCGGACAATGAGATCCGGCAATGATTCTATTGGCATTACTTCCGATAAAAATCTCTTCAAACCCCGAAGCACCATGAGTTCCGGTTACAATCATGAATGCGTTTTTCTCCTTAGCTTCCGCATCAACCTCTTTAAATACCTTTCCTTCTCTAATTAGGTAGCTCATCTGCTGACCAATTAATTTAGGCTGATATTTTTTTAGCAATTCTTCAAATCGTTGAATTACAATATTTTCTATTTTTTCGCCTTTGTCTTTAATCAACTCACTACGACTGTTATTGCTTTTTACCCACAGGAGTTCAATATTATGTTTGGTTTTAATTGCTAAATCAATGGCATGTTCCAAAGAATTGATAGAACATTCAGAAAAGTCAATGGGTACAATAATTTCTTCCATAAATTAAATAAGGTTTGTGGTCAATTTTATAATGAATTTTATTAAATAAACATAAAGATTTGAGTTCGTAAATGTATAAAATATTTCAATTTCCTTTCCTGTTACTTTGAATTAATTCCGGCATAACAAATTCCTTTTTATAACTTTTTAAGTTTTTCAATAAAAAAACATGTACTTTATCTGCAATTTGATGATTTCGTTCAATTAAAATGGTATCCACCGGAATCACCGAATCGAAAATTACTCCATTTAAAACGTCAGGTTTGTGAAAATCGTGTTCTGAACATAAAAAAAATGCATCTTGTCCAATGGATAGGCCTCCTTTGGTTATATTGGTCCAAGCGTACTTATGAATTTGATCTAAAGATCCCACCAGAATCATGTTTTTGTGGATTTTACGACCCACATAGTACTCTTGATTCGCACCCGGAAACCATCGCCACGAAAGCAAGGGAGCATCTGGTAGAATGCGTTTTTGGTCGATTAAACGGGTATGTATGGCCTCGAATTTTTCTCCTGCTTGTTTCCACCCAAAAAGATCCAGTGTTAAATCGTTTCCGGTTATTTTTTTCGTTTGAAAGATTCCCGTTTTAATTTCGAAATAACCAAGAACACTTACCAAGAGTGTAAAAATCAATCCAAGCATTATTGTATTTGGAAATATCAATTTCAACTTCTGAATTTCTTTTTTTTCAGCCAAATAAGCTGCCGGAAAAAACAATAAACTTACATATCCGGGACAAGCCCAATGAGGAAGTGTACTCCGAAATAGCGAGAAAAAAAGCATTAATCCAACCATGGGAAGCCCACTTAGTAAAAGAAAAACGGATAGCTGCCTAGGAATAAAATGTCGATTTCTGATAAGTTTATAAAGGGATATTAAAATTAAGAAAAACACAAAGGGATTCATATAGATAATTTCACCCAAGAGCTCCGTGCCGAAATAGTTAAACGTTAATCCTCGGCTGAAAAATCCCACCCTTTCGGTTTGGTAAGTAAAACTAATGAAATCGAATTTCAAATTCCAATAAATTACCGGTGTAAATACCATAATGGATAATAATATCCCTATCCACAAAGGCATTTTCAAAAGCATTTTTCGATTATACATAAATAGAAAAACAACCACAGCCAGCCAAAGAAATACGGCATTATACTTTGAAAGCATGGCCAGTCCGATGACGGCCCCAATCCAAATAAAATAGGTGTTTTTCAACCCTGAGTTCAGATTTAATTTGATGAACTTTATCATCAACAACAAACAAATCAACCAGAAGAAAATCATGGGTGTATCCGGTAAAATAAATACGCCGGTGATGATGCTTCCATAAAGTGAGGCAACAAACAATCCGGATGCATATAAACCCGTTAAAGGATTTTTAATCTCGTTGCCAATTTTATAAACCAGTAGAATGTTGATACTTCCAAGCATAATGGAGGCCATTCGAATAAAAAGCTCAGAATCAAAATATAGATTTAATGAAAACAGTTGTATTACCCAACCTACCATGGGTGGGTGGTCGAAATGACTAAAATCAGGGAAAAGGGCATAGGTCCAATAATACACCTCATCGTTGCCTAACTCGAGTGTAGCAGCCAAAAAAGCTCTGATAAGTGTGGATACAATAATAAGCCACAACAGATAGGTCTTTATTTTTTTATTTTCCGCCATGATGGTATTGATGGTAAGCCATGCAAAATTAAGAAAACCTCTTAGGCTAGGTTCATTTTATTTTTTTAAAACATATTTTCTCTAATTTTGAAAAAAAAAACAATGAACATCTCTCATATAGAACATATAGGAATTGCTGTAAATAATCTCGAAGAAAGCATTCAATATTACGAAAAAGTACTAGGATTCACCTGCTATGCCGTGGAGGAAGTTAAAGACCAAAAAGTGAAAACCGCCTTTTTTATGGTGGGTCAAACGAAAATTGAGTTATTGGAATCGACTGACCCTGAAGGTCCCATTGGAAAGTTTATTGAGAAAAAAGGAGAAGGAATTCACCACTTGGCATTTTGCGTGAAAAATATCGAATCAGCCATTGCTGAGGTTGAATCTAAAGGGATACAACTTATTGATAAAACCCCCCGTAAAGGAGCTGAAGGACTCGATATATCGTTTCTGCATCCTAAATCCACAAAAGGAGTACTCACCGAACTTTGCGAAAACAAGAACCTTTGATTTGGAGTTTTTAGGAGATTTTCATGAATCATAAAATAAAATACCTCCTACATCTTCTACCATTCCATCGTATAGCTCAATAATTTCAATGGAAGCTTGTTCCGCTAAATTTCTTATTAAGCTTCCTGAAACATGGTGACGAAGCGAGCCACAAATAAATAATCGGTTATTGTGCAATCCACAGGCTCCACCCCAAAATCCATGCGTAAAACCTTTTAGAACCACGTCTTGGTCGTTAATTAAATGAACACCATTCTCTGAAACTTTCAATGAGTCATAGATTCCTTTATCTGCCGTTAGAAAGATGTTATTTGGGAAAGCAATTATATTACATGCAGCATACCCTTGCTCAACATGCAAGTTTGTCAATTTTCGGCAGGCTTGCAGTAAATGGATATCCGTATGTTTTAAATTATGAATCAGGTGATTAGAAGTGATTTTAGCATTGTAATATGCCGTTTTGGGATAGGCTAAACCTACCTTTGCTTTACCAAATTGAAATTCAATTTTGTGAAGTTGAAATTGATACAAGATATGAACCGGCAGATTTGGTGCAACAACAAAGCTTTGGTCAGGTAACTGTGCCATAAAAACATCAGGGTGACCACTGATAGCCAGGTAAGTTATCCCCACCGATGAAAATTCAATAAGTTCTCCAAACTCAGACAGTTTTTTCTTGACTCGCGCCGAAGCCATTTTATTAACGATAATCCACATGGTAGTTTCTTCCTTCAATTTTAGGATTACTGTTAATGCATGCTTTTTTAAAACGGCTTTGTAATCGTTTTAAATTAGAAGATTGATAACCAATTGCATAGACTTTTTCATTGGGAGAAACTTCAATATGAATTTCGTTTTGGTAATGTTGATTTTCAAGCAAATTCTTAAAAATATCTTCCCAAACAGAAGTTTTAACCAGCTGCCCAAATGCAGGATGATAGGGTTCTTGCAAAACCGATAAATTTTCAGAAAGATGCAATCCGATTCGCAAAATCTTAATTCCTTGAATTTCAAACAATAGCATTATAGGCTTAGTTCTTTCAACGGCCTGATGTAAAGACAAAGGAATATAACTGTGATTTCGAATTAAATCGAAAAGAGGGGTGTCTTCGATAGGGATTAAAGGATAAATTCTTGTACTTACCGCACCCCATTGACAAATATCTTCAGCGGTCTTCATTTCATTTTCAGGGATTCCCCCCGGAAGTCCAATCATCATTTGCATACCAAAGGGAATTTCGGCGGCAGATAATAATTTCACGGCTGACTCAATTTCCTTTAAACCATATCCTCTTTGGCAGTTTTGTAATACCAAAGGATTGGTTGATTGTATTCCCAATTCAACTTCAACTACTTTATGTTTTTTCAACAAAGCTACTTTCTCTTTATTCAAATAATCCGGACGAGTGGAAAGTCGGATGCCTTGAATGCCTTTGTCAAAAAAAGGTTCTACCGATTCAAGGAATGTAATTTGCTCCTGCAAGGGTAAACCCGTGAAGTTTCCACCAAAAAAAGCCACTTCAACGCGGGTTTCATTTACCTTAATGGTGGAAAGATAAGATTCAATGATTGTCTTGATTTCATTTGGCCGAGGAGCATGCAAAGTATCCGTAATTTTAAACTGATTGCAATACACACAGCGATTAGGACAGGCGACTTCAGGAATAAAAATAGGTATATTTACATGGGTTTTCTTTCCCATTTTATGGCAATTTGTTCAGAATAGGGTGAATAATAAAATTATTTACCGGAATTTTCTTCAAAAATAACTGTCAATAATGTTTGACCTACTGCTTTTAAAGTGCCTTTATTGATTGTGGAGATGTTATCATTCAGGGTATGCCAAGTCTTATAGAATCCACTTTGAGTGGAAGCGTCGTGATGAATAATATCGATGGTCGGAATCTTGATAATTTCATTGATGTAATAATGGTCGTCTGTCAAAGAAGGCGTTTGTTGGGTATCGAAATAGCTACCATATCCGGCTCTTTCACCGGCTCGCCATACTTTATTTAAGATGTCTTGAGCATAATGTCTTGATATGCCATCCTGAGTGAAAACTGCATTTTCGGCACCTACCATATCGAGCAGAATTCCAAAGTTGGCTTTGTAATCTTTTACATGTGGATTTTTAGCCCAATATTGAGAACCCAAACACCAAGTATCTTCTTTTCGTGTTTCAACGGTGCTGGGTTCGCCATAATCTTCCACGTCGAAGAGTACGATATCAACCCCAACAGGGGGAGCATGTTCCTTTAATAACCTGGCAATTTCTACAAGAATTCCCACGCCACTTGCTCCATCATTCGCCCCATCAATAGGGGTTTTATGGTTTTTAGGATCGGGGTCTTGATCGGCAAACGGACGGGAATCCCAGTGTGAACACAGCAAAATTCGGAATTTCTTGTCCGGTTGGAATGAAGCGATTATGTTTTTGGCTTCCAGTTTGTTTCCATCGTAAGCTGTAGTTTTAAATTCCTGAACATAAACCGCTGAGGTATACTTTTTAAGTGTTTCTGATAAATATTTGGCACAAAGGGTTTGTGATTTTGAATTAGGCACTCGAGGGCCAAAATCTACCTGACTTTTAACATACAAAAAGGCAGAATCAGGGTTGAAGTTTGGGACAAAAACAGAAATGGTGTCCTTTACTACATTAGCGCCTTTTTTCTTATCGTTTTGACAAGAGCTTAATGCAATGGATAAGCTTATTATGCTAATTGCAATTACATATATTCTTTTCATGTTTCAATTTTTTATTCGTTCATACTCCACTCGGTACCTTCTTTGGTATCCTTAAGTTTTATGTTTATTTTATCTAATTCGTTGCGAATTTTATCGGAAGTTGCGAAGTCTTTATTGGCACGGGCATCCATTCTTAGCGAAAGAACCAATTGCATCAAAGGATCAACCAGTTCATTTTGTGTATTTTCCGATTCAAAGGACAAGCCCAAGATTTCGAAACAAAAAACATGGAAAATTTCTTTTATTTGAATGATATTATTGGCGTTTAAATTTTCTTTTCCATCTTTTGCCGAATTGATGATTCTGACACATTCAAATAATTGAGCAATCACCATTGGGCTGCTAAAATCGTCGTTTAAGGATTTGTAGCAATTTTCTTTTATTTCTTCAATACTATGATTCGCTATTTCTGAAGGTTGAATTTTTTGAAGGGTTTCATAGGCTTGGCTCAAGCGTTTCAAGCCTTTTTCTGCGGCTAATAAGGCTTCGTTTGAAAAATCGAGGGTGCCTCGGTAGTGCGCTTGTAGGATGAAAAATCGTATGGTCATGGGAGCATACGCTTTTTCCAATAAAGCATGATTTCCGGTGAAAAATTCTTCAAGGGTGATAAAGTTACCTAGGGATTTTCCCATTTTTTGACCATTGATGGTAATCATATTGTTGTGAAGCCAATATCTTACCGACTCTTTACCATTGGCCGCCGTAGATTGAGCAATTTCGCACTCATGGTGTGGAAACATCAAATCCATTCCGCCTCCGTGAATATCAAATTCCTCACCTAAGTATTTCGCACTCATGGCCGAACACTCGAGGTGCCATCCGGGGAAACCATCGCTCCAAGGAGAAGGCCAGCGCATGATGTGTTCCGGCTGGGCTTTTTTCCATAAAGCAAAATCATAAGCATTCTGTTTCTCATTTTGGCCATCTAAGTCTCGAGTTGCATTCAGCATTTCGTCGAGTACCCTACCCGATAATTTTCCATAAGCATACTGCTCATTGTATTTAACCACATCAAAATACACCGAACCATTGGAAACATAAGCAAAGCCGTGATCTATAATTTTTTGTATCATGGCTATTTGCTCAATAATATGACCCGAAGCGCGTGGCTCAATACTCGGCCTCAACACATTCAGTTGATCCATAAACCGGTGATATCTATCAGTATAGTACTGAACAATTTCCATGGGTTCCAATTGTTCTAACCTTGCTTTTTTACCGATTTTATCTTCTCCTTCATCGGCGTCGTTTTCCAAGTGACCAACATCGGTAATGTTGCGAACATATCGAACTTTATATTCCAAATGCTTAAAATATCTGAACATGAGATCGAAGGTAATCGCCGGCCGGGCATGCCCTAAGTGAGGGTCACCATATACCGTAGGTCCACAAACATAAATTCCAATAAAGGGTGGGTTTATGGGAATAAATAACTCTTTTTTTCGGCTTAGCGTATTATATAAAAACAGTTGGGTGTTCATCTT
Source organism: uncultured Bacteroidales bacterium (assembly GCA_964543995.1). Taxonomy (GTDB): domain Bacteria; phylum Bacteroidota; class Bacteroidia; order Bacteroidales; family CAIXTV01; genus CAIXTV01. The sequence continues at coordinate 66,067 of CAZJBB010000002.1, forward strand.
TTAGAAATGCAATTAAAAGGCGAAATTACATAAAAAAGTGCAAATGGTATTTCAATTGCATGTATAGTTTTATTAGACATGGAATTGTTAGGGTGCAAACAGATATTTTTTTAATTTTGTTCGCGATAAGCAAGTTAATCTCTTTAATAAAACTCCTGCATTTATGACATTTTCAAAAATTTTACTCACGGGTTCCGGTGGCCAAATTGGATCGGAGCTTACCCTTGCTCTGAGAGCGATTTATGGCGACAAAAACGTCATTGCTACCGACATCAAAAAACCTTGCAGCGAAAAAGTTGAAGCTTCCGGTCCTTTTGAGATTTTGGATGTACTCAATAAGGAATCCATTCGGTTTTTAATACAAAAACATCGCGTAGATGCTGTTGTTCACCTGGCCGCTATTTTGTCTGCCACCGGAGAACAAAAACCCATGCTGGCGTGGGATGTAAACATCAATGGGATGCTCAATGTATTGGAAGTCGCCCGCGAATTGAAACTGAAACAAGTCATGATTCCAAGTTCCATTGCCGCTTTTGGTCCAGGTACTCCCATAGATAACACCCCTCAGGAAACCATTCTTAAGCCCACCACGATGTACGGGATTACAAAGGTTGCAGGGGAATTGTTAGGCGACTACTATGTGAATAAATATGGATTGGATGTAAGAGGCCTGCGTTATCCGGGAATTATCAGCAATGATACCCTCCCTGGAGGAGGAACTACCGATTATGCCGTTGCCATTTATTATGATGCCATTAAATACGGGAAATACACTTGTTTCGTAAAAGAAGATACCCGCCTCCCCATGATGTATATGCCTGATTGTCTGAAAGCTACCATTGATTTAATGCAGGCAGATTTTTCAAAGTTGAAACATCATGCTGATTTTAATGTAGGTGCAATGAGTTTTTCTGTAAAAGACTTAGCCGACAGTATTAAAAAGTATATTCCCGGTTTTACAGTGGAATATAAGCCCGATTTTCGACAAGCCATAGCTGATTCTTGGCCCAATTCGGTGGATGATAGTGCTGCGCGCGAAGAGTGGGGTTGGAATCCAAGTTTCGACTTAGATATGATGACCCAGGATATGCTCAAAGTGATTGGTGAAAAACATAAACAAGGATTAATTTAATATCTCATTACCATGCAAAATAGAATCAACGAATACCTTGGAGCTGAGCTCCAAAAACTGCAAGATCAAAAGTTGTTCAAAAACGAACGCATCATCGAAAGCCCTCAAGGTGCCGAAATTATAGTTAAAGGCAAAAAGTGTTTGAATTTCTGTGCAAACAACTACCTGGGACTTTCTTCGCATCCCGATTTAATAAAAGCTTCTCATGACGAAATCGACAATCGTGGATATGGTCTATCCTCTGTACGTTTTATTTGTGGCACACAAGATATTCATAAAGAATTGGAGCGTAAAGTTTCGGAATTTTTAGGCATGGAAGATACCATTTTGTTTTCTTCCTGCTTTGATGCCAATGGTGCTGTGTTTGAACCATTATTTACAGAAGAAGATGCCATTATTACTGATGCCTTAAATCATGCTTCAATTATCGACGGGATTCGGCTCTCAAAAGCTGATCGATGGATTTATAACCATGGAGACATGCGTGATGTTGAGGAAATCGACCCTGCCACTCAAAAACCGATTAAAGGCCTGGAACGTTGCTTAAAAGAATCAAAAGGGAAACGTTTTCGTGTTATAGCCACAGATGGTTCTTTCAGCATGGATGGAGATATTGCCAAGCTAAATGAAATTTGTGACCTTGCTGATAAATATGATGCCTTAGTTATGGTGGATGACAGCCATTCCACGGGATTTTTAGGAAAAACCGGTCGTGGAACTCATGAATACAGAGGCGTTATGGGTCGTGTGGATATTATTACCACCACCTTTGGAAAAGCCTTGGGCGGTGCATCGGGTGGATGTATTTCGGGCAGCAAAGAAGTCATCAGTTGGCTCCGTAACAAAGCCCGTCCGTATTTATTTTCCAATACCGTAGCTCCTGCAGTGGTTGGTGCTACCATTAAAGTAATGGATATACTTACTGCTTCTACCGATTTGCGTGATACATTGGAGGCAAACACCACCTATTTCCGTGCTAAAATGACAGAAGCCGGCTTCGATATCATCCCCGGCGAACATCCCATTGTGGCCATCATGTTTGGGAAATACCCCGATTGCTCTAAATTGGCGGTGGATTTTGCCAACCGAATGTTGGAGGAAGGCATTTATGTAATCGCTTTTTCCTTCCCTGTGGTTCCCAAAGGTAAAGATCGCATACGGGTTCAAATTTCTGCCGGACACCAAAGGGAACATCTCGACAAAGCCATTGCTGCCTTTACCAAAGTGGGAAAAGAGTTGGGAATGATTTCGAATTAATCCTAACAAAAACTTCCCTTTGCTTTGAACCCCAATAAGAAATACTTTTCTTTAATTTCCATTTTCGTAATATCAATAACACTGGTTTTATTATTGGCAAAATGCCAAATGAATACCGGTAAAACCCTTTCACCCTCAGAAAAATTGATTTTTCCTATGGGATTTGGTGAAATTAAAATAGGGGATGATTATGATGCTGTTAAAAAATACTGCGAAAAAATGAATTACCGTTGTAGGCAAGTGGGGGGCAAGGAAATTCAGGAAGATGCAGAGATCGGAAGAGCGTCGTGTAGGGAAAGAGTGTGCAGAGCCGTGGAGGTCTTGGGGGTCGGCGGCGCAGTATAAAAAAAAAAAAAATA
>CAZJBB010000003.1:0-60071 GCA_964543995.1 uncultured Bacteroidales bacterium
TAAAGATCCCTGCATTCCAAAGAAAATCACCGCTTTGTAAAAACTGAAGAGCCATTTCCAGTTCCGGTTTTTCGGTAAAAGTTTTTACTTTATTGATTCCGGATTCAAAAGAAGAGGTGTCATCAAATTGAATATACCCATATCCGGTATCGGGTCGGCTGGGGGTTATCCCTAATGTTAACAGCCATTTGTTCTTTTCGGTAGCTCTAAGCCCCGTTTCTATTACCTCAATGAAATTCTCTTCTTTAAGAATTACATGGTCGGAAGGCGCCACGACAATGTTGGCGTTTGGATTGATGTCTTTAATTTTATAAGCTGCATAAGCAATGCAAGGAGCCGTATTCCTTCGGGCCGGTTCCAATAATATTTGATGGTCTTGTATCCCTTGAATTTGCTCTTTTATTAATGCGTAATAAATTTCGTTGGTGACAATATAAATGTTTTCCGGAGGGCAAATTGCACTAAAACGCTTTACCGTTCTTTGCAATAGAGACTCACCATTCCCTAATATATCAATAAATTGCTTGGGGCATCCAGAACGACTCATTGGCCAAAAGCGAGTTCCAACTCCTCCAGCCATAATAATACAAAAATTGTTTTTATTCATTTTGAAAAATTTTCGATAAAAATAAGAATTTTACATTAGAGTTCAGATGATTCATGATTTTTAGAAAAATAATTAAAAAACATGCTGCTTTTAAGTTGGAATTACCTCGCAATAAGGATGTACGAGATACAGCCTGCCATTCATCTTTTGTTTGCATAAAACTTTGCTCTTTTTCATTCCTAACCTTTGATAGATTTTATTATTCGAAAGACTAAACCAGCTTTCATCTGGCAAGTCTTTAAGTAACACAGCGGTTTGGTTGGGTAGGGAATGGTTTTTTAGGGCATGAAACAATATGGGTGCTGCCATTACCGATGCTTTTGGGTTCAGAAAGTATTTTGCTAGTAATGGAAGTAGGTCTATTGGAAATACTTGGTCGTTTAACAAGGGCAGCATCAGCTCTTTAAAAGTAATTTTCCACTCTTTTCCGTGAGGAGCCACTTTTTTATGGTGTTTTTCCCAAACGATAAGGTGAGCAAATTCATGTATGAAAATCATTAATTGAAGATGAGAATTTAAATCGGTATTTACCGAAATACGATGATAGGTTTTCAATTGTGGTGGACGATAATCTCCTAATTTGGAGGTCCTATTGTAAACCAATTTTATTTGTAAGTTTTTTTCGGAAATTAAAGATTTTACATACGCCACTGAGGCAGAAGGAAGATTCTCGAAAAAAAGATTAGATGTCAATATGCTCAAGGGTTGAATGGTTTGGATAAGTGCTGAGGGTTTGACTAAATCTTGGACATTCCTTGCATTTGTGTTTGGTTTTAGCCCCGTAACGAGAAGTGTGACAAGAGGAAAAACAGACAATGCATAGTAAGGATATCCAAACAGCAATTTTCAGTTTTAATTTCATGCCATGATAACGTTTGAAAATGGAATACATTATGCAAAAATACTAATTTTCGTTTGTTTAGAAAAGTCGCAACAAAATTGTCCCTCTAATTTTTGATTGGGTTAATCTATACCAATTATCCTTACTTTTGCAAAAGAAATCCAACCCAATGTTAGTTTTACGCTTTTTTAGCAATTTCGGAGAATATTTTTTACTCATGAGAAAGGTATTTACCAAACCTCAGAAAAGTAAAGTCTTTTTTACGAAATTAATACAAGAAATGGATAAAATCGGTATAGATTCGCTATGGATTGTTGCATTTATTTCCGTTTTTATTGGTGCAGTGGCTACTATTCAAACAGCTTTCAATATTGACAGTCCCTTAATTCCTTTGTGGACTGTGGGTTTTACCGTTCGTCAGTCAATGATACTTGAATTTTGTCCCACCATCATCAGTCTAATTTTGGCAGGGAAAGTGGGTTCCAGTATTGCCTCCGAAATTGGCTCGATGCGAATTACCGAACAAATTGATGCTTTGGAGATTATGGGTATAAATCCGGCAAATTTTCTAATTCTTCCAAAAATTGTTGCAGCCATCATCATCAACCCCTTTTTAATTATGATGAGTATTTTTTTAAGCATATTTGGTGGCTGGTTAGCGGCTATTTTAACAGGTTTGGTTTCCTCTCCCAATTTTATCGATGGGCTTCAAATTACGTTTCACCCCTTCGATGTTTTCTATGCTTTAATTAAAACCATCTTTTTTGCTTTCATAATTTCCTCTGTTTCCAGTTATAATGGATTTAATATCAGTGGCGGAGCGCTGGAAGTTGGAAAGGCAAGCACAAAGGCCGTAGTGAGTAGTAGTATACTGATTATCATTTTTAATTTAATTCTTACTCAATTATTGTTGGCATGATAGAAGCAGTAAACATATTCAAGTCGTTTAACCAGCAGCTAATCTTGGATGATGTTAGTATTAAATTCGAACAAGGAAAAACCAATTTAATTATCGGTCAAAGTGGATCGGGGAAAACGGTTTTGATGAAGTGTATTGTAGGTTTGTTTGAAGTTGATAAAGGTCAGATTAATTTTAATGGTCGAAATTTTTCGAACATGAACTTCGAACAAAGGAAAGAAATACGGCAAGAAATAGGGATGTTATTTCAAGGGGGAGCCTTGTTTGATTCTATGAATGTTATTGAAAATGTGATGTTTCCGTTAACAATGTTTACCGATAAAACCAAAGACGAAATCCGCGACAGGGCCAAATTTTGTTTAAAAAGGGTAAACCTTGAAAATACAGATGCTCTTTTCCCTTCAGAAATTAGTGGGGGTATGAAAAAAAGAGTCGCCATTGCCAGAGCCATTTCGGTGAATCCTCGATACTTATTCTGCGATGAACCTAATTCAGGGCTAGATCCTGTTACTTCTAACGTAATTGATAATTTAATTAGTGAAATTACCAAAGAGTATGATATAACTACCATAATAAATACCCATGATATGAATTCAGTAATGGAAATTGGAGATAAAATTTCCTATATTTATAAAGGTAAATTATGGTGGGAAGGAGATAAGAAAAACATCCTCAACTCCGGAAATAAAGAACTGGACGATTTTGTGTATGCCACAGAATTAACAAGGGGTTTAAGAAAAACATAATACATGGAAGTTATTGACATCATTCTATTAATCCCTTTATTGTGGTTTGGAGTAAAGGGTTTTATCAACGGACTTATTGTGGAGTTGGCTTCCTTTATTGCTTTTATTGCCGCAGCTTTTTTAGCGTTTAAATTTTCGGGATATGTGGTAAGCAAATTGGAATTAACCGGGTTTTCCGGAAAAATGGTGCCGATATTGGCCATTATTCTCACTTTTGTGGTGGTTTACTTTCTCATAAAACTACTTTCAAAAGTATTGGATAAAATTGCATCCTCACTGGCACTCGGGGTTTTTACAAAAATAGGCGGTTTCGTTTTTGGAGTTTTAAAAGCCGCTTTATTTACCGGAGTGGTTTTAATGCTATTGGATATTGCAGACTCCAAGCAAAGTTTGATTACGCCACAAGAAAGACAAAAGTCTTTTCTTTACAAACCGGTGAGAAGCGTTGCCGATTTCTGTATGCCTGAAATTAAACAATTGGCAAAGGAAATTCCGGAAAAAGTAAAATAGGTTTACCCGAGCAAAAAGTCCAAATTATCGTTGGAAGTGAATGAACTTACTTCCTTTTGGTGTTCAAACAATACTAAATCTTTAGATCCCAACAGTTTACAGTTGCTGTCTTTGATTAAAAGCGCTGTGGCTTCTCTTAGACCAACGACCTTGATGTTCTGATTGGCACATAAAAATTCCTCTATCCTTTGTTGGCGGGTTTCACCTCCATGACCAGCGGGATTGACATCGATAAAATGGGGGTTGATTTGAAATGGAACCAAGCCTAAACAGTCGAATGATTCAGGCTCGATAATGGGCATATCATTCGTGGTTTTTAAGCTTGGGCAGGCAATATTCGCCCCGGCGCTCCAACCCATAAATGGAGTCCCATGCATGGCCTTTTCTTTAATAATCTTCATCAAACCCGTTTTATGTAGCATGTGCACTAAATGAAAGGTATTTCCTCCACCCACTACAATGGCATCACTATCTTGAATTGCCTGAAAGGGTTCACTTTCTGAATGAACGGATATGAGTTCTACGCCAAATTCTATAAATACATTCCGAACTTTATCAAAGTAATCGTCATAGCTAACACTCACTCCTGCAAAAGGAATAAAAATGAGTTTTTTTAATTGATGTTGAAAAATAAAATCGGAAATGATTTTTTTAGGCCAGCTTAAATAGGGTTCTCCGTAATTAGTTGAATTACTGATTAGTAATAAGTTTCTATTCATACATTTAGGTTTTGATGGAATGAAATTACAATTTTATTTTGATTTCTTTATGAAGAAAAAGAAATTCGATATGCATTTTAGCAAATGACCTCATTTTTCCTTTCTTTTATAATTTTAAACCTTGGGTACAGTTGCAACACATTTCATTTGATTTTCTGTTATGCAGTATGTTTTTCCGAAACAGATAGGCCTTTTTATTTTTCCAGGTTTTAGTCAAGCTTTCATTCGCAATATTGCCATAAGAGAAATTTGCATTTTTATCAAAACAGCAGGGTGAAATTTCCCCATCGGTGGTAAGCACACATTTGCTCCAAATACTGAAACATGCATTTGGAAGCGAAGATTTGATAACATATCTATCCTCTTTCCATTGATACCTGTTGTAGTTTTCATTTTTTGGCATGTTTGGATTCCCAAGGCCATAATCAATAAATTGAGCAGTTTTAATGTGGAGCTTATCAAAGCCATGATGAGCTGCAAAGGGTTTCAAATCAGCGAGTTGATTTTCATTATGCCGAAATACTATAAATTGCATGATTAATATCGGGAAGCGTTTATGCAATGATTTCTTTAATTTAGAGATGGATTCAACGACTGTTAAGGTTTTTGCCAGTGAAGCATTTTTCCTGTAAATGCGGTATGTTTCTTCGGTAATTCCATCAACCGAAATAATTAATTGGTTCAAGCCTGCGTCTAATATTTGATTTTCTAAAGCCTTGTTGATGTTTTGTGCATGTGTAGAAATGCTGACCAAGACTTTTTTCTTTCTTGCGTAGCTAATAAATTCGATAATTTCAGGATGTAGAAAAGCCTCCCCTTGAAAATTTAACTGCAGATGGAAAAGGTAAGGCGAAATTTGATCGATAATGGAACGATATAACTCAAGGCTCATCAGTTTGTGGTTTCTTTGGGTTATCCCTATACCCGTATTGCACTCAGGACAACCTAGAGTACAAATGGAAGAAGGTTCGATAGAAATGGCATAAGGCTGGCCATATAAAAACGGTTTTTTAAAAGCAAGACTGAGAAAATAAGAAAAATGAACGAGAATATAATTCCGGCATTTTTTTAAGGTTAGGATACGGAACAGGGCAATGATCATTCAATCAATTCTATAGCTTATAAATGTTCGGTAAGTTTTTGTATTACCCGAAATCCCCCGAAGAATTCCTTAGCAATAATTCTAAATAAGGTATACGAAGGAACCGCCAAAACCATCCCCATAACGCCTGCTAAATTTCCGGCAATCATAATCACCAAAAATATTTCCAGGGGGTGGGCTTTCACACTGTTTGAATAAATTGTTGGCTGCATCACAATGGCATCCAATAAATTTACACTGGCAAATACCATCAACATTTTAAGGAGCATGGGCAAAATTACCGTACTAAAATCGGCATTCACCCATTCGGTGAGGCCGAGGATAATTCCGAGCAAGCCTCCAATAATAGGACCTATGTATGGAATGATATTCATGATTCCTGCAATAAATCCAACAATAAGAAAGTTTTTCACTCCAATAAACATCATCCCCAAACTTATCAAGCAGATGACCAAGAAAATATCGAGGCAAAGACCTAAAAAATAACGGCTTAGCAACTTTCGGCAACTCGATAATATATGAGCCATTTGAGACTGGTAATCTAAAGGCGTTAATAGCATTATCGAGCTTCTAAACAATTTTTCATCTTTTAAAAAGAAAAAGCTTATAAACGAAATGGCAAAAAAGGCCATAAGAAGGTTGCCTGCAAAACCGAAAACGAGGCCAAAAACTCCGGAAAATTGATTGAAATTGAATAATTGAGACGCTTTTTGGGTCAGAATGGCTTCTAAGGAATCGGTGGGGTCTAAAATACCTAAATCAATAAGCTGATTTTGAAAGTCAAGCAAAGGGGCATGAAAAGAGCCGAGGAAAGTACTCCAATTAATTTTTGGAAATGGCTTTTGCTTCATAAGAAACCAAGGGAACGAAAATATAAAAAAGCCCGAATATTACTCCCCAAATTACCGATAAAGCCAAAAAAGAACTTAAAGCATGAGGGATTTTAATTTTTTTAACTTGCATCCGGTCTAATAACCTTACAAGAGGTTGCCCCATCATCGACAGGACAAAACTGATTAAAATATAGGCCACGATATTTGAGAAATACCAAACCCCAAAACCTGTTAGCAGTATTAGTATTAAGTAATACCATTTAAATTTTGAAAATTTCATTATTTGAGATTAAATAAATGAATAAAAATATTTACAAATCTAATAAAATTACACTTCTCTGATTCATGTTTTCAAGTTAGGGAACATTCGCTTCGTCTCCAAGAAGTAAAAAAACAAAAATATCTAATATCTTTGCATTAGAAAAGATTTGTAAATTTATTCTCTTTGAGCATTAACATGAGTAGCTATAAAATTGTAATAGAACCCGGCTCCGAAAATTTGAATTATTGGAAGGACTTATGGAATTTCAGGGGTTTGTTTTATTTCTTAGCTTGGAGAGATATTTTGGTAAGGTATAAACAAACGGCCATTGGAGTTCTTTGGAGTGTTATCCGGCCCTTATTGACCATTTTTGTGATGTGGTTCATTGGTTGGCTTTTCAATTCAGGCGTTCCTGATGGCGTTCCCAGAATATTATTGGTATGTGCTGCTACACTGCCTTGGCAGTTTTTTTCTTCCTCTTTCAGTGAAACCAGCAATTCCTTGGTGGCAAACTCAAATTTGCTTACCAAGGTGTATTTTCCAAGACTCATTGTTCCTGCAAGCACGGTAATTGTTTGCTTAATTGATTTTTTGATATCCTTTATCATTCTATTGGGGATCATGTTGTATTACCAATATGTTCCTGATATTAAATTCTTGCTGCTGCCTTTGTTCTTATTATTGGCACTCATAACCTCCTTGGGCACCGGTATTTATATTGCAGCCTTAAATGTAAAATATCGCGATTTCAGATATATCATTCCTTTTATTGTTCAATTTGGTCTATATGTTTCACCAATTGCTTTTAGTAGCAATCAAATTTATGACAGTGAAAAAATCCCTCTTTTTGTAAAGTACTTATATTCAATGAACCCGATGGTGGGAGTGATTGATGGTTTCAGATGGTCTATTTTAGGAGGAACTACCCACATTTTCATCCCCGGTTTTTTGATCTCAATTTGTATAAGCCTCTTGTTTTTAGTTTTAGGGATTTGGTATTTCCGCAAGACAGAAAAGTCATTTGCCGATGTAATTTAAGCAATATGGGAAAAGAAATCATTCGTGTTGAAAATGTGTCGAAAAGTTACTTCCTGAAGCATCAGAACAGAGAATCTTATACGGCATTGCGCGATGTCATTTCTAAAAACATTAAATCTATTTTCCAACCTAAAACCAAGACCGCAAAGCTCAGCTCTGAAATATTTTGGGCATTAAAAGATGTGTCTTTCGACGTGAATGTTGGTGATCGCATTGGGATCATTGGACGGAATGGCGCAGGGAAGTCCACGCTGCTGAAAATATTAAGCCGCATAGTAGCTCCAACTAAAGGCCGCATTACCATCGAAGGCCGTGTGGCAAGTTTATTGGAAGTGGGAACCGGATTTCATCCCGAATTAACCGGAAGAGAAAATATTTTTCTGAATGGATCCATACTCGGAATGGGAAAAAGTGAGATCAAATCCAAATTTGATGAAATTGTAGCTTTTTCAGAAGTAGAAAAGTTTTTGGATACTCCTGTAAAACGCTATTCTTCAGGTATGTATGTGCGATTGGCATTTGCAGTTGCGGCGCATTTAGAACCTGAAATCCTCATTGTAGATGAAGTTTTAGCGGTGGGAGATGCTGAATTTCAAAAAAAATGTCTGGGTAAAATGAAAGATATTTCAGGAGAGGGTAGAACGGTTCTTTTTGTGAGTCATAATATGGCTGCCATTCAGAATCTTTGTGATAAAGCAATGTATTTAAAGAAAGGGGAAGTTCAACTTATCGGAAAATCAGACGCTGTTGTCAGCACCTATCTTAAGTCGGCTGCTGAAATTAGCACCGTTCGTATTGATGACCGAAACGACCGCCAAGGAGAAGGGAACATACGAATGCTTCATTTTGAATTTTTAAATCCTCAATTGGAACCCTTGATAGAGCTAATTACCGGTCAACCTTTAGTTTGTAAGATAGATTTCGAAACCAAGCAAGGTGTTAATTTGCAGAATGTTACAGCTGCTATTGCCATTTATGGTGACGATGGTATTTTATATACGGTGTTGGGAAACGAGTTTTCATCTTCTCCATTCTCATCCATTCCCTCAAAGGGGTCTTTTCATTGTATAATAGAAAAATTACCTTTAATGTCAGGCAGATATACAATTAATTTGGCCATAAGTCAGAATGGAATTTTACAAGATTGGATCCAAGAAGCGGTTTCTTTTGATGTTGAAAATGGCGATTTTTACGGAACAGGAAAAGTAATTCCGCTTACCCATAAAAGTATGTTGATAGAAAACGAATGGAGGGTTTTATAAATCATGAAAAATGCTTTATTAAAAATCTTACACAATCTGTATGTTTTCATTGCCGGAAACAACAACAACATTTCGGTAGAAGGCACTTTTTCTTACCCGTCTAGTACAAAAATAAGCAATTCGACCATCAAAGTTGGAAAAGGGGCGAGTTTGAAACTTGGTGAACACGTGCAAATTTCGGGTTATAACCTCATTATCGAAAAAGGTGACGTTTTTATTGGTGAAAACAGCAGACTCGAAAAAGGAGCAAATCCAAATAAACCATCCATTAGCCTCTTGGATGGAACCTTAACCATTGGCAAAAACACCATACTTCGTTCCGATTTTTCAATTCGTTTTGGGGGAAAATGCAACATTGGGGATTACACCGGAATCATGGAGAACACTGAAATACGATGCGACGAGAGCCTTGAAATAGGAGATTTCAATATGATTTCTTATGAATGTATGATTTATGACACCAATACCCACTGTATCTATCCAAGCGAAATTAGGCGAGAAATGACCCTAAGGGACTTTCCTTATATGGGTGCTGAATATGAAAAGCCAAGTACTCAAGCACTTAAAATTGGAAACGATTGCTGGATTGGGAAAAGAGCTTGTTTGCTAAAAGGGGTACAGGTGGGTAATGGCTCAACCATTGCAAGCTGTGCTGTTGTTACAAAAAATGTCCCGGATAACCACCTTGCTTTTGGTAATCCTGCTCAAATGAAGTCTAAGTTGGTTTAATTCAATTTTTGATGAAGCTTTTACTTTTAACTTCTTATTACCCATACTTTTTAAAGCACTTTTATAAGAAAAATGCTGATTTTCAGAATCTAACATATGAAGTAATGTTGGATAGATTGCTTTCTGCTTTCTTTGCTGACACCGGATCAATGTATTATTATTCCCAACAACACGGATATCAATCGTTTATAATTATTGAGAACTGTGAACCCCTTCAAAAAAAATGGGCAACTGAAAACAAGGTCTCTTTCTCCGAAGTCAATTGGAAAAAGGAAATAGTATTGGCACAAATAAAGCAATTCCATCCGGATGTCTTTTACATCGAAAGTATTTTTGAATACTATGGCAGTTTTCTCAAAGAAATACGCCAATACTGCAAGCTTATTGTTTCTTGGATTTCTTCTCCTTTGCCAGAACATTTAGACATCCAAGGTGTCGACTTAATTGTTTCATCTACTATGGAATATGTAAGTTCTTTTCGAAACCATGGGATTGCATCAGAGTATATGTTACCGGCTTTTGACAAAAGAATTCTCCAAAAATTCCCAAAAGAAAATAAAAAGGACATCGAGTTTTCTTTCGTTGGGGGGTGGAGCGATGTACATGTGAATAGAAAGCAAGCTATTGAGAAGCTGATTGAACAAACCCCTATTCAGCTTTGGGGATACGGATATAAGCCTGTATATAGCAAGAAAAGTTTCCAGTTTTATCGAAATCGAATTTTGCCATACACCTCTCCGCTCTTAAAAGCATACCATGGGGAAGCATGGGGAATAGATATGTTTAATATTCTTCAAAGGTCGCTTCTTACTTTTAATATCCACGAAGACCTGCTCAAAGGGGATGTGGGAAATATGCGAATGTTTGAAGCTACCGGTGTTGGGACTTTGATATTAAATGATATGGGGAAGAACTTGTCTACTCTTTTTGTACCCGGGGAAGAAATTGAGGTCTATAATTCTATTCCGGAGGCTATAGAAAAAGTAAATTACTATTTAGCAAATCCTGAAAAAGCGATTTCGATGGGGCAAAAAGCACAACAACGAACTTTGCAAGATTATAATTACGACCTTTATATTCAACAATTTAGTACACTTATTAAACGATTTATATAGCATAATTTAAACGAAGAAATCATTAGGATTTCAAAATGTAATAGAACTTACCTATAAATGAAACTCAACTTTTGTACTCTTTTCAATTCCGCTTATTTGTCGAGAGGCTTGGCTATGTTTCAGTCATTGAATTTGCATTGTCTTGATTTTTATTTATATATATATGCTTTTGATGAAGAGTGTTATCAGTTTTTTAATACAAACAACTTTGATAAAATAAGTGTTATTCCGTTAAAAGAATTTGAAACCCCCGATTTATTAAAAGTAAAAGAAGAGAGAACTTCGCAAGAATATTGTTGGACATGCTCATCTTCAATCCTATATCACTCCATTACTGAATTTGGCTTAGAAAATTGCACTTACATTGATGCCGATATGCTGTTTTACTCTGATCCCATGGTTTTGTACAAGGAAATGGGAAACCACAGCGTTTTAATTAGCCCTCATCGCTATTCTCCTGAGTATGACCAAACCTTAATCAGTGGCAAGTATTGTGTGCAATTCATGACCTTTAAAAACACAAAAGAAGGGATGGAAGTATTAAATTGGTGGAAAGACCAATGTATCAACTGGTGCTATGCAAAAGTGGAAGAAGGAAAATTTGGTGATCAGAAATATGTGGATGATTTTCAAAAGCTTTTTACCGGAGTTTACGAATCACAACATTTGGGTGGAGGGGTTGCTCCTTGGAACTTTCAGCAATATACCTTTGAAAATCTTGAAAATAAGATTCTTGGAACAGAAAAAAGCACAGGGAAATCCTTCGAAGTGGTCTATTTTCATTTTCATGGGTTGAAGTTTTTTGAAAATAACATTGTGAAATTGACCGGTGATTTATATGAAATGGATAAAAATATAAACGCCACTTTTTATACACCCTATATTGAAATATTGAGGAATTTAGAAAATACCTATGCTTTTGATAAGCTGAATTTCGACCCTCATGGAACCCAAGGGATTGCTCCAAGCAAGCCGCTAAATTGCTTTTTGATTGTTAAGTTTTACCTTTCCGGATTAAAAAAGAGTTTTAAGAATATTTTTGGACAGGAAATAAAGAAGAGTATAGCCCATCATCATTATTATTCAATCAAATAAATAGTTTTAAAAAACATATTCCATATTAGAACAATTAATGATGCCGAAATTATCAATAATTACCATAAACTTCAATAATGCGGAAGGGCTTGAGAAAACCATACAAAGTGTAGTTGGTCAGTGTTTTGAGGATTATGAGTATATTGTTATTGATGGTAAATCCTCCGATGCCAGTGTAGATATTATAAAATCACATCAGGAGAAAATTGCTGTATGGGTTTCTGAAAAAGACCATGGGATTTATCATGCAATGAATAAAGGCATTGAATTTGCCAAGGGAGAATATTGTTTGTTTTTAAACTCCGGCGATTATTTGGTGGATGCTTCCGTTTTGCAAAAGGTCTTTTCAAAACCACTGAATGAAGATATTTTATATGGAGATTTAATCACTATTGATCAATCCGGATTAACCACAAAATTAGCATCTCCTGATTTTATCGGTATTAAAAGGCTATTAACTGATACCCTTTGGCATCCTGTATCTTTCATCAAGAGAAAACTTTTTGAGGAATATGGAAATTACGATGAGAATTATAAAATTGTGGCTGATTATGAGTTCTTTGTAAGAGTGATAATTGGCAAAAAAGCATCTACAAAACATCTAAATGTAGATGTTGCCTTTTTCTCAACCAATGGTATCAGCGGAGCCGGCAGTCATCGTACTTTGTTGATTGAAGAGCGAAAATCGGTGCAGGATATCTATTTCAATCCAATCCTTTTGTTTTTCTTCAGGTTATACAGCAAATTAAGAAATTAAATGGTCTCTGTAATCATACCTACATATAATTACGCTCAGTACCTTGCAGAAACCTTGCAATCGGTAGTAAATCAAAGCTATACGAATTGGGAATGCATTGTTGTGGACGATGGTTCTGTTGACAATACGGAAGAAGTGGTTAGGGAATTTATTAATAAGGATAGCCGTTTTTCTTTTTTCAAACAGGAAAACAAAGGCGTATCCCATGCCAGAAATATCGGTGTGAAAGTTTCCAAAGGGAAATACATTCAATTCCTTGATGGAGATGATTTGATTCAACCAAATAAATTGGCTTCTCAAGTTCATTTTTTAGAAAGTAATCCTTCCGTTGATATTGTGTATAGTGACGTACGTTTTTTTGATGATATGGATTACTCAAATTTAAGGAATTCCTTACATGGAAATAAACCCGATGATTGGCTTCCAAAATTCAAAGCAAATGGGAAAGCAATAATTGAATATTTTTGTAGAATGAATTTTTTAGTAATCAATGCTCCTTTATTGTCAAAAAAGTGTGTGGAAGAGGCAGGCTTTTTTGACGAAAACATGAAAGCACTGGAGGATTGGGATTTTTGGATGAAATGTGCCTTACGTAACTATAGCTTTTCTTTTCATAAAGATAAGGATGATTTGGCTTTGGTAAGAGTACACGCCAGCAGTTTAAGCAAAGAAAAGAAAGGAATGAAGAAAGGAAACTTTATGTTTTTACAACATATCATGTTTCATAAAAATCTAAGCATTTCTAATCAGGTGATTGTTATGTTAAAGTATGTTGAACTCTTTTGGGATAGTTGGCTTTCCGGGTTTCCTGCTTTTTCTCAATCCATTCGATTATCTGTTTTTTCTCTATTGATGTTTCCTATTTATCTGTTTATTAAACTATTAAGACGATTTAAGTATTGAAAAACGGACCTGATATTTCTGTTGTAATTGTAAATTACAATGTTAAGGATTTGATTCTCAGATGCCTTGAAACTTTATTTGAATTCAAGCCTTCAAACATTGAACTCGAAGTGATTGTGGTGGATAACAACTCTAAGGATGGTAGTGTTCAGGCTATAAAGATGACTTTTCCTGATATTACCATCATCAGCAATAATTTTAATGCCGGATTTCCGGCTGCCAACAATCAGGCATTTAGGATTTCAAAAGGTCGCTACGTTTTTATGTTGAATCCGGATACTGAGTTTTTTGATAATGCCTTAGAGAAAATGTTCTTATTCATGGAAAACAACCAAGATGTCAGTATGATAGGCCCGAAACTCCTGAATTCTGACTTGAGTTTGCAGCATTCTTTTTGGCGGTTTCCAAAATTGAGGTACTTGTTTTTTGATACTCTTTATTTATCAAAATGCGTAAAGAGTAAGTATTATGCTGATAAAAATATAGATGAGCCTTTCGAAGCGGATTCGTTTTCCGGTGCGGCAATTTTATTTAAGCATGAATTGTTAGATAGCATTGGTTTACTCGACGAAAAGCTGTTCTGGATTGAAGAAATAGATTATTGTTACCGAGCTGTACAGGCAGGTTTTAAATTGGTTTATTATCCGTATTCGGTGATTATTCATCATGTTGGGCAGAGTGCGAAGAAAAATTATAATATATCTATCTGCAACCAGGTGGTGAATAAAATAAAATTTTATAAGAAGTACCACAGCACATTTAAATGGCTTATGGTAATTTTATTGAGCCTTGGACATGTAATTTCAAAGTTGATTGTTTTCTCAATATTGTCTCCTTTTAAAAAGATGTATTTTCTTAAAGCAAAAGCATACATTTACACCTTTCCAAGAGTTTTTAACCCACCTACAAAAATGAGTTAAATGAAATATCCATTGAAAATTTGTTTTTTTGGAGATGGCGAAAGTATTCACATGATACGCTGGTGTGACCACTTTGCCAATCTTGGATACGAAGTTCATTTAATTTCGTTTAAAAAGGTGCAGATAAATGGAATTACCACCCATTTTCTCAATTCCGGACCCATTGATAAAGGAGGGAAAAACTGGAAAGTATTATTGAAAGTGAAGGCAGTAAAAAAGTTATTGATGAATATTAAACCCGATATTTTTCATGCACATTACGCAACCAGTTATGGCATTACTGGCGCTTTATGCAATTATCATCCCTTCTTGATTACTACCTATGGAAGCGATGTGCTCATCAGTGGACAAAAATCCTTAGTTTATAAACTGTTGTTGCGTTATGCTTTTAAAAAAGCCGATTGGATACAAACCTTGGCGCCGCACATGTCAGAAGCAGCGAAAAAAATAGGGGCCGACCCAAGTAAGCTGGATGAAATTCCCTTTGGAATTGATAACCATATTTTCAATAGCCATCAACGAATTGAAGGTAAACCCAAGTTCACAATAACAAGTACACGGAACCACGAAACGGTTTATAATATTCCTCATCTGATTAAAGCAGTTGCAAAAATAAAAGACAGCATTCCTAACATAGAATTCATTATTGCAGGAGAGGGGTCTTTAAAGCCTCAACTTGAAAATATGGTGGCAGAATATGGGTTGAACGATATTACCACCTTTACCGGGAAAATATCTCAGGTGGAAATGGTGTCCTTATTAAAAAAAACCGATATTTTTGCCACTGTTTCGCTTTCCGATGGGAATAGTTTGTCATTAGCCGAAGCCATATCCTGCGGCGCAATGTGTATTGCGTCTGATATTCCTGCAAATAAGCAATGGATTCATCCGAATAAAAATGGGTTTTTAGTATCGATAAACGATGTAGATGATTTAGCCGAAAAGATACTATACATTAATAAAAACCATGAAGAATTTTATAAAAAGTCACTTGTAATAGGTAAGGCCATTATTGAGGAAAGTGGAATTTGGGACGAGAATATGAAGGAAGTAGAAAAGAAGTATTTAGAATTTGCTCATGATCGTACTAATCATTCTTAAGTTTTGAAATCTGTAGCCATCATCATCCCTTGCCGAAATGAGGAACAGTACATTGGAAAATGTATCGATTCTATTTTAGCACAAGATTATCCTGCAGATAAAATCTCAGTATTTGTTTGTGATGGAATGAGTATAGACCAAACGGTTTCTGTAGTTCAAACTTACTGTGAAAAATACCCTCAGATACACTTACTGATTAACGAAAAAAAACATACTCCTTTTGCTCTAAACCTTGGAATTCAGCATTCGAAAAGCGATTTTATTACCATTTTGGGAGCGCATTCGGAGCTTGCTTATGATTTCGTTTCGAGTACTATGGAGGTCTTTAATGAACATCCAGAGATTGGATGTGCCGGAGGCGTGGTAGAGAACATCTTTATTAATAAAGCTTCAGCCTTAATTGGAAAAGCCATGTCATCCGGATTTGGAGTAGGGAATGCACATTTTCGCACAGGTAACAAGGAAGGCTTTGTGGACACCGTTGGATTTGGAACCTACAAAAGAGAAGTATTTGAAAATATTGGCTATTTTGATGAGGAACTGATTCGAAATCAAGACGATGAATTTAATTTTCGAATGACAAAAAATGGATACAAAATTTATCTTTCTAAGAAAATTCATTTCAAGTATCATGTTCGGTCTTCCTTAAATAAATTGTATCGCCAGTACTTTCAGTATGGTTATTGGAAAGTATATGTCAATAAAAAACACCAAACCATTACTACGCTTCGTCAATTGGTGCCTTTGTTTTTTGTGGTATATCTATTCACTTCCTTAATGTTGGCGTTTTTCAACCTATTCATATTCAATACATTGATAGCAGGACTTTCAGTTTATGTTATTTCAAGTATGTACTTTGCTTACCGAAAATCGGATCAATTTATACAAGTTCCCAGCATTATGTGGACCTTTTTTATTCTTCACTTTTCTTATGGAACCGGTTTTTTAAAAGGAATTATCGATTTTTTTATATTCCATAAGAAAATTAAAACCCAAGAGAAAATTACAAGATAAGGATGAAAATCAGCGAATTACATATAAAAGCCCACTATTTTTTAGCCTTGCTAATTGCTTTTTGTTTGCCTTTTGCCAGAATGACTTCCGTTTTCATCGTCCTTTTTGCAATAAACTGGCTGGTAGAAGGTGATTTTAAATCTAAATTCCAAGAGTTAACTCGAAATAAATTGGCTTTATTGTTGATTTCATTTTACGTTTTACATGTTTTTGGGCTGCTGTATAGCACGAATTGGGTTTCTGGAATTTTCGATTTGCAAGTAAAACTTTCCCTTTTGATCTTTCCTATCATATTATCTACCAGGCCCTTAACCAAAACTAAGGTAAACCACGTTTTTATGGCTTTGATTGCAGGCGCTGTAGTATCATCCATTCTGATATTGGCACGAGCACTTTATTTATACCTTGCTTTTGGGGAAAACAACTTCTTTTACCAAGCCTTATCTGTACTGATACATCCTTCATACTTGTCAATGTACTTAAACTTTGCCATTTGCTGGATTTTGATTTCACTTTTCAAAAGAAACAATCATGGTATTCCATATTTTAGAATATTATCCTATTTTGTTTTATTGCTTTTTACCTTAATGGTGGTGTTACTTTCTTCAAAAATGGGTTTATTGGTGATGGGACTCGTGTATATTGGTTTCCTTCTTTATTTTATTATCGCCAGAAAAATGTTTCTAATCGGTATTTCAGGATTGGTTCTTTTTGGAACAGGTGTGTTTTTAATGATGAAATTTATTCCTGAAGTCAATGGAAGAATCAGCAGGGCGATTTCTGCAGTTACAACAACCGAAGTTCATCTAGAAGATTCCGAAAGTACAGCCGTTAGATTGTTGGTATGGAAAGCCGCCAATCAGGTGATTGCAGAACATTTTATCTTTGGAACCGGAATAGGAGATTCTAAAGATGCTTTAATGAAAATGTATAAGGAAAAGGGAATGACCGGTGCTTATGCTTCTCAATTGAATACCCATAACGAATTTTACCAGGTTTTTGTAAGCTTGGGCTTAATTGGTTTTCTGATTTTTGTTTCTTCAATCATTTTTCCGGTATTTTTGTCAATTAAAGTCAAAGACCTTATGTATATCTTGTTTGCCTTCATTCTTATATTGAACTTTATGGCTGAATCCATGTTAGAAACTCAAGCAGGAACCATATTTTATGCTTTTTTCAATGCTATGCTGCTATTTACTCCTCGAAATACGAATTACTCCCTAAACTAACTTTTATATGATAAATTTTTCTCCTCCTCATATCGATCAAGAAATTATTGATGAAATCGTAGGTGTGTTAAAATCGGGTTGGATTACCACCGGACCTAAAACGAAATTATTTGAAAAAGAACTCACTGCGTATTGTGGTTCTAAATCTACCTTATGCTTAAATAGTGGAACTGCGGGTCTTGAAATCATGTTAAAGTGGTTTGGAGTCACCACAGGCGATGAGGTAATTCTTCCTGCCTATACGTATTCTGCTACTGCCAATGTGATTGTTCATTGTGGTGCAACCCCTGTATTTGTGGATGTAAATCCGGAGGACTTTAATATTTCTATCATCGAAATTGAAAAAGCCATCACAAATAAAACCAAGGTCATTATGCCGGTGGACTTTGGAGGAATCCCCTGCGATTATGATAAAATAAACCTTTTGGTCGAAAATCATAGAGCCACTTTTATGGCTTGTACTGATGAGCAAAAAAAGTTAGGAAGAATATTAGTTCTTTCTGATGCGGCCCATTCTTTGGGGGCTCAGTATCATGGAAAAAAGACAGGCTCATTAACCGATGTAACGGTATTTTCTTTTCATGCAGTGAAAAACTTAACCACCTCCGAAGGAGGCGCCATTGCATTTAATTTACCTGCTCCATTCGATAACGAGGAATTATACAAGAAACTTTGCATAAAAACGCTTCATGGCCAAAACAAAGATGCTTTTGCAAAATCTCAAATTGGAAATTGGCGTTATGATATTGTTGAAGCCGGGTATAAAGCAAATATGACCGATATTGCTGCTGCTATGGGCATTGTTGAACTCCGTAGGTACGAAAGTGATGTTTTAGTGAAAAGAAAGCACATTTGCAACCGCTATTCACAAGCGCTTTCAAAATATCCATGGGCTGAAATTCCACCTTTGAAAACAAATGTGAAAGAATGCTCTTACCACTTATTTCCCCTCCGGATTAAAGGAATTTCAGAAAGCCGGAGAGATGAAATCATTGCCGAAATCTTTTCTCAAGAGGTTTCTGTAAATGTGCATTTTATTCCTTTACCCATGATGAGCTTTTATAAATCCATGGGTTTCAATATTTTAAACTATCCTATAGCATTTGATAATTACGCGCGCGAAATTTCTTTGCCGGTGTATTATGATTTGACCGATGAGATGATTGAAAAAGTACTTGAAGCGGTGATTTCATCCGTGATAAAAATCATAAAACCATAATGATGCAATATGCAATAAAAAGGGGAGTAGATGTTGTTTTTTCTTCTTTAGGATTGATATTATTACTGCCTTTTTTTATAATTATTGCCATGTTCATTATATTGGACTCCAAAGGAGGTGTTTTTTACATTCAAAAACGGGTTGGGAAAAACAATATAGATTTTAAATTATTGAAATTTAGAACCATGAAGCCGAAATCTGAACTTCAGGGACTACTCACTGTGGGAGGAAAAGACAGCAGGGTAACTAAGGTCGGATACTTTTTAAGAAAATATAAGATCGACGAGTTTCCTCAATTAATCAATGTGTTCACCGGGAAAATGAGTTTGGTAGGCCCTCGCCCGGAAGTAAGAAAATATGTAGCCTTATACACCCAAGAGCAATTGCCGGTACTTTCAGTAAAACCCGGAATTACCGACTTTGCCAGTATTGTTTACAGGAACGAAAGTGAATTGTTAGCCTCCTCCGAGAGCCCTGAAACATTGTATATCCAAAAAATAATGCCGGCCAAAATCAAGTTGAATCTCAAATACATTGAAGAACAAAGCTTGAAAATGGACCTTTTTGTCATTTTTAGGACGATTAGAAAGGTCTTTTATAGTCGATAGGTTCTCAGGTTTAAAGGCTTAAATCTTAATCGATCTGCTTGAATAGCAAATGCGGTTATTGTATTTATCCTGCAATCATTTCAAATGACCCTTTTTGTGCGAAACATCAAATTCACCGCGTATATTGTCTTATTTAGCAGGGGTTTGTGATGCTACTCCCTGAGTTAACCTAGGTTCAAAAAGCGCAAAATCATCTATATCGGTGTAACCAGAACCATTGAGATCCGTAATTAAAAACCCAACAGGCCCGCTGGTGAGGTCTGGTTCGAATATGGCAAAGTCATCAACATCAACATAACCACTTTGGTTTATATCCCCTGTGTAAAGTGCATATACCTCGTTATTTAAATGAACTTGGGCATCAATTCCAAAAGCTTGTTGGGCTGAGGTAGAAAAATCGTATTGAACAATTGGGGTTGTAAAAGGAACAGGGAGGGCTGACCAAGTTTCTAAATGATTTCGATTGGTGATTTTGATGTAATAATTTCCTGAATAATAACCCGAAACTTGAAAGTTCACCATCCCTGAGGTGTTTAAATTTAGATTGGGGAATGACGTGACGAGGGTGTAGGGTGCGTTTGCGTTATATAGGTCAATATTAATTTTATCTGCAATTCCGGCACCAAAATGAGAACCATTTTCGTCCATCACTTCTCGCATTTGATAATTTCCTGCATAAAGGCTTTCAAGAAATACCGTTAGGGTGACATTTTTTGAAATAGCGGTTATATTTTCGTAGGCACCAATGGAAGTTACTGGCCCGCGGGCACTTCCCGAAAAATCAAAATCAACCACTCCGGGCATAGGAAGCCCGTTTGCAGATGCAATAGAAGCTTGCAATGGTTTAAGATTGCTGGTGGAAGCATATTGAGGATCACTCCAAAAAGAATGCGCATCCTGGCTTGTAAAAGTTCGCCATGCACTTAAGCTCATATTATTAGTCGGTGGAGATGTGGTTCCACTAAGGCCAAGATAATTGTAATCAAAATTCGAAGCATAATATACATTATAGTCAATGGTTGAAAAGGGTGAAGTACTTGATTTGCAGTACACAGCATAACCCCAGCCTGTAATCGAAGGAGTTCTTTTCCCCATGCTGTTCTGTAAAATATTATTAATCATATTAATTCCGGATATGCCGGCACCAATTTCAACACAAGTATTCCATTCGTTACTGTAGAAAAGACCATTTATCGAATCTTTATTCAAGTAAATAGAATTATTATATAAGTTTATTCCCCCTGTTGCTGTGCCAAATAATTTTATTCCTGCTGGGATAGAATTTCCATCATTTACGTTAGGGCTGCTTCCAATTCCACCCAAATGCCTGATAATGTTATTTTTAATGGTAATATTTGGATTCGCACTCAAAGAGCGAAAAGTTATTCCACTTGCTCCATCATAACTGCTGGCATTATAGATCAAATCATGAAGGTCATTTCTTTCAAAAGTTGAATTTGTTGTCCCTTCAGCATAAATACCTATGGGGCCAAATCCACTGATTATATTGCTAAATACATTCCCTTTAATCAATAAGTTGTCTTGATACATAGCATAAATCCCATATTTGGTTATTTCTGCTCCTGAATTGCTGATTTGATTATTGTAAATTTTGTTTCCTGACGCAATATCCCAGTATGTCCCATCCAAGTAAATTCCGGCATAAGAGGTATAAATATAATTATTACTTATCACATTATTATGGGTAGCACCTATTAATGAAATATCTGTTGCATTCACTGAGTTTTGGTAACTATAAAAATAGCATCCGTTAATAATATTATTATCACTTTCGTTGTATAATTTTAAAGTGGTTCCTCCTCCGGAAAATGTGTTTTTAAAAACCAACTTCTTAAAACCATTAATTCGAACTCCATCAGCACCATTAAACCGTATCAGTGCTCCATTATAATTGCCTGTAAATGTGGAAATTGAGTTTGTGTCCAAGGGCATGATCGTAAGATGAAACGAAGTATCTTCAGCACTAATTTCATTGAGTTCGAAAGTCCCCGGCTCCATAATATTCGCATTTGCCAACACAACAATATTCAGGTTTCCGGTTAACACCCTATCGTTGAGTATCGAAAATAATCCTCCTGCACCTGTAAGCGTAACAATTTGATTTGGAATATTATAGGTTCCGTTAATGCCCATGAGAATTCGATACGAAGATAAACTTGAAGGAGGCACAGCAACGGAGGGAGGTGAAGCAGATAATCCGCTTGCTCCTGAGGATGGATAAACACTGACGTTAGGATTTGAAATGGTGTCTTGGGCTACAATATAATAGGATACCGTATCTCCAATATACACTCCTGAGCCAAAAAGAAATGAAAAGGTGGTATCTGTAAGCGCTGTTCCTTGTGCAGTATTAAACGCTCCATGATTAATTTTCCAATATAAAACCGGTTTTGCATTTCCAGACGAAGCCACCTTTCCATGATAATCTTTAATGCTTGCAATTAATTGTCTATAACCATCTTGTATGGTATTTTTAAGGGGTGTGTATGATATAATAGGGCCGGTTACATCGGCTCCATTTTCATAAGCCCCCATGGATGTCGGGGCAGGGCGGGATTGTAAAAGATAATCGTTAGTAATAGAAAGCGAAGGACAAACATTTAGAACCGATGAAGTTGGATAGCAAATTAAATGTGAAGTCCCGTTATAATCAGGGTTTACTTGCAAGGAGTGTTGGTCTTTCCCCGAGGCTGCTTTTAAAGCGGCAAGCGTACTTCGGTCTGCTCCTCCCCAATATGCCAGCATGGCTTCATAACCTGAAACATAATAGTCGTTATAATCAAGGTACGAATAGGCGGCAGAAGATGCAGAGGAATATATGGCATATGCTTTTGAAACACCGGTAATATTTTCAATAGAATTATAAATGATATTATTACGAATGTCCAATAATGTAGTACTTGCATCTACATATATCCCGGCACTAATATCATTGGTCGAGGTGGGATTATTTAAATAGCCTGATAAATAAATGGAATTGTAATACACTTTTACATTGGTCGAAATTCCTCTGATTTTAATCCCACAAGTACCGTACGAACCTATGTTAGCCGTACCTAATCCACTGATGTCATAAAACAAATTATTGGCAATGGTTACATTTACTCCGGTGCTTGCTAAATCTGTGATTATACCAGTACCGCAATTATGAATGGCAGAACCAATTAAATGAAAATTATTTCCCTGAAAGATGGAGTTTTTTACTCCACCTCCGGCATATATTCCGTAGGCATTGAAATAACCGGCACCCGTCGTATCAATAATTCCAACTACTTCGTTATTGGAGACATTTCCTGAGCAACTTCCCAGCACAAGCCCAGTATAACGAATATAATTTAAGGGATTGGATGATCCAATGGTGTTATTGTACATTAACAAGCTATCAGTTGTGGCTCCTGAGGTTCCATTAATATATACTCCTGAAAAAGCCCTACTGAATTCATTGTTGGCAAGAGTCAAGTAATTGTTATAACTTCCGGATGCACCCACGGTGCTACCCACCGAAAGCCCATAAGTTGAATTGCTATTGACATTGGTAGCATGAAAAATGCAGTTTTTAATAGTTACATGGTTGGCTCCCAGTCCATTAACTCCATTAGAAATACATCCTGCTGCTGTCCAGGAACCTGTATTTGTATTCTCTATGGTAAGGTTTCTTCCCGGGTTATTACTGCTAGACCCATCTAAAATGAAGTAATCTGTCCCATTTAAAAGAAAAGTTGAGGAAGAACTGCTCGAAGTAATGAATGGAGATTTGCCGTTTGCCGGTTTTAAAGTCACAGTATTTGTGGCTGAAACTAAAGGAATTTCATTGAAAGTAATAGGAATGGATTCTCCATTATTGCTGCTATATGGGATGGAAACATCATTAGTCAAACTTAAAATGACCGGCCCATTTACACCTCGATTGTTGATGTTCAAAGCGGCCTCCGTTAATGTGGAGAAATTAGGGAAAGTTTCTCCTGCTCCAACTAAATACGTTCCAGACATCGGACCTAAAATGGATCGATTTCCAGCTGGAGCTGTCACTGAAGGAATATGAGAAATTCCCCCTAAAACAAATGAAACGCATTCACCATCAATTAAATGACCCGTCAATGCAGTTTGTTTTACATCGTATGAGAGCCAAAAATAATTATCTCCTGATGATAAAACGGTATTTCCATTCACCATGAAATTCGAAAGGGAAGGAGTAGTGGACCCGAATAGGATGGCTGAGGAAAACACCGGGCTATTTCCGGTATAATATACTTTTGCTGTGGAAGTATTAATATCGGTGATATCAGAAGTTCCATTGCTGTTTAAAGTGAATTGGGTTAAAGCATAGGGAGTCGAATTCCCATTGACGGTAATTTTTACTTGAATTACAACTTGATTCGTATTTCCGGAAAAAACATATCCGATTTGCTGATTGCTGGTTGAACTTGTGTATGACATTGGAGGCATTACTGTAAAATTACCTTCGTCTGCCCCAATATCAGTTGAGGTACCCGCTCCAGTGTACCCTGTTTCCCCCCAACGGGGATTCCCATCAATATCTGAAGTAATGGCAATGGGTGTGCTTATTCTTAGCCCATTATTTTCAACCAAAGTAGGAATGGATGCATTAATATGTAAATCATGATTTACCACATCCACAAAAGGGGGCAATTCCGTAATTGAAGCAGATTCACGTGGGCTCATCCTGACTTTATATTGAACCAACGATATATCCGTATTTGTGCCATCAAAATAAATAGGATTATAACTTCCTGGAATACCACAATAGTACAAGTTGTTGTTGGAACTTGTTGAAAAGGTATTAAGACTTGTTCCTGTACGACGAAGTCCAACACAATAAGCCGGACCGGAAAGGCTTACCGGGGTGGAAAGATTTACCACCAAATTGTTTTTTAATTCAGAACTGTTATAAGTATCAAGGTATATTCCTGAGGTTCCAAATGTAGACTGTGAGGTACTTGTTGCATTTAGATAAATGGAGTTATAATAGCAATACAAGCCGGTTCCCGAAGCTGCTTTGAATATGCCAACCACGGCATTGGTGTTTGTCGAGTTGCTTGCTTTTAAGTCGGAGATAAAATTATTATAAACATAAATGGTGTTGCCGCTTTCAATATCAATTCCTATTGTTTGTCCGCTGCCGGTGGTGGATGTTAAATCGTATATATTATTCCTGTAAATTGAAGGAGTTGACGAAAAATGACTCATTCCGCTTACAGCACCACCTCCATTTAAGGTATGAATTAAATTCGAGTAACAAGCCCTGATTCCGGTGGTGGTGTTTAAATACATGCCTGTAATTCCACCGGTTCCCGTATTGGCAAGGTTGTATATTTGGTTGCTGAAATAATTTTCATTCGTGCTGTAATAATTATTGTAAATGCCATATAAGGTTCCTCCTGCCGAAGGGATATTAAGGTCGTGTAGTATATTGTCATGAACATTGACAGTGGTTCCTCGAATTACCATACCGTATAAAGTGGCATTGTATTTTGTGATATTATAAAGCGTATTGTTATATACGTTTTGGAGATTTGAAAGTCCGGCTTCAATAACGGTAAAACTTCCTGAACCACTTAAAGTAAGGTCATGAAGGCTATTGCCATATATATTGAGGATATTGGGTCCGGTACCCGATACAATACTGTTATAAATTCCGTAACAGGTTCCACCACTTGTAGCGGTATAATTCACATTGCTGAGGGTATTATTTCGTATGGTCAAAGTATCGGTGGAACCATTCTGACCCACTGCCGAATAAATGCCATACAAGGGAGTGTTTTGGGTGTTACAATTGATAGTGATGCTATTATTGTCAATAAGTCCACCGGCTTGATAAGCAGTTCCCAAATATATTCCTGAAATTCCACCAACTCCATCCTGTAAATTTCCTGAAGCAATAAGGTTGTTAGAAATATTAAACCCATTTTGATAGTATGCTGAAATTCCGCATGGATAGGATCCAGTTCCAAAACCGCTAATGCTGTTTGGGGCATCCACTCCAATTTCATTGCCTTGATCATACAAGCTGTAATTTGAAGCGGCATTGTATCCGTTCAGCGAAATTCCGGTATTTGCATTTATAATGGTATTGCCATAGAATTTATTGTAACTGTTTGCATCCGAAGTCGAAGTGATGGCTAAAGCGGAAGTGTTACTGTAAATGTGATTTCCGGTATAAATTCCATAAGCACTGCCTGAACTCATCTTAGTGAGATTAATAGTGCAGTTTCTGATGGTAATGTGTTGACAACCATCAAAAGGCGCTGAGCTGTTTTTTTTGACCAAAGCAAATCCCCAATCCACTGTATAGTCGAAAGAATATACATCAATTGCGTCAATGGTAACATAATCGGACCCTGCGATAATAAAGCAACCATCAGTGAGGTTGGAAGCACTTGCCCCACTCAGGTTAATTCGGGGGTGTTGCTGTGCACCAGGTGCTTTTTGAAAAACTATGGGTGAATTAGCCGAACCGGTATTGGTGTTTAAAATAATTTGGTTGTTTTGCAAACCGCTAATGTTTTCAACGTAGCCGGAGGCAATATTGAAAGTTACACCGGGTGCTGCAGTTCCTAATAAATTAAGGGAATCAACCGCTTTTTTAATAGAAGTGAAATCACCGGGAATGGTTTTAACCCCAACAATCTGCGCAGAAGCTGAACTCCATAAGAATAAAATCAACATAAAATATTTTGTAAAAGCAGGTTTCATGACTATTAGTTTTTGGGTAAATGAATTTGTAAGTCTAAAATGATAATTGTAAAGTATTTTTGAAAATTAATTTAGGTACAAAAATACCTTAATAATGCAACTTTTGCTTGCTCCTATGTTGCAAATGCTTGTAAAATGGTTGCAATAATGAGGATTCAATATTGCTAAAAACAAATTAATGCTCTGTATTGTAATGCATTATGTTTGTTTCCTAAAATTTAGATTTGGTGTTGTAATTGCTGGTATTCGGAAGGACTCATATTATAGATTTCCTTAAAAGATCGGGAGAAATATGAAGGGTTGTTGAATCCTGATGCATACATTATTTCGGCAATATTTCCTGTGTTTTGCTCAATTAGCTGGGCCGCTCTTTTAATTCTAATCAATCGAATGAATGCGGTAGCCGGCTGCCCCGTGAGGCTGGTAATACGCCGATGTAATTGACTACGACTCATGTTGGCTGCGGAAGCTAAGAAATTCACGTCAAGATTTAGGTCGTCAATATGTTCCTCAATTGTTTTGATAAGCTTTTGTAAGAAAACCGCATCAGCAGAAGCAACTGAAACCGCTTCGGGTCCCATTTTTAACTCCCTGGAAAATAGTTCCTTAAGATAAGTACGTTGTTTTAACAGGTTTTCTACTCTAATTAAAAGCTCACGAGTATTAAAAGGTTTTTTCAAATAATCATCAGCACCGGTTTGAAATCCGGTGATGCGGTCAAGGGTATCGGATAAAGCGGTGAGCATAATTACCGGAATGTGACGAGTATTGGGATCTGATTTAATGGTTCGGCAAAACTCCATTCCATCCATTCTTTCCATCATGATATCCGTGATGATAATATCGGGCATTTGACGATGTGCTGTTTTGATTCCGGAAATTCCATCTTCTTCTGAAAATACCCTATACGTTTCCTTAAAGATCTCGTTAAGATATATCCTGATATCAGGATTATCATCTACCACAAGGATTTTTGCTTTTTCCTTCTCATTTTCATGCTTTATCTTTTCAGGAGAGAGGTCTGGTTTATCTAAGCTCATTTCCCAGTTTTGATTGGTTCCGGAAACTTTCACTTCTGAAATGTGACTGGTTTTTTCTATTATCTGAGCATGAGAATGGGCTGAAACCGGAATAGAAACCCTAAATATGCTTCCCTTTTTAAATTCACTTTCAAGTTCAATGTTTCCTTTATGAATTTCAACCAGTTCTTTTACCAAAGACAGCCCAATTCCAAATCCATCTCCTTCTTTTCCTTTGTAATCCTTTAGTTGGTAAAAACGTTCGAAAATTTTATCTTGCTTTTCTTCAGGAATACCATTCCCTGTGTCTCCAATCTCAATCACCACAATTTCTTCGTTTTTGATAAATGCATCCTTATTACTTTCATTGGGGAACACTAAACTAACATTTACCCAAACCTTACCTCCATCGGGGGTATATTTTATAGCATTTGAAATGAGATTGCCAATGACTTTTTCAACAATATCAGGATCGAAATAGCAGAAGTAAGTGTCATTCGAAAATTGATGAACATAGTTGATATTTCTGGATACAGCATGCATAGAAAATGCCTCTACCAAAACAGATATCAAAGAAAAAATATCCGCTTTTACGGGTCTAAGCTTTATGTTTCCACTATCGAGTTTAGTAAACTCAAGCAGTTGTTCGTCGAGTTGGAGTATGCGCTTTGCATTTCGATATGCCAACTGTAACATGAGTTTATCTTTACCGCTGGCTTTTTCAAGCAGAACTTCTAATGGTCCAAGCATGAGGGTGAGTGGGGTCCTGAATTCATGCGATAAGTTTGCGAAAAATGCAGTTTTAATTTCATTGAGCTCCTTTAATTTTTCTTTGATTCTGCGATTGTTTTGCCATTGAAGAAATAGAAACGCCCCTATCAAAATGGCAGTAATGAGCAATATTGCGAAAAGCAGGAGATAATTTCGGTTGCTTTGGATTTCTAACTCATTTGTTGCTGTGGTTATTTTTAAGGTATTAATTTCATTGTCTTTTTGAACAGATGCATAACGCTCTTGAATTTCATATAATTCCTGACTGAATTTAGAATGCTGTAAGGAGTCAAAGTTTTCTTTATACGTAAGATGGTATTCATACGCTTTTTGGAAATCATGCATTTGAGCATAACATTCCGAAAGGTTTTTGCAGGCTTCCGCTTTCAAATCAACAAAATTGTTTTCTTCAGCCATTTTTAAACCTATTAAAGAAAAACGAATGGATACGGGATAATTTGATGCTATATAATAGTCAAATCCAAGGTTGACGTTAGTCATGCTTTGGTCAAAAACACTCTGATTTTTTGTGGCTGCTTCAAGTGCTTTTTGATGATAATCTATAGCTTCTTTAGTCTTTTTTAGGTTTGCATATGATACTCCCAAGTTATTGATACACTTCAAAATACCATATTCGTCATGAAGCTTCTTTTTAATTTCTAATGCTTTAAGTAAATAAACTATAGCAGTTTCATAACCCTTTTTGTTGATGTAAACAACCCCTAGATTTACATAATTCACTGAAATACCAAGCAAGAAATTCCTTTTAATATTTAAAGAAAGGGAACGGTTATGAAATGTGATGGCTTCATCATTGCGACCTTGCTTGAAGTATAAGATTCCTAAGATACTGTATAATCGTGAAAGTTCGCTTTCATCCCCCATCCATTCTAAAATCGCTCTGGCTTCATTCAAGGTGGTCATGGCCTTAGCCAGATGTTGTTGCTTTTCATAAATAAATGCCTGCTCTATCAGGCAAGTAGTATATAATTTAATGTTTTTTGTCTTCAGCGAATATTCCTTGGTTTTATATAAATTACCCAAGGCTTCGTCATAAACATCTAAGTATTTGCATATTTTATACCTAATAAAGCTTGCTTGGCTCAGGGCAAGAGTATCGGAATACTGTTCTGCCAAACTCAGACTTTGTTTATTATACAACTTTGCTAAAGTAGGATTGCAGCGAATGTAAGCTTCACTTATTTGATCTAATATTTTATTTTTTTGCGATGGATTTGTAGCCGCAGCCAAGGCCGTTTTCAAACTATCCACAGGATTCTCTGCAAAAATAGGGATAGAGAAGATTAAGCAATATACTACTGGAAGAACGGATAATCTATTCAGGCGATTTTTTTGTGCATTGATCACTTTAGTTTTCCAAATCATTACATACAAATTTACGGAATAAGCTTCAATTAATAAAAACAAAATAATATTGGGAATGTTTTATTTATCTTTTGCTTCATAAAAGCATGATAGTGTGTGCGATATCAATTCGCATTAAAGAGCGACCTGGGGCGTTTTTCCAAAAATGCCTTTTTGTAATTGATTAAGTAGCTTAAAATCAGACTATAAAAACGGAATAATACTGTTTTTTGCTCGTAAAAGAAAAGTTCTATAAAGTCACTTACTCTTATTTAGAATCTCAGCTAAATCATTA
The DNA here is from genome assembly GCA_964543995.1 of uncultured Bacteroidales bacterium. Taxonomy (GTDB): domain Bacteria; phylum Bacteroidota; class Bacteroidia; order Bacteroidales; family CAIXTV01; genus CAIXTV01. Next base: position 29,715 of record CAZJBB010000003.1, read on the forward strand.
GGGTTAAAAGAGACCGCCCAGTTCCATTTACCAAAACCACCTTGTTGATTTATTGCTCTGCACCATTCATCGAGGTAAGCCCTTTTGGTTTTATTTTGCTCGTTATCTTGACCTTTAGTTTCAAGTATTAAGTTTAAACCTGATTTGAACTTTAGAATGAAATCAGGAAAGTATCTTCTTACAACTCCTTGATAATTATAATATACCACGAAATTTAGATGATCGTTTTTTACAAATGATAAGATTTCATCAAATTCATTTATTGTTTTAGCTTCAAGGTATTCCCATTTGCTGTCACATACCACGAAATTTATATGAGTTTTATCAAAGGCTTCACAGGGCTTGCTTGACCACCATGTTCTTATATCAGAGGTTGACCTTATTGGCATTTCTTTGTCGAAAACCGGTGCGAGTTCCTGCGAATTAACTGCTCTAATTTCATTCCAAATATGCTGAACCACTTTATTCATATTCAACATAATCAAAATCCTTTTTCTGGATTCATCTTGATGAAATAAAGGGTTTTCAATAATTATCTTGTTTGAATAAATGAACCTCTCTATTATATGGATGAGTTGTATTAGAAACGTTTCTTTACTTCCTTTCCATTCAGGCTTCTTTTCTGAGTTATAAATAGTTGAAGCAATACGAAAAACAATTGACTGAAGTCTGTACTTTTCAGCTATTTCTTTCAAGTCAATTTCTGTTAAAGCAGCAGGATTTGGTTTCCCTGCTATTATTGCTTCAAGTTCTGCTTCTGTTATTGAATCGTAAGGGTTTAGATAAAGTGGTTTTACCTTTTCAATATCTAATTCTAGTTTTGCCTTATAAATGTGATCAATGCGCAAGACGTTTGGGAACGAAATTTCAAGTTCAATTTTTTCTTTTATCGGTTTTATTTCTGTTTTAGGTGGTGGTGGTGGTGGTGGTGGACCTCCTTCTCCCCCTTCATGTGGCAAGAATGTAAAGGGTACTCCGAAAATATTTACATATTCTGCCTCAAATAATCCATCTTCTGCCACATCGTAAGAGGTTCTCCTTAAACCACGCCCGACAACTTGCTCGCAAAGCAATTGACTACTAAATGCTCTTAATCCCATAATGTGCGTTACGGTTTTGGCATCCCATCCTTCACTCAACATGCCAACCGAAATTACATTTTGGATTTGTGCCCCGGGTTCTCCAATTTTTCCCACGGTGTCAACAGTACGTCTTAATAACTCTGCTTGTTGCTTTTTAGTGAGCTTTTTTTCTTTAGGTAAATCTTCCGTTTCAGTTTCTTCTGCTTCTACTTCAATTATTTCTACTTCCTCAGTTTCTGCCTCTGCCTTTTGCAAAATACTACTATCAATCTGTAATGTTTTCTCAGGATTACAAAGCTCTCCTAATCCTGCGATAGCCAAAGTAAAAGAATCGGTATCGAATGAGTATTTAATTCTCCCTGATGTATAAGTGGTATTAGCAACTGTAATCATTACTGGAGGAATTTGATAACCTATTTTATCCCAATCATCTTTTGTAGCTTTCCAATCTTTTCCGAGTAGTAAGTATGCATTTCTAATTAAATCAGGTAATGGAGTAGATTCGTCTACTTTTTGGTTAATATCATCCTTAACCGTTTCATCCATATAAATATGGTATAATCTTGAACGAAGTTCTTTATCTACATTTCCGTCATCACGCACAACTACCCTCGGAGTTTTAACTAAACCCCCTTCAATGGCATCATTTAAACCAAAATCAGAAACAATCCAAGGGAATAAAGCTTCTTCACTTGCCTTTTTTCCACTAGGTGCAAATGGAGTAGCCGACAAATCAAAGCAACGAAGAATACCTCTTGCCCTGTGAATTCTATCTAATCCTCCAACCCAAACAGTGCTTTCTTCAATGTCTTCTTTTTTAATTCCTTTTATTTTGCTTTCTGCCGGAACCCTCCATGCATGGTGTGATTCGTCGTTAATAACAATAATATTGGAAGCATTTGCAATGTCTCCTAATACTTCTTTCACATAAGCTTCATCGCTTTTAGCGCCACGTTTATCAACGGATTTTTTCTTTGCAAGCTTCTCATCTGTTTGCCATGCTAATGCATGCCAGTTAACAATTTTAATTTTTCCTTGACGCAAGGAATCCATTAAGCCGGAGGGAACAATATTAAACTCTTCATAGTAACTATATGCATCGGTGGGGTTTAATACTGCCAAACGGTTACGAACAGTCAAGCCTGGTGCAACTACAAGAACATTCTTAGAAAACCGAATGTCTTTCGGATTGGCAACTTTATTTAGTATGTTCCATGCAATTAACTGGCTCATTACAATGGTTTTGCCAGTACCTGTTGCCATTTTATTACACCAACGGCTAAAATCACCCCCATCACCAGGAATTTCAATCCCTGTCTTTTCTGCATCAGGTGCTTCGGTCAACCAAATTAATGTTTCTATGGCTTCTAGTTGACAAAAGAAAAACCTTCGATCTTTTCTTTCTTCAGGATCTTGCCAGTGTTTTAAAAGCCTTTTGGTGATACCTGTAATTCCCGGATAATCATTTTCACGCCATTTCTTAATACGGGGTCGAATGCTATTTACCAATTTAATCTCAATAAAAATGCCCGGGTCATCAAATGACCTTGAACTTTCTGAGGCAATTACATAACCGGCAGGGCGACGACCTGATTGAAGAACAAATTCTCTTGTATCTCTTAAGTATTCCCAATATTGCTCAGGTTCAGAATATGGGGAGTTGATGATGAGTTTATCAATTGCTTTCATACTTTATGCCGAAAGGTATTGTTTTATTCGCTCAATTGTTTTTGTTAAACTATAAGAATAGCTTGCAGCATTATTAATATCCCAATGTTTTTCAATAAAAGGTAACAATGTGCTGTTATAAGTGGGCCCTTTTTTTGCTCCTTCACGAGGTACTAATCCTTCTTTAATTTCATTGTTTTTTGATTGAGAAGCAATCTCTTTCATTAAATACAAACTTGGTTTATAAGGAAATATAATTTCAAATATATTTTTTCTTCTATCAATTACCTTTTTATCTGGAATTAAATCAATGTTTGCATTTATCCATTTTGAAAATCCTTTTCTATCACTCATTAACCATGATTCAGCCTCTCCATATGCAATTCGAAATAAAAACAAATGGTTATCCAAATTTGAAACAAACCAATCTTTTATTAATGAAGGAGGACAGTCATAAACATCCAAGTCTGTCAAACAAATAATTGGTAATTTTAATTGATTATATTTTGGTGCGAGAACTTTTATCTGTCCTCCTCTTGCAGGTAATACTTTATTGATTTCAATATCAGGTCGAAAATCTTTTAGTAGCCTTTTAATAACTGCTCGAGTTACTTCATCTTCTCCAACAATGTCAACTTTCATGTACTTATAAGTTTAAAATTGAAGTATTTGTTGAATGTTTTGAGGAGCAACCTGAGGTATTACTGATTCTGCAATAGAAATTCCTGCATCTAAGTAGTTTCTAATTTCTGTCATATCTGAAGCTTTTTTTACTTCAGTACCCTCTTTAGAAGGAATGAGTACAATAGTTTCATTACCACTTATTCCTTCACTAGACAAAATATCATAGCTATGAGTCGAAATAAATACTTGCCTTACTCTTCCTTTTCTTCTTTGCATTTTATATATAAATTCCGGTAATTGCCTAACAATAGCTGAATGAAGATATAATTCGGGCTCTTCTAAAAGTATTGTTTCTTGTCCATCAAGTAAAGCCCACATAAAGCCAATTAAACGAAGCGTCCCATCTGAAAATTGTGATTCTTGTTGTTTTGCTCCTTTTGCTCTCCAATGTTCATAAATGGCTTCCAAATGAGGAATCCCCTTTTCATCAGGGGCAAAGTCTATATTTTTTAACTGAGGAACAGCAATTTGCAAAACTTCATTTATCCTCTTTAAATATGAATCTCTTGTTTTCTTATTTGTTTTACTCATTTTCTCCAATAGATTTCGTCCATAAAAATCCTCTTTATTGGCGGAAAGATGATAGGAATCAGCATCTCTAATTAATTGAGGAACTATATGTAGATATTGGGTTTCCTGAAAGAAAAAGTAAACATCTCTAAACTCTTGGTTTGCGGTTGGTTGCTCCAAATGAGTAAATTTTAAAGTTTCAGTATCCTCATTTCTCTTTTCTGATCTATCTAAAAGTACTTTCTTCGTTTTTAAATTAATGATTTTTTCTTCCATTACAGATGCTTGATTTTTGAAGATCCCACCACCTGAATGTTTAAATCGAATATTATACTCCCAAAGGGGTTCATGTTCAGATGTAGAACTTGATAATTGCACAGTAATAGAAACACCAGGTATTTGTCTGCCTGCTAAACATCTGATTTTTGACACGCCACCTCTTTCTTCAACTGCGTATTGTAATCCGCCTGCTTGTTTCACAATATCGCGCAAAAATCGAATCACGTCTAAAAAATTAGACTTTCCGCTTGCATTTGCACCAACAATAAAATTACGTTCAGTTAATGCAATTTCAACATTTTTGAAATTCTTCCAGTTCACTAATTTGATTTTACTTATTATCATGGTCTATAATCTTATTATTTTTAAACTCTCAATCCCCCTATCATCTATTATCTTTACTGCTATTTCTCTGCCAGGGGTAAAAGGCAGTGAAACCGTTCCATTAAAGGCTTCAATTTTATCTTCGTCTATTTCGGCTTTGAGGTTGCGGGCTAAAGTTGCCCAACCTTCTTTGGCTCCTGCCATCGGGAAAAATACTTGTGAAGGAAACAAACTCCGGCTATCATAATCATGGTCGAGCATCCACATGGCTATATTGTTTTTGCCACCACTATCCACAGTTCCTGTTTTAGGATTGTAATAATCAAAACCATGCACTTCCACTATATATTTTCCTTTATCGTCTCCAGCTTTTATTTCCGTAATTTGAACATCGGGCTGCCCAATGAGCCAAAAACTTTCGTTACTACTGCGCTTCTTTTTCAGGTCGTCGGTTAGCATATCGGCATTCATCTGAGCTTCGAGCAGAGTGATGCCGGGCCAATTGGTTTCTTCTATATCTTTTCGGGCTTCGGGGTCGAAGTGGAAAGCACAAAACAATATGATTTCCGGTTTGGGTTTTAAGGTACGGGCTTCTTCCAATGCAAGTTCCACCATACGTTGTTCCAATGGTGCATGTTCGGGACCGAAACAAACCACCACTCTTTTCGGGTTATCCTCTCTGGTTTCGGCATCGGCTTGCAAAAAGCGTGTCCCACTCAAAGGCTCCACCCTTGTAAATTCTATGGTTTTCCCTCCCTTAGCTCTCACTCCCGAACGTCTTAATTCATTTCTCCATTCATCCTGTCGCAAGGTTTCTCCACTTCTCGACACAGAGCTATCCGCATCAATAATCGTATCCGATTCAATATCTTCAAATGATTTGGCAACCGGAGCAGGGACTGCTTCAATGGTGAAAGGACCGGTTACTCTTTGCCTTTTACTATCAGTAAAAGGTTGATCATACAAGGTTTCATATGGTACCGGCTCATTATTGGCAATTGATTTTAAAGTAATATGAGGAACCGTCTTATATTTGAATCCACTACCAACACCCTCATTTGGGTGCGCCAATTCAAAATAATCAAAGTTTGCTGACATTAACCGTTGTTTTGCTAAAGTCAACGCAACTCTTGATGTGTCACAGGTTATCCATCTTCTCCCCCAATTTTCAGCAACAAATGCAGTTGTTCCGCTTCCACAGGTAATATCAAGTACTAAGTCGCCAGGGTCAGTTGACATCAACAAACAACGTTGAAGCGGTTTAAGTGAGGTTTGAACAACATATTTTAAATCAGTTGCACCATGTGTATCATCCCACAAATTGTGAAGTGGTTGGTAAGGGAAATCATCATGATATTGAATATAACAAGGTAATCCACCAGGGGCGATAATTCGTTTTGAATTAATTAGTTTTTGCATCCCTTCTTGATGAGTTCGCCAACTTTTCTTTCCACACTTATAATTCTTTCCCTCAAAATCAAAATCAAACATACAAGTTAATGTGTAACCTGATGAAGAAAGTGAACTTGTAAAAAACACTTTAGATTTTTCTGGAAGAAGCTTAATGTTATTCTTTTCATCATTTGTCATCTTTCTTCTATTCCCGAACTGTTCCTCGACCCAAGTGTAACCAGTTCCCTCTCCAATAGGTTTTTCAGCAAAAAGTTCTCTGAATTTTACTTTACTTTTATCTTTTGAATACCATAATAAATAATCTGATATTCCAGCTAAACCTGAACTCCCTAAAGGTAAAGTCTTTTTAAATGTTATCAATGAAAAGAAATTTTCTTTTCCGAAAATTTCATCAAGTATATTTCTGATTAAATGTTGATTTTCATCACCAATCTGAACAAATACACTTCCACTTTCATGTAATAAATCTCTTGATAAAAGCAATCGGTCTCTTAAATAGGCTAGGTATGAATGTAACCCCAACTCCCATGTATCCCTAAAAGCTTTTATCATTTCAGGTTCGGCAGTTAAATCCCCATCATTTCCATCTTTTACATCCCTTTTATTTACGAAAGGTTGAAAATTGCTTCCATATTTAATTCCGTAAGGTGGGTCAAAAAACACCATTTGCACCTTGCCACCCATGCCTTCTTTTTCTAATAGGGAGTTCATCACCAATAGGCTGTCGCCGGCAATGAGGCGGTTGCTCCAGTTTTCTTTGTGTTTATAAAACTCTATGGCTTCGCGCAAGGGTTTCTTTTCTTCTTCAAAAAGGCTCATTTGAGGAGTAACTTCTTTTTCTTTTTTCACAGTTTCAATAATACGGCGGGGGTCAATGCGTTCATGCACATGCAAGCTCACCGTAGGAACTTCAAAACTGGTATGCTCGGCTTTGCCGGCCCACTGCAATTGAGGGTCGAGATGAGGGTCGTATTCATATTGCTTCTTACCATTTCTATAAGGTTCAGTTCCCTCATCTACCAAGCCAACCGGTGGATTATTCAATCTTTTCTTATCCTTATGCTCATATTGTTCAATAGGCTTTTGAGAGCCAAGCCCATCTGCTTTTTTACTTCCTTTTGCCATTATAAATTGTGCAGGTTTTATGTATAAAATAGAGTGCTAATTTAGGATAAAAAATTCAATTTCATAAAATTAACAAAAAACGAATGTCTATTAAAACTTGCACTTCAAAAATGCATGATGGCGAAAAACTCATAATGAATAAATAATAACTCTTTTAACCAAGATGTTTTCAGCTATTTACACTCACCAATTCCTCAACCATGCTTCTGTAACTCCAGCACTTCCAAATCCTTAATTTCCTTGCCATCAATCGTAAAACGAAGGGCGGTTATTACCTGATGCATCCCTTGTTTTCCGGAAGCCCCTGGATTCATGTGCAGCAATTGATGCTTTTCATCGTACATCACTTTTAAAATATGGGAATGCCCCACAGCAAATAAGGTGGGTTTTTCTTGATCCAATATTTTTAGGATATTCGGGTAATACTTTGGTGGATAACCTCCAATATGGGTGAGCATGACTTTCACCCCTTCGCAGAAGAAAATATTAAATTCAGGAAACCGGGTCGACACTTTCCAATCATCAATATTCCCATGCACCGCTTTAACAGGGGCGATGAGGCTTAGTTCATCCGTAACGTCTAAACTACCAATATCGCCACAATGCCATATTTCCGAACAGGGTTTAAAAAAGCCATGTAAATTGGGGTGTACAAATCCATGCGTATCGGAAAGCAATCCGATGCGCATCATATCGTTTTAAATGAAGTGGTTTTTACCCAGCCTTTGCTGCCGTTTCCCAAACGAATTTCGCTCCATTCTACAATTTGATCGGTAATATTTACCTTTAATCCTTGATGAATTACGAAGATATCATTTCCCTTTTCATCAGGAGAACTTTTTACGCTTAAAGTGGGTTCGAAAATAACAGCCATATCGGTTCTATTGTTTTCTTTGTATTGACTGTATGCAAAAAGTAAAGAGAAGACCGTAAGAAATACCATAAACAAGGAAACGAAAAAGAATAGTTTCCTCAATACCACCGTTCTGGATAATAAATAAATGGCTAAGGATAAGAAAAACAAAAAGAAAGTCAAAATGACTATAATAGTGAGGGTGTTTAAACTCATGATATGAGAAAGGGAAATCCACCAACGTTTAATGAAGAGTTGGGGAACTTCTTCTATTTTATCCGCAATTTTGGTGTTACATACCTTGAGGTTAAATTGGGCACTTTCATCTGCCGGATTCAGCTTTATTGATTTTTCGAAATAATAAATGGCATTGGTAAAGTCATTGGTTTTAAAGTAGGCATTCCCCAAATTGTAATATAATTCCGGGGCTTCATATCCTTGATTCAATACGGTAAGGTACTTCTGAATGGCTTTATCAAATTGATTTTTACCGTACAACATATTGCCTTCCACAATGGCATCTTGTGGGCTTCCGGCCGAATATACAGCTACACTCAGACCCATGAATACCGCAAAAACAAGATATTGAAGTAAGCTTGTTAAAAATGGAGTGTATTTAAGTAAAAAAGGAAGGTCTTTTTTGCTTTGACATTTTATGTTAATTATATTCTTCATGGTAAATTACATTAAATTAACTTTCAAGGTTTTTAATCAATGTAAGTGCTTCGTTATAAGGCTGCTCTAAAGTAATAGAAGCTGCATCCGGTGCAAAGCGTGAAAACTCACAACGACTCAATAAATCCATGGTTTGATGTATAAATTGTTCATTTACTTGCTTTTGCTGTAAAACTTCCTGTACATTTTCCATGGAAAGCTGGGCCAAGGAAATGGTGAACTTATCACTTAAATATCCCCAAATGGCTTTGGAAAGCTCTTCGAAAAACAGATCTTTATTGTTTTCTTTCAAATATTTATGGGCTAGAGCCAATCGTTTTTGAGCCACTTTATGGGCTTTTTTGTTTTTCATTAAAGCAACATTCCTTCTTTGTTTGAGCATGTTGCGGTATAAGATTACGAAAGCACAGAAAAGCAATAAGGGCAACAAAAGAATTCCAAAAAACAGCGTCGAACCAAAAAACATATCACCACTTCTTTTCAATGCAATGGAATTGGTTTTAATAAACTGAATATCGCTTCCAATATATTTAATGTCTTCCTTGCTGGTAGAAAGCGTTGTTGCACTGCTTTGTCCGGGAGCGCCTTTGGCTACTTTTATTGTAAACTCAGGACTTGAAAGCGTAACAAAAGACTTTGACGCCAAATTGAAATAAGAGAACGTAATGGGTTTAATTTTAAATACCCCCTCTTTCCTTGGAATCACCAAATACTCAAAAGTTCTGCTACCGGAAACTCCGGAAACACTGTTGGTAATATTATCCACCAATTTTGGATCATAGGTTTCAAAGTCCGGTGGAAAGTCCATGTTGATTTTATCAATCAATTTTAAGTTCCCATTCCCTGAAACGGTGAGTTTTAAGTTCAGCGCTTCATTGGCTTTAATATCCGTTTTGTCGAGGGTGGCTTTAAAGTTTAAATTCCCTGTAAATCCATTAAAATCAACCGGTTTGTTACCCGGTAATGGCTTTACACTGATGCTGATCATGTTCGACTTTATTGTTTTCTTTACATTTTGTACCTGATTAAAGAAGGAATCGTTGAAAAAATCATCAAAGAAATTCCCGCTGTTTTTACGTTTGGTTTGAACCTGAACAAGAGCATCCACTTCCAAGGGGTCAATGGTTAAGTTTCCGGATTTTTGCGGGAAAAGAGCCACTTTTCGAATTTCAATTACAGCATACTGCTTCCCATCAATGACTTCTCTATATTGTTTTGACTTGGCTGCGTCCTTAAGTAAATCTACATTCCAGAATCCGCTGAAAGATGGCAGTTTGTTGATGCCGTATTGAGCAACCCCGATGCAGGTGTAAAGCTTATACGTTATAATTGTTTGTTCTCCTTGATAAGGATTGGTTTTATCCGGAATCCCTCTGATAAAAATGTCTTTGGAATTCACATCCGGAGTGGTAGGAGTGGCTTGTTGATTTCCTCTATTGGGTTGCGATTGAGAATATTGTTGCGTTGGGGCATTCCCTTTCACCACATTTATGCTGAGGGTATTTGATTTATAGGTAGTTCCATTATATTCAATAGATGCTGCAGGAATTTCAAAAGTACCTTCTTTCACCGCTTGCAAGATGTAAGAAAAGGTATAAGAAATGCTTTGATTTACGGTTCCATTGATAATTTGCATATTGGTGCTCGAAGATTGGTTAGGCCCCGATAAAAAGTTAAAATCTTTAAAGGTAGGTCCTTTAAAGCCGTTTCCCTGCTGGTTAAAAGTATAATTTACCCTGAATTGTTGTCCATTTCCAACATTCGAAGGCGCTGAAGCCGTGAGTTTTGGAGCTTGAGCCAAGGACATCAGGTTCAGCAAAACCAATCCTAATAAAAGTAGGCACTTCGTTCTTGTTTTCATAAAATCACTTAATCTACTTCTCATATATATTGCTGCCGAAATTATTAAAATAATGTTTACCAGTCTTTTTCAATCTTAGTTTTTCCCGGAAAAGCTTGCTTTAGCTTATCCCTTGTGTTTTTTTCGTTATTATTCATCGCTTCCAACATACGATCAGCTTCCTGCTTCGACATTTTATTTTGTCCATCTTGTTTGTTCTGTTGTTGCTTGTCTTGCTTATCTTGTTTGTTTTGTTGGTTCTGTTGTTGCTGATTTTGATTTTTGTTCTGTTGGTTTTTGTCGTTTTTTTGCTGTTGTTGTTGCTGTGCCTGAGCCAACAACTTCTTGGCATATTCCATATTGTACTTTGTATCGCTGTCTTTTGGGCTTAAGCGCAAAGAGTTTTTAAAAGCATCTATGCTGTTTTTCAAGTACTCTTGTTTGTTTGCCTGAGCAGCACTGTCGGTTCCCATGGAAGATTGCAAATAGGAGTTTCCCAAATTATGGTAAGCATTCGAACGAATTTCTTTGTCGAAACTCGGATTTTCAGCCACGGATTTATATGTTTTCAAGGCTTCTTGGAAGTTTTTTTGTTTGTACAATGCATTTCCAAGATTGTATTGCGCTTTATAAGATGAATTATTGGCATCGAGAGATTTGCGGTAATTGATTTCCGCTTCTTTATAGTTTTTCTTGTTGTAATCCGAATTCCCTTTCCGTATCAACTTCACATCTTTTTGAGCAAAGCTTGATAATTGAAAGAAAATCAATATCAATATCGTAAGCTTTTTCATAAGTTAAAATTTTTATTCCACTTGGGTATTAAATAGGTAAACCATTTATGTTTACGTTCAAATATCATCACTTCGGCCAACAAAAGGACCAAGGCAAAAATCAAAAAGTAATAATATTTCTCTTCGTATTCCGAGTATATGGTGCTTTCTAATTCGTGCTTTTCCATTTTATCCAGTTGATCTACAATTTTATCGATTCCGGCATCCGTAGTCGTTGCCCTTACATAGGTACCCCCTCCGGCAGTGGCAATTTGTTGTAACATCACTTCATTTAGTTGGGTCAATACTGTATTCCCATCCATGTCTTTCTTATAGCCTATAACAAAGTCGTTCTGCATCAGAGGAATCGGGGTTTTATCGGCAGTTCCCATCCCAATGGTATTTACAATAATGCCACTTTCTTTGGCAACTCGGGCTTGTTCCACCGCATCGTCTTCATGGTTTTCCCCATCTGAGATAACAATGATGGCTTTGTTGTTTTTCAGTTTATCATTCTTAAAAGAGGAAGCTGCTTTTTCAATAGCGGCACCTATGGCTGTTCCTTGTTCCGAAATTAATTCGGTACGAACTTTCGAAAGAAACATTTTGGCAGCACCATAATCGAAGGTAATGGGCAACTGAATAAAAGCCTTGCCTGCAAAAACCACGATACCGATTCTATCATTCTCGAGCTTATCAATGAGCTTGTAAATGGCTTGTTTCGCCCTGTCGATACGGCTGGGCTTGATATCTTGGGCAAGCATGGAATTGGAAATGTCCAATGCAATCACCAAATCGACCCCTTTGCGTTTCACATTGTCAATCTTAGATCCAATAAGGGGTCCTGCCAAGGAAACACAAAGCAAGGCATAAGCCAACATACTTAGAATAAACTTAAACAAGCCCACATATTTCGAGCGATCGGGGGTTAAACGTTCAATTAATTCAGGGTTCCCGAGTTTTTTAATGGCATTTTTCTTCTGATAAAGCATCCATACATACAAAGCTGTGAATGCCGGAATCAGCAAAAGCGCATATAATATATAGGAGTGTGCAAATCGAATCATAACTTATGGTAAGGGTTTTAACCAGGTTTTACGTAATAAGAGTTCTAAAGTAAATATGAAAAACGCGATCAGGAGGATTAAGAAATACTTCTCGGTTTTATGGCTGTATTCCGACACCATGATTTTGCTTTTTTCCAGCTTATCTATTTTGTTGAAAATCTCTTCCAAAGCTTTATTATTGGTGGCTCGATAATATTCTCCTCCGGTAGAAGCAGCAATGTTCTTCAATAAAGCTTCATCTATCTGAACATCTATGGTTTGATATTGGATTCCAAATGGGGTTTGGAAGGGATAAGGGGCTTTTCCTAAGGTTCCTACGCCAATGGTATATACCCTAATTTTATATAAGGCCGCAATTTCAGCTGCGGTTCTTGGGTCAATGGAACCCATGTTATTGACACCGTCGGTAAGTAAAATGATTACCTTACTTTTGGCGATGGAATATCGTAAACGATTCACGGCTGTGGCTAAGCCATCCCCTAATGCGGTTCCATCGTCAATCATACCCATTTTGATCGATTGAAATAAATCTAACAATACGGCATGGTCGGTAGTTAATGGACATTGGGTAAATGCCTCTCCGCTAAATACAACCAATCCCATTCGGTCGTTGGGTCGGCTTTCGATAAATTTTTGGGTTAATTTTTTCGCTGCTTCTAATCGATTGGGTTTGAAATCTTCTGCAAGCATACTGCCCGAAATATCTAAGGCCATGGCAATATCAATGCCTTCTACCGATACATCCTGACTGCTGCTTTTGGTTTGAGGTCTGGCCAAAGCGATGATAACTAGGGAAATACATAGCAATCTCAACACGGGCAACAATACCATTCCCCTTTGACGAAGACTCTTGGGATAATCTTTTATCGAGATTACAGAAGAAAAATGAATGACGGCATGTTGGTGCTTCCTTTTGTAATACAGCCAGAAGGCAACTGCCGGAATCAACAGCAGCAGCAATAAAACCCAAGGATATGCAAATTCTATTCCGGTAAACATAATCATGCTGAAGTTAAGTTTTGCTTTTCAATGGTTTCTTTAGAATTTTCAGATACTAATTTGGTGCTTTCAACAATTTCTACCGAAAAGGTCATTCCGGTATCATGTTCTGAAGGCAAAGGGAGGGCTTTGGCAAATTTCACCATATCAGCAATGCTAAGCACTTGTTGTAACTTGGCAAGCAAAGCCGAGTCATTGGTTTTCGAACGCATACTTTCCATGATTTCGTCAGAAACCATTTCCATGGCATTGAATTCGAAGCGAGCATGTAAATACGTTCTTAAAATATCGGTCAATTCCGACTGATATTCCTTAATCTTTCCACTTTGCCAAAGTTTTTTCAGTCGTAACTTTTCCAAATCCTCCAAAGCAATTTCATGGGCAGGACGTTTGGGCTTGGAGGGCAATTTAATGATGGGTTGCTTGTTTTTAATTCTTTTCACCACATAATACAGCACAAAAAGTACCCCTATCACACCCAACACCAGCAGCGAATACTCAATAATCTCCATTAAGGTTAAGGGGGCACCTGCAATATCTTTAATATCGCGAATGGCTTTGGTAGTATCTACTGCCACCGTTTGCACATTCAGTACCAAAGGATTGCTAAATACATCAAAACGAGTGGTATCTCCTTGTTTCAGGTATTGAAATTGCACAGCAGGAATTTCATAAGACCCCGAATCGAAACAGGTAATGGTAAGCAATTGGTTGTAGGTGGCCATTTTTTTATCAGCAGAAAGCACGGTATCTATTTTTCCAAGCGACACAATTTCAACTTTAGAAGCAATAGAATCTTTTAAACTGTGCCAAATAACCTGATTATTAACCGGCCCAGAAAAGCTAAAATGCAATTTCACCTGATCCCCAACCAACACCGAATTGGAATCCAGTTCTGCTCGAACGCTTGGGTTTTGCGCATTTATATATGAATTGCTGAATACACTCAGCATCACTAAGGTTAAAATGAACTTTCTCATACTATTGTCGGGCTCCCCTCATTTTAAAGAATTTCAAAATAGGTTTCACATAATCTTCACCATTCAGAATATGTACCATATCTACCCCACTTTTGCTAATCACATCTTTTAAATACCCTTCGTGATGCTTCCATTGATGTTCGTAGAGCGATCGTAGTTGCTTGTTTGATGTATCAAGCCATTGTTGGGTGCCTGTTTCAGCATCCATCACTTTAATCATACCCACATTAGGAAGTTGGGTTTCGCGCACATCGAAGATTCTCATGGCTACCAAATCGTGTTTGCTTTTGGCAATTTTCAAAGCATCTTCAAAGTGTTGACTCATGAAATCGGAAAGTAAAAAGATGGTACTCCTCTTTTTAATGGCATTGGTAATAAAACGCAAGACTTCGCTAATGTTGGTGCCGGTATGTTTCGGTTCAAAGTTCAGCAATTCACTCACAATGCGAAGAATGTGGGACGACCCTTTTTTAGGGGGGATAAACTTTTCTACCCGGTCGCTAAAAAACACCACGCCCACTTTATCGTTGTTGTTGATGGCTGAAAAGGCCAATACAGCTGCAATCTCTGTAATCAGTTCTTGTTTAAACTGCACTTGGGTTCCAAATTGGTTAGAAGCACTGACATCAATCAGCAACATCACGGTAAGCTCGCGTTCTTCGTCGAAAACCTTGATAAAAGGATTATGCAAGCGGGCCGTTACGTTCCAATCAATAGAGCGAATGTCGTCGCCATACTGGTATTCTCGAACTTCCGAAAAAGCCATCCCCTTTCCTTTAAAAGCACTGTGATACTGACCGGCAAATACTTGTCGGGTCAAGCCTCGCGACTTTATTTCAATTTTTCGTACTTTCTTTAAAAGTTCTGCTGTTTCCACGGCTTCAATATATTTTAGGGAACTTCTATGGTGTTGATGATTTCATTGATAATATCATCCGTAGTGATGTTTTCGGCTTCCGCTTCGTATGTCAAACCAATACGATGGCGCAACACATCATTGCAAATGGCACGAATGTCTTCAGGAATCACATAACCTCTGCGTTTTAAGAAAGCATACGCTTTGGCGGCCAATGCCAAGTTGATGCTGGCTCGGGGAGATCCTCCATAGCTGATCAATCCGGCAAACTTGTCCAATTTATAATCTTTGGGATTACGGGTGGCAAAAACGATATCGGTAATGTAGTTTTCGATTTTTTCATCCACATACACTTCTCTTACAATTTCGCGTGCTTTGATAATGTCACTGGTTTTAAGCACAGCCGAGGTGAATGGAAATGAACCCGTAACATTCATGCGAATGATGGATTTTTCTTCTTCTTTGTTAGGGTAACCAATCACCACTTTCAGCATAAACCGATCTACCTGAGCTTCGGGTAGGGGATAGGTTCCTTCTTGTTCAATGGGGTTTTGGGTAGCAAGTACCAAGAAGGGCTCTTCTAATGGATAGGTGTTTTGCCCAATGGTTACTTGACGTTCCTGCATGGCTTCCAGCAAAGCACTTTGTACTTTTGCCGGGGCACGGTTAATTTCATCGGCCAAAATAAAGTTGGCAAACAAAGGGCCTTTGCGCACTTGAAACTCTTCCGATTTTTGACTAAAAATCATTGTTCCTACCAAATCTGCAGGGAGCAAATCGGGGGTGAACTGAATGCGCGAAAATTTCGCCTGAATGGTGTTAGCCAATGATTTAATGGCTAAGGTTTTCGCTAAACCGGGAACCCCTTCCAAAAGAATATGTCCGTTCGAAAGTAAACCAATCAACAGACGTTCCACAATTTGCTTTTGACCCACAATGACTTTGTGCATTTCCATATTCAGTATATCGACAAATGCACTTTCACGTTGAATTTTTTCGTTTAATTCTCTTATGTCAACCATAATTTTTAGATTTATTTTAACGTGGCAAATGTAGCAATGTCGTAGTGAGTAATCAAAAATCACCTCGTTAAAAACTGTTAAGGTCTTCGTTAAAAGTTGTTAAGGTCTCCTTAGGGCGTATTGGAAAGCGTAAAAATGAATCATTAGGTTGATGTATGATAACAGTACCGTGATGATGTCCTTTGGCGAAAAACCCATTGGTGCCTCCGTGAGATGCATTAAGGACAGCTTGCAATAAGGGCTTCATTTCTTTATGATGACTCAGCAAATTAATCTTATCCCCCTTCTATAATTAAATAGGAGTCATCAGTGATACAAATGTATTAAAAACTGAGTTGTTGCCTCCATTTTCTACTCCCTGTTTTATCACCATTTTTTGCTTAAATTACTTAAAAGACCTTGCAGGGAAATAGGAATGTGTCCTTTTCTCTTATGTGTTTCCAATTAAGGTAAATATTTCCCCTCCCATGCCTATCTTTTCATGGTGGCATATAAAAAATTCTTCCTTTTTTATTCTTTTCTATTTACGGAAAATCAATTTTGTAAATTATTCTTGTTGATATTCAGTTGATTATGGTTTTTTGAAAAAATAATTCCATTTTCTTTTCCATTTGAGAAAATCGCAAAAGTATATATGGGAAATAAATCTAATTATTCATTAAAAACAAAAAAACCATGAAAAAATTAATTATCGCAATCGCAATTGTTTCAAGCTGGAACAGTTTTGCACAAACCCTATTCGTTCCCCAAGGAACCAATGGCATCGGAACCTCTTCCTCAAATATCGGAATTGGAACCTCAAACCCCAACGAACTCCTCCATATTAATGGAAATGTGAGAGGAAGCGACGAATTTAACGGAGCTTTAAAGTTAAATACCGCTTCCGGATTCCTAATTTTCGGATGTCAATCATCCTCTTCCTGTGATTTTTTAACAGATCGCAATGCATTTGTATTTAATAAACCTGTATTCACATCTGAACTGAAAAGTCAAACCAGTTTATCCTTCAAAAGCTCCGATTCTATAGATTTTAGAGTAAGTGAGCAATCTGTTTTAAAAGTTAAAAATAACGCTTTGAATATTTACAAAGAATTAAATGTAAACAATCAAAGCATTAATCTTATTTCTGGAACATTTGAAATTAATCCCGGTGCCAACTTGGCGAACTTTAAATTGATTGGTGTAAGTTCCTATGGGCATATTTATTCCGACTATAGAAAAAATTTGTATTTCCGAAGCATGACGGCCGGACCATCGTATGCTACTTTATTACTGGAAGATGGCGGTAACGTGGGCATTGGGTTTAATACCAGTTATAATCCAAATGTAGCATCCGTAACTCAAGGTTTCAAATTAGCTGTTAATGGCGGTATTTTATGTGAGGAAATAAAAGTAATTGCTGATGTTCCCGCAGCAGATTATGTATTCGAAGATGCATATCCTTTGCTTAATCTGACTCAAGTGGAAGATTTTATTCGTCAAAATAAACACCTACCCGACATCCCTTCAGCCCAGGATTTTAAAGTAAATGGCTATAAAGTCGGTGAAATGGACAACCTCCTGCTTCAAAAAATAGAGGAGCTGACCCTTTATGTAATTGAGCAAAATAAAAAGCTTAATGAGCAAGAAAATATCATCTTAAGCCTACAAAAGAAAATCGATAAGTAAAGCTTTAAATCTTTCAAAAACATATAAACATTAAAATTTTATACCATGAAAACACAAACATTATTTTTTCAATTCTTGTGTGCAATTCTATTGATGAGCACATTTGCCAAAGCTCAAGTAAGCGTCACGGCAGAGTATATCTATGATGAAAATGGGAATCGCATGAAGAGGGAGGTCATTACCTTGACTCAAAAATCTTCAAATGTTAGTTATCAAATAGATAGCAATTCAACTGTTGAGGTTACTAACAGTGTAGCTCAACAAGAGAATAGTTTATCAACTGACAAACAAAATGAAATTCCTGTTTCAATATTTCCGAATCCCACTTATGGATTAATTACTGTAAAAATTATTGAAGCTGAAGATAATTCTAAGCTCACCTTAATTACGCTTTTTAGCGAAAATGGAACTTTCCTATCCATGTATTATATGGTTGGTAATGAAACTCAATTGGATTTAAGTGCCTATTCCCCAGGGGTTTATTACTTGAAATTCCATTTGGGAGATGCAGAAAAGTCATATAAAGTTATTAAACAACAATAAATATTAAAGCAATGAAAGCAATAATTCAACATTCCATCAAAAGCATTGTGTTATTTATATATTTAATGATCAATGCATTGGGTGTCTTTTCTCAAAGCACCAATCAATCCACATGGTTCAATTTAAACGGAAGTGTTCCTGCAGGAAATCAGGTATATATTGCAAGAGATTATCTTAAATTAAACTCTGGTTTTCAATACCATCCTACAAATTCGAATTCATTTAATGGAAAGATTAACAAGGAATTAGATCTATTAATTCCTATCTCAGAAGATGGTGGTTTTCAAGATAATCCTAATTTAAGTACACGTGCATTGGACAATTCATTGGAGGTTGGAAGCACTGAAGGGGCTTTTAGTGTGTCCTTGGATGGTGCCTCAACCTATACTGTACCAATTTCCTTACCTCCAGGAACCGGTAATTTGGTTCCCAACCTTTCTTTGGCTTATAACAGTAATGGAGAAAATGGAATACTAGGAGAAGGCTTCAACTTAAATGCTTTATCGGCTATTTATCGTGTTCAAAAAACCATTGACCATGACCATTTTATACAGGAAATCAGCTTCACTTCAAAAGATGCCTTTGCGCTGGATGGAAATAGATTGGTGTTGGTCAATGGAACCTATGGAGCTGTGAACTCCCAATATCGTACTTCTCTGGAGTCCTTTTCTTTAATTACCATACTTTCAACGGATGTTTTCGGTCCATCTGCTTTTAAGGTAGAAACTAAGGACGGACTGACTATTGAATATGGGGTCACCATGGATTCCAGATTAGTGCATTCTAAGATTCCCAAAAAGATTTTTGCCTATTATATCAACAAGGTAACAGATAAAAATGGGAATTATTATTGCTACACTTACACCAATAATAGCGAAAGCGGTGAGTTTCGATTGAAGAGAATAGATTATACCGGTAACCAAAACTCTCATATACTTCCATACAACACAGTTTATTTTGTTTATGAAACTAAGCTTGCTGAATACAGCTGTAGCAAATACCATTTGGGTTCTTTGCAAGCGGATAATGTGTTATTAAAAGAAATTCGGATCAGTTCAGAAGGAAGCATATTTCATTCCTATATATTTGATTATTCAATAAATGGATACACTCGGTTTGCCCACTTGGTTTCGATAAGAGAAAAAGGAAGTGATGAAAAGGAATATAACAAAACCTTATTTTCTTGGGGAAGTGGAAAACCGGAATGGGGGATCAAAAAATTAGGAGAAATTAGTGGCTCTGATCCTTATATTTTTGGGAATTGGGGTGGAAACGAAAACTTGACCAAAGCTACTTTGATGAAGAAATGTTGCACAACTCCGGATGGGTGTCCTTGTTATTCAACAAATTCATTGGCTTGCTGTGCAGATACTTTCCCAAATAGGTTATACCACTATTATGTAAAAATAGATAATAACCCGGTTCCTATTAATACGGTAGCAGTACCGGAAAATGAAAATTATTGGTGGCAACCCACCTCGAATTATTATCTTACCGGCGTCGCAGACATTAACGGTGATGGAAAAGACGATGCCATTTATGTGGAAGAAAGAGTGTACACAGCAAATCCAAGTCTGAAAGACATCACCTTTCACGCGATGTATTCTACAGGAAACACTGGCAACTCTTTAAGCATGCAATCAGCCAATGTACACTATTATGGTATACCATCAAACTTGGTTTTTGAGTATAATTTGGCAGACTTTGATGGAGACGGTTTAGCTGATTTATTAATATACAACAAAACCTACCACTCTGTTGGAATCTATTATACCAACAGAGACTCATTGGGGAATGTATTTCCGTTTGAAGACCCCAGAAGCATTTCTCCAATCCCAAGCGGTGGCGAATACTTAAAGGTAATGGACTATAATGGAGATCATTTACTCGATTTTACCATAGGGAATTATTTGTACGTTTCTAATGGACAAAATAACCAAAACCGAGGTAGTTTTCAGCTGTATTCTCCTAATATTAATGGGGTAAATATTGATTTTGGAACCGATATGCGTTATGTTGCTGATTTTAACAATGATGGTAACGACGATATCTTAATTGGAAACAAAATTTATTATTCTACAGGAAATGGAGGTGAATTTCAATGGACACAATTGAATTTTTATACCGGAAATTGGTGTACATTGGGAGATTTTAATGGAGACGGGAAAGTTGATATTGCCACCTATAATATTGAAACCATTCCACACATAAATTCCTTTTCTACCAATGAAGGCTATTTCAATATTTGCTTCAACCAGAATGGAAGCATTTTTAATAAAGTCTCGGTAAATGTTCCCAATTTAGCTGGAGCAGCTCCTCATTACCCCCTTTTATATACCCCTATTATTGCCAATGGATCATGGAGTACCTTGACCAATATGTATGCAGCCGATTTTAATGGAGATGGCATCTCAGAAATATATTTTTGTACACATAATTATGATAACTACCCCAGTGGATTTACCGGGCAAAAGGTTCATTATTATACCGAAAATTTCTTTTCGTTGGGAAACTATTTCTTCCCTGTAAATAACTCCTATTTTAGCAATAGAGATTTTTTCCAGAACAAACTCACAGGAATTGCCAATGGCTTGAATGCCCAAACAAAAATCACATACAATGCCGGTTGGTTTAAAAAGTACGCAACCTCAACTTTCCCTACCATTGACCACAAGCCGCCTGTAACCGTGGTTAAAACAACCCAACAATCAGATGGCATTGGTGGAAATATTCTGACAAATTTCACTTTCGAAGGAGCAAAAATCCATTTGCATGGAAAAGGTTTTCTCGGATTCAGCAAAGTAATTAAAGAGACAGAACTCACCTCAAGTACTTCCGCGAATTTGAATCTAATTACTTCTGAAATTGAAACAACCAATATTGATTATCATGCTGTTTGGCAATTTCCAAGCATCATGGATAAAAGTAGCGTATACCGAGTTAAAAACCTTGCCAATGGTTCATCTGACGATTACCCAATGAGTTCTCAAAGTTATAAGTATGGTACCTATTATTATAATACAGGAAATCCCCTTGGAGATTATCATGTATTCCCTTACATGACGAATGTCTACTCTCAGCAAAGTTATTTTAATTCTAATTACAGCTATTGTGATAATACAGTTTCAAATACTGACTATACCTATTCGGATACGGACTTGCCTAATGGTAATTTGACCTCTGAAGTTTCCCAATTAGGATATGCTACTACAGTAAATAATTATATTTCTACAAAGACCACAGTGTATCAAAATTACATTCAAGCCGGAAGTTGGCTGCCCAATAAACCTTCGCAAGTAACTGTGAGTCAGGTTAGAGATGGTGAAGACGCTGAAACCATGAGTACCATTTATACCTGGAATAATTTAGGGAAGCTGATTAAGGAAACCTCTCCTCCAGGTTTTGGAAACCCTAATAAACAACTGCCGGAAAGTACCCAATCTCAAACAAAAGACTATTCCTATTTTCCTACGGGAATGTTGTACCAAACTGTGATAAATTCTAGTACCGATAACATTATTAATAGCTTTGGATACGACACCAAATACAGGTACGTAGAAAAATCTATAAATGCCCAAGGCCATGTGATCAACATACACCATGAGCCAAAATATGGAAATGTTACCTTATCAGAAGATGTAAATGGAATGGGAACTTGGTATGTTTATGATGGGTTTGGAAAATTAAAAAGCACCACTTTCCCTAATGGTACAAGCTCATCTCAATCACTTGCATGGATTAACGGAAGTGAATCCGGATACAATCGTTTATTTTCTTCCATTGTGAACACTGATGGATCTCCAAGACAGATAACATACTTCGATATGTTAGGACGAACTGTAGGAAGTAAGACTTTTGGTTATAATGATTTTCCGATATACAATACCATCTATTATAATCATTATGGTCAGGTTGTTCAAGAAAGGAGTCAAGGCCCCAATGGCAATCGCTTGGTAAGCCAAAAAACCTTCGATAAACTTGGACGACTCATTGCTCAAAAAGAAGGCAGCAGTGAAGTTTCTCCGGATCCAAATTATGCTAATGCTTTGGCTGAAAATATAGATCCCTTTTTAACCATTTTAATTTCCAATAATGGGCTATCGGTTTCTACCAATGTAAACGGGAAAATAACTACCAAGAGTTTAGATCATACCGGTCAAGTACAACAAATTACCGATCCAATGAGCAATACTATTGTATATCAATATAATAGCAGTAATAAGCCCGTTTCCATTACCGCAGCTAACTCAGTTACCGTCATCGATTATGATAAATACGGCCGTCAAATTTCATTGCAAGACCCCAATGCCGGAACTACCTTATATACCTATAACTCATTGAATCAGTTGATACAACAAAAAGACAACAAAGGAAATACCTACAAAATGAAATACGACCGATTGGGTAGAACGACCTTAAAAGAAGAAATACCAGCAGAAACCGGAGAGGTAATTAGTTATTTGTTTGATTATGATACAGAACAACATGGCATTGGCGCAATAAGTTCAATGTCCGGTGGACCTGATAATATGACTACCAAGTATAAATATGATGATTTTGGACGAAACTATCAGGTAAATGAGAATATAGAGGGAGAAACGTTTTCAACAACATACGGATTTGATAACTTTAATAGGGTGACATCCATTACCTATCCCTCCGGATTTAAAGTAAAACAATCATACGACAATAAGGGCAATTTGAATTTCATCAAAGATGAAAACGACAATTTGATTTGGGCACTTAATTTCAATAACTATTTGAATGTTCCTGAAGTTTCCGTATTAGGGTTACAAGGTCAGTTTACGAAAACCAAACATTTATCAGACGAAGGCTTGCTTGAATACGATAAATTTAACACCACATTCAATACCAATT
Source organism: uncultured Bacteroidales bacterium (assembly GCA_964543995.1). Lineage (GTDB taxonomy): Bacteria > Bacteroidota > Bacteroidia > Bacteroidales > CAIXTV01 > CAIXTV01. The sequence goes on from CAZJBB010000003.1 coordinate 52,954, forward strand.
CATGGACCAACCTATGGAATTACGATTTTGAAGTTACGAGCGGGAATGTATTGTCGAGACAAAATGTTTTCACGGTAAATGGGCAATTTTCAAACATTCCGGCAACTCGTGATTTAACAGAAACATTCACCTATGACGTTCTGGATAGGTTAAAAACCATATCTCAAAATAACCTACAGGTGATGGAACTGACTTATTCGCCGACTGGGAATATTGAGAAAAAGTCCTTCCCTGAATGGGATGCTCAAACATACACCTATGATCAAAGTCCGATGCATGCAGTAAAAACCCAAGCGCAGATAGCCGAAGGCTTGAATCCATTGCAGAAGATCACCTATACCCCTTTTAATAAAGTGGCTCAAATTACCGAATGGGAAGCTTCAGACGCAAACTATACTCAGGTGAATTATAAATATGGGTTGGATAATGAACGCCGTAAAAGTATAGAAACACACTATGTTGATAATCAAATGGTATATAGTAAAACCAAACTGTATCATCAAAATTATGAAAAAGAAACCATTATCCAAAATGATGCTTCAAAAATGCGCGAAATTCATTATATATTTGCACCTGATGGATTGGCCTCCATTTATGAAATTAAAGATGGGGTTGGAAAAATGTATTATGTAGCAAGTGATCATTTAGGTTCCATAAATCTTTTGGTGGATGAACAGGGTAGCATTGCTTCTGACCTCAGTTATGATGCTTGGGGGCGCAATAGAAATCCACAAAATTGGTCACTTGAAAATGTTACTTTGAGTGAAATCACCGACCGCGGTTATACTTTGCATGAACAGATAGGCAAGTTCGGATTGATTAACATGAATGGACGTGTGTATGATCCCAAAACCGCACAATTCCTCAGTCCTGATCCCTTTATCCAAGACCCGGACAACACCCAAAGTTATAACCGTTACGCTTATTGTTTGAATAATCCGTTGAAGTATACGGATCCGAGTGGATATAATGTGGCTTTTAGTGTTGATGGTATGCCTGTGTATGGCGGTTATGGTTTAAGCAAGTGGATGGAAAGATTTTTTAGAAACAACTTGAATAATATTGTAGAAGTTTTGGATGGAAATGGAAATACTGTTATAAACAATAGGGGGTTTGATCCTTACAATGTAAATCAGTTTGACTGGGGATTAGATTCTAGAAAGCTTGGAGAAAATTGTTATCAACCTACGTATTCACCTTTTGAACGCACGGGAATTTATACCGGTTCAAACGGTTCCAAAACATTCATATATAACGAAGAACCTTTTACGACAGAATTGCTTTCAGATGGAACCCTGGCCGGTGGTTTTATAAATAATGAATATTCGGAGGGAATTGCTGAGGTGTTTAGTACTGCAGCTGGCCTTTATGATTATAAGGGAGGAAGCTATATAAGAAACTCAGATGTTAAAATTTCCTTTAATAATGGGGCTGACCATTTGGTAAATAAAAAACTAGTGAGGTATCTTGATAAAGTGTTGAAGAAAGCAAAAAGCAATGGCATTAATTCTATACATATTTCATGTACTACTGTTCATCCAAGCAATAAAGAAAGGACTCCACATATTGTATCTCATGGTGCAAAAGGAGTTGATATTAGCTCAGTAAATGGGGTTTCAGTTTCGGTAAGAAATGACTATGCAAAAACTTTACAAACTGTAATTCGTTCAACATTTGATTATTTTGAAAATTACGGTCCATTTATTACTAATAAAATCGAAGGGGGAAGCGTGAAAGAGAAACCAAATATGAGACCTACACATTTAAATCATGTTCATATATCAATGCCTTAAAAATATATTTAAAATGAAAACAATAATATTTGTTCTTTTAATTGCTTCAACAATATTTATTTCTAAGAATACCATTGCTCAGTCAATAATTGCAAAATCTGATTCAACAGAAATTTTAATTGGAGTATTCAAATCAATTCCTAAAGAATTACAATGGAAAAGTGGGTGTAGTTATTATATTTCAAAAGAAGATGAGAAAAATAATAATTATATTTTTGTTGATGACATGGGTTTTATTGCTTATATGAAGATAAATGGTAAAATGGAGCGGTTTCAATGTCTTCACAATAAAGGGAATGATTCCACTGAATATTACAAGAGTAAAAATTATGAAATTAAGGTAGTTACCTATAAAACCTGGGAAAAGGGCTACGAGTGGATGGGCGTTGAAGGATCAATTACCATAACCGACAAATTTGGAAATAAAAAGGAGCAATATTTTATTGGTTCCTGTGGTTGCTAATAAAACAAATTTAATAATTAAGCTGAGCGGTTTAATCGTCCGCTCAGCATTAAAAAACACAATTATGAATAAATTATTTTTGCTTGCAGCAATCGTAATTATAGGATGCACAAACGCAAAAGAGGAAGCTTCTAAGACATTACAAAAAGACAGCATTGAGAACTTTACCGGCTTTTATGATGCTTTTTATAAGGATACAAACTTTCAAAACAGTCGCATTATTTATCCTTTGAAAGGTGAAATAAAAAGTTGGGACGAAAATGATAAACCAAACACTGAAACCTGGCCTTTAGGAGAGAAAATAATAGTGGTTTCTAAAGAAGCACTATTAAATGAATATAAAAATCTGAAGACCACTCTGGAAAAAATGAATTCTTCGGTCATCGAAAAACTTTGGATAGAACAATCCGGGTTTTATATAGAAAGGGAGTTTATATTGAAGTCCGGCAAGTGGTATTTGAATCGGTATGATTTTTCAAATGTATAAAAACTCAAAAAATCAGATTATGATTCATTATAATGCTTTGGATTTGAAGGAATTGCAGGAGGTGTTAGACTCAATAGCAATGAAAAAACATAAAGGATTTTCAGGTCAGAGTAAAAATTACCTTAAAACGAATGACAATATCAATTTTATAGTAATCTACTGATATGAAAACACTTAAAACAACAATTTTATTGCTTGCACTTTTTTGTGGTCGCCTAAATGGGCAAGATTGCAACCCTCCAAAACATTCTTTGAAATACAAACAATGTTTAAAGGAGTTTTATACTATGCTGTTTAGTGAAAAAAGTTATACCATTAAGGACTTTTCGAAAGTTTTCATGGATGAATCTAGCAGTTATGAATATGCTTTTCTCAATCAAAAGCACTTTTATAAAAGCCATTTTAAAACCGAAATTGCTTTAACTGATTTCATTGATAATCATTTAGATACAATAACATCAATGGTGCTTGAAAAAGCAAGAGAATATCTTTTCGATTTAACTTTTGGGCTGAATCATAAAAGCATTGAAATACTTATTGATTATTCAATGGTGTATAATGAAGGGTTTGAATTCTCAAATTTAATGGAACTTGTTTTTCCAAACCAGAAATCAGTTTTTTTTGAGATGAGTAATAGTAACAATACAAAAGTAGCACACGTTTGGCTGGCAAATGGCGAATCTTTATCCGGGAAAATCCAAAGAGATAGCATTGTAGAAAAATTACTCCGACCCGGAATGATCCTAAGTTCGGAAGACTCAGTTGACATTATTTCAGCACCTGAAACCGGTTCTCAAATAGTCAGTAAAATGCTAAAAGATACCGTGTTCTATTTTTCACCAAACTACTTTTCTGATTGGTGGGCAATTTCATGGGTGGATGGAAGTAAGTTTTTGGGCTATATCCATAAAAGTAAAATTCTTGCTTATAGATACTTTCCTGAAAAGTTCAAGAAAAGAGTTAAAAATATTAGGGGAGGATGCTAAATATGATAAACCAGCAATAAACTGAGCAGATCAACTTATATCTGCTCAGTTTTAAAAGCGAAATATTACGAAAATGAAAAAATTAATTTTAGTTATATCACTTGCATTCCTATTTTGTAATAAAACCGAATGCAAAAACAATGAGCAAGACAGTGGTTATTTTGTAACAGCAGAAACAGATACAATAAAAATAGACCATTTTAATACGATTCCAAAATATTTTGAAGGAAGCGGCTGTTGTTATTTTTCATCTATCGAAGATGAAAAAGCAGAGAAATATATGTATGTAGATGATTTATGCGGTTCTTCCTGCATGAAAATTAACAACAAGATGGAAAGATTTTACTTTTTGCCTGGGAAGAGTAATGATTCAATCTCGGTTTTTAGAAATAAAAACTACGAAATCGAAGTAATTACAAAACGCACATGGGAAAAGGGTTACGAATGTTTTAATTCTGAAGGGATTATCATTATTAGTGACAGAAAGGGTAATAGTGTTAAGCAAACCTTTGTAGGATATTGTGGATGGTAACATAATGAATTTGAATAATATGCTGAGCGGCCTAAATATCCGCTCAGCTTTAAAAACTAAATAAAATGAAAAAAATAATTTGCTTAATAACCGTAACATTGTCTATCCTGGTTTTTAATGAAACCGAATGCAAAAACATTGAGAAGTTCTACTTTTATAAATTAACGGACAAAGCTGATACAATAAAAATTGGCTATTTCAAATCCTTAGGAAATGAAGTAAAAATGAGCTCTTGTCATTTATTTCAATCAAATCAGTACAAGAAAGAAAACAAATTCTTGTGTGTCGGTGACTTTGGGAACTGTGTTTGGGTCAAAATTAATGGGAAAGTAGAGATGTTCTATGCAATAAAAATTAAAGAGAATAAAAACATATTTCTTTTTAAAAATAAAAACTATAAGTTAAAAATTGAAATCAAGCAAACTACCGGCAGATCTTATGAAATGTTTGAAGCAGAAGGAATTTTAACTTTAGAAAACAACTTAGGTTTGGTTGTCACGCAAAGATTTATTGGTTCTTGTGGTTGCTAATAAAACATATTAAAAACTAAATAAAATGAAAAAATTAATCATCCTCAGCTTTATTCTTGCTTATGGTTGCGGGAATATTCAAACAAATTCTACTTCCGTTGAATCTGAATCCATTAATTCAGATCATGCAAGATCATCAAATTGCACTACACAATTGATTAATAACGAGATTGTTAAAAATATTTTCAATCAAAATGTTTTTAGGTCGGATACCTTAACCTTACAAAGGATATTTAAAGTGAAGCCTCAAATAAAAACAAGTAAAATCAGTGGCAGTTACGATAATTCCTTATACGATTCTTACACCTTTAAAACTCCAAATGCAGAAGTGAAATTCTTTAGAAATGCTGAAGGTTTTTATTTAGAAGATTCCTATATTGGTGGGAATGAGGTAAATCTCATAAAAAACTGCTCCATTGGTATGAAGAAGGCAGATTTTTTCAGTCAGCTTTCAATAGCGCCGGTTCAGTGCGATACCCTTATTGTGATGGATTCTGAACAAACTACTCATCTGCAATTTGTTTTCCGTGAAAACATCCTTAAAGAGCTTAAAATTAATATAATAAAATAAATTTAGCCATGAAAAATCTCATCTTTATGATTGCAGCAATGATGATATATTCTTGCAATCAAAATAAGCAAATGTCAAATGAAGTCGTTCATAATCATAATTCATCTGTGGAAGTCTTAAGAACAGAAGAATCTTACATTATCTTCAACGACAGCAGCCGTTTTAACACCCATCTCCACAGCATGAAACTACTTCGATCGATTAAAGACAATAAGGGAACACCCTATTATGTTTTATCCGGCAGAATAAATGAAAATAATGTGGAAAACAACTCAATATTTATGCTGACTTTGAAAGATTCGGTTAAAGATCCAAATGATTTCCCTTCATTCACCTATCCGGGAAGAGAGTTTAACTACCTGGATCAATCATTAATTTTTGAATCTAAGCTTTTTATTGGTTGTTTTTCAGAGAAAAATGATGCGGCAGAATCATTAGTTTGGGTTCAAAAGGAAGTGGGTAAAGAAAGAACAGACAGTTCCATCTTTATAGTTACTGCGGAAGATGGGCAAATAAGAGAATCGAAAATCCCAAGTTCATCTCCTTGGTATGCTAAGGTCATTTCAAAGTTAAAGAACTTCAAAGAATTGCCGGGGATGGATGTTGCCAGTGAACCTTAATAATGCGTTGATATTTAGATTATTAAATTCAAAACATTAAAATCGATGAAGAACCTAATTATCGCTTTTTCCCTTCTTCTCAAAATAATAGAAGGGTCTGCTCAAAATGCTATAGAATGTGAAATGGCATATAAGGAATGTACTAAGCAATTTTATAGAAATCTTTTTTCCAAGGATAAAGTTACCATATCAAGCTTTTCGAAAATATATGCAAGAAGTGGTGGCAGTTATGATGCAGGGGTCTTAATGCTATCCGATTACTTTAAAAAGAATTACATTACTACTGATGCCCTGATTCGTTTTTTAAATTTGCACTCTGATACCATCTCTTCCCCTGTTTTGCATGATTTAAGGAAGAGGTTACCGGAATTAACTTTAGGAATGGATTACGAAACCATGTCTAAAATTATTGATAAGTCAGTCCTTTGTAATGAAGGTTCTCTTTTTACGGATTTGCTGGAGATGGTATTCCCAAATAAAAAATCAATTTTTGTTGAGTTGAACACAAATATACCCAACCAGATTGAATATATTTGGCTGTCAAGTGGAAATGAAATATCAAGTAAACAAAAATTCTTTCGACCGGGCATGCTTAAAGAACCCAATGGTTACACATATTTAAAAGAAAGACCTTTAGCATCCTCAAAAATCACTAGGAAATTGACTGCCGGACAAGTGTTTTATTATATTCCTGATCAGGATTTTGAATGGTGGGCTATATACAAAACGGATGGTCATGGGTTTTTAGGCTACATTCATAAGAGTAAAATTCTTGTTTACTCTGAGTTTCCAGTCATATTTAAAAATAAGGTTAAAAAAGCCAGAGGAGGTTGTTAGAAATCTTTAATACGAAAAAAAATGAAAAAACTAATATTTGTTCTTTTAATAGCAAACACAATTTTAATTTCTAAGAATACCATTGCTCAGTCAATAATTGCAAAACCTGATTCAACGGAAATTTTGGTGGGTGTTTTTAAATCCATCCCTAAAGAATTGAAAGGGAAAAGTGGGTGTGGTTATTATATCTCAAAAGAAGACGAGAAAAATAATAATTATGTGTTTGTTGATGACATGGGTTTCATTGCCTATATGAAGATAAATGCTAAAATGGAGCGGTTTCAAAGTACTCACAAAAA
>CAZJBB010000004.1:0-54665 GCA_964543995.1 uncultured Bacteroidales bacterium
CAAATGCCATGGTGTCGCCTTTAATGGTGCGAACCCATTTATAAGTAACATAATTTCCTACCATTTTCACTTTTTTGTTGAGGTGTTTCATCAGCTCACTGGCCATACAATCTCCTCGAAAAGTCGTTTTCAGCATATAAAAAGCACTTACACTTACCGGAAACTCCAATAGTTCCAGTTCGTCGTAAGCATCTTCTATGGGGTTGTGAACCAGTTCCGGGATTTCCCAGTGAGGAACCTCAACCGAAAACATGGTATTGGCAGGATGCTGTTGTGCTTCCTTATCTTTGTTAAAGAGCATATATGCTTCCCAAAGGAGTTGCCTTTTATTCAAACCGGTAAACCTAAGGGCATCGATTCGGATAAGAATTCGTAAAGCATCCATATTGATTGCCGTTCTCAGCATGAAATCCTGAAGATTTTGATACAGTCCATTCTTTTCACGTTCGGTTTCTATAAGTTGTGCTATAGAAACTTCAAGAGACTTAAGATGAATAAAACCAATATAAACATCGGTCCCATAAAGAGTGGTACAAAAGACGCTTCTATTTACACAAGGCAAATGAAGTGTTCCTCCGGCTTTTTGTGCTTCGTTCATATATACCCTTGTTGAATAAAAACCCCCGAAGTTATTGATTACGCCTACCATAAACTCCAAGGGATAATAGGTTTTAAGAAACAAACTCTGAAAACTCTCTACGGCATAACTTGCCGAATGGGCCTTGCTGAAACTATATCCGGCAAAAGATTCGATTTGCCGCCAAACTTCTTTGCTTAGTTCCTCTGAATAGCCCATTTTCTTACAATGGTTAAAGTATTTTTCTTCTATTTCTAAGAGGTGTTTTTTATTTCTCGACTTCCCACTCATCATGCGCCTTAATACATCCGCATCGGCTAAATCGAGTCCGCCAAAGTGATGTCCTACTTTTAATACATCCTCTTGATACACCATAACGCCGTATGTTTCTTTTAGCTGTTCTTCCATTATCGGATGCAAATAGGTAAAATCCTTTGGGTGATGAAAGCGATGAATATACGCTTTCATCATGCCACTTCGGGCCACTCCCGGACGAATGATGGAACTTGCAGCGACCAAAGTGAGGTAGTTGTCGCAACATAATTTTTTGAGTAAGCCGCGCATGGCAGGACTTTCGATATAAAAACAACCAATGGTATTGCCCGATTTCAGTTGTTTTTGAACCAAAGGATCCGATTTGAATTTTTGCACCTCATGAACATCAATTTTTGTTCCCCTGTTTTTATAAACCAATTCTGCAGCATCCTTAATATGTCCAATCCCTCTTTGACTGAGAATATCGAGTTTTTCGAAACCAATGTCTTCAGCTAAGTACATGTCGAATTGGGTAGTAGGAAAGCCCTTGGGAGGCAAGTCTAAAGCCGTATAGGCCGTAATGGGTTCTTCGGAAATTAAAATTCCACCGGCATGTATGGTACGCAAATTCGGAAAATCCTCTATAGAATTGTAATGGGCAATGATGTCCCTACAAATTTCATTTTCGTTCAGGGGGGCATTGGGGTATTTGATTAAACGGTCGATATCTTCTTTTGGCAAACCATACACTTTCCCCATTTCTCGGATAATGGAACGATCTTTAAACGTGGACATGGCTCCAAGCAATGCAGTATGTTTTCGACCATAGCGTTTAAAAATGTATTCGGTAACGTCGTCCCTTTCTTTCCAGCTGTAATCGATATCAAAATCAGGTGGAGATTTCCGCTTAGGGTTTAAAAAGCGTTCGAAATATAAATCCAGCTCTATAGGACAAACATCAGTAATACGAAGACAATAGGCAACCAAGCTGTTGGCTCCGCTTCCCCGACCTACATGATAATATCCTCTTTGCATGGAATACCTTATGATATCAGCAGTTATTAGAAAATAAGCCGAAAACCCAAGGGTGTCAATAATTTCCAGTTCCTTTTTCATTCGTTCCGAGGCTGTTTTATTGTTGGCACCGTATCGATATTTCAGTCCGTCCAAGGCTAGTTTTTCCAATAAAAGTTTATCATCGTAGATACTTCCCGTATAACTTTTTTTATTTTTAATGCTTTTAAAATCAAAGTTGAATTGACAATCTGCCAATATCCTTTCCGTGTTTTGCTGCAAAATGGGATAGTCTTCAAGTTTTTTCAGGAGCTGTTTTTTAGGAATAAAGAACTCATCTGTTCCGGCTATTTGAGATGATTGAAGTTGGGAAAACAAAAGGTTATGGTCAACGGCCCTAAGCTTTTTATGGGCTTCGTATCCCTTAAAATCTAAATAGGTTATGGATTGCAATACAACGTACTTGAAGGGAAATTTATTGATTTCGGAACTTTGTCGAATGAGTTGTGAAGGAGGAACTCCAATAAACTCATTTTCCTTTAAAAGGTCGGCTTTGATACTGCCCAAGGGAAAAATTACATACGAATGAATAAAATCAGGTCGCTTTGGTATTGGGGTTTTGTTGAGGTTAGCCAAGCTCATCCACTCGTTGATTTCCATAAACCCTTGGTTGTTTCGGGCTAAAGCAATATACAGCATGTTGTCTCCGGAGCGAAACTCCATACCTACGATGGGCTTGATGTTGTTTTCAATACAGAGTTTTACAAATTCAAGGACTCCTGACGAGTTATTGATGTCGGTGATGGCTAAGGTATCATACCCGTTTTTTAGGGCTGCCTGAACAAGTTCTTCGTTTGAAATGACACCATATCGAAGACTGTAGTATGAATGGGCATTACAAATCATTTTTCTGTTTCATATTAACTCCCCGCATAATGGCTTTAAAACCATAGCGAAGCCGAATGCGGTCTAGTGATTGATAGAGGTTTATCCTTTCCAAGGTATCGTCATACATATCAATTTGGGTAAATCCTGAGACCAAATTGCTGAACCGCACCCCAATCAGCCGTATCAGTACTCGGCGGGTATAGTTTTTTTTAAATAGATCCATCACTGTATTCAGCAATACATGGTCGGAGGCGGTGTAGGCAATTTTCCGTTGAAACGTATGGGTTTGAAAATCGGAATACCGTAGTTTTAGTGTAATGCATCCCGTTACTTTTTTCGACTTTCGCAAATCAAAGGCAAGGCTGTCGACTATTTTAATGAGTACGCGTTTAAGTTGCTCTATATCAATGGTGTCTTTATCAAAAGTGGTTTCACTGCTCATGCTTTTCTGCTCGGAATAAGGGATTACCGGGCTGTTATCGATTCCGTTGGCTTTTTTCCAAATCATTTGTCCGCTTTCGCCCAATACTTTCTGCATCATTATCACCGGCATTTGCTGTATCGTACCTACTTTTTCAATGCCCATATTTCTCAATACGGTATAGGTTTTACCGCCTATGCCCGGAATTTTTTTTATCGATAATGGCGCTAAAAAAAGCCTTTCTATTCCGGCATCTACCCTTTTTTCTCCATTGGGTTTGGCTTCCCCTGTGGCCACTTTTGATACCGTTTTATTCACCGATAAACCAAAAGAAATGGGTAAACCCGATTCTTTGATAATGGATGCTCTTAGCTCATGTGTCCACAACATGCTGTTTTTGACAAAACGGTCCATGCCGGTAATGTCTATATAATGTTCATCTATGGACGCCTTTTCAACCAAAGGCGATTTTTCCTTGATAATTTCGGTTACCATATTGGAATATTTCGAATAACATTCCATATCACCCCTTACAAAAATGGCTTGCGGACAAAGCTGTTTTGCCATTTTGGCCGGCATGGCGGAATGGACCCCAAAGGTGCGAGCTTCATAACTACATGATGCCACAACCCCACGGTCGGAGGTACCGCCAATAATAACGGGTTTACCGTTCAAATTACTATCGAGAAGTCGCTCAACAGAAACAAAAAAAGTATCTAAATCCAAGTGTACAATTTGCCGTTCCATGATATTTTGAAAAAAAATCGATTCTTCTTGCAAAGCTACTATATAATGTAGTATATTTGCGCTATAATTTATAGCAATGAGTAAAATTTCATTTAACATCAAGCGATTGAGAGAGTTAAAGAAGCTTTCTCAGGAAGCCCTTGCCGAAGACCTCTGCATTACCCGTGCTCGTTTGGGTGCTTATGAAGAAGCCCGCAACGAACCTCCCATCGAAATCCTCATCAAACTTTCGGAATATTTTCACATTTCTATTGATGCTTTGCTTAAAGCCGATTTGCGAAAAACCGACCTGAATGCTTTAATAAACATAGGAGATAACCGCACGCTTTTCCCTATAATAATAGATAGAGAGAATAACGATCTTATTGAAGTGATTACCGAAAAAGCTTCCGCAGGATACTTAAATGGATATTCCGATCCGGTATTTATTGAAAACCTGTCGTATATGGAACTTCCCTTTAAAGTAACCGGAAAACACCGCTCGTTCCCCATTGTTGGCGACTCTATGCCCCCGCTTTCTACCGGCGATTATGTGGTAGGTAAATTTTTGGAATCCATCAAGGATTTGATAGACGGACGTTCATATATTTTGCTTACGCTTAATGAAGGCATTGTATATAAAAGGATATATATAAAGTCCGATAACCTCATTGAGTTGCATTCTGACAACAAAGCATATCGTCCCTACAGCATCCACAAACAAGAGGTGCTGGAAATATGGGAATTTGTTTGTTGCCTGAAGATTTCTGATAAAAAAGAAGAGGAAATCAACATGGAAAACATGATGAAACTCTTGCTTAGCATGAAAGTGGAATTGGAAAGTTTAAAAAAATAGAGATGTTTGCCATCGTTGACATAGAAACCTGTGGTAGTGCCTTTGAATTCAGAAAAGGTCGGATTACCGAAATATGCATAGTGGTTCATGATGGGTTGCAGGTGGTGGAAGTTTTTTCAAGCCTCATCAATCCGGAATGCTATATTAATCCTTTTTTTATCAACCTTACCGGTATTACCAACGAAATGGTAGCCGATGCTCCCAAATTCCACGAAGTAGCCAAAAAAATCATTGAACTTACCGAAAATCGAATCTTTATTGCTCATAACGTAAGTTTCGATTATAATTTCATCAAAGAAGAGTTTGCCTCTTTGGGGTACAAGTTTAATAGAGACAAGCTTTGTACCGTGAGCCTTTCGCGTAAATTGATTCCGGGGAGAAAATCGTATAGCTTAGGGAATTTATGTGCTGATTTAGGAATAGAAAACGAAGCACGCCATCGAGCGGAAGGGGATGCGGTTGCCACTGCCAAGCTTTTCGATTTGCTGTTGGTGTTGAAGTCGCAACATCCTCAATTCAAAAACATGGGTATAGAAGACTTAATGTCGCGCCGGATAGACAAAATTAAAGCTTATATTTTGAAAAAACTACCCGAAGAATGTGGAGTGTATTATTTCAGAGACAAAGACCAAAACATCATTTATATCGGTAAAAGTGTGAATATGTATAATCGGGCTTTGAGTCATTTTAATACCAAAGAATCCAAAGGGAAGAAAATGCTCAACGAATTGTATAATGTGGATTTTGTGCTAACCGGAAGCGAAATCATTGCCTTGCTTCTTGAATCGGAAGAAATAAAGAAACACAAGCCCAAATACAACCGCAGTAGGGTTGCCGATACCTTTACCCATTCTATCGATTGGTTTGAAGACGAAAAAGGCATCATCAATTTTAAGGTGGTTCCTTTTGGCGAATCTGAAAATACTTTACAGTCTTTTACCAGTCAGTCTTCGGCAAGGGAAAGATTGGAGCAATGGATTGATGAGTACAATCTTTGTATCAGTTTTTGCGGTTTAGCCTCAAAAGATGCTGTTTGTTTCCATCATCATATTAAAAAGTGTTTTGGAATTTGCGCCGGAGAAGAAGCCGTTGAAATATACAATTCCAGAGCCGAAAAGATTTTAAACCATTATATTTCTTCTGAAAAGAATTACGTCCTTATCGACAAAGGTCGCCACCAGGAAGAACGCTCCATTGTATTGGTTGAAAATCGTCGATACGTAGGATTTGGGTTTCTCGATTCAAGTTGCATGGTTAACGAACCTCATGAATTTAAAAGTTATATTACTCAGGCTAAGTATTACCCTGATGCTGATGTATTGCTAAGGGCTTGGTTAAAGCAGGAAAAGAAAGTAAAAAAGGTGGTTTGGTAAAATCCTAATAATCATGGGAAAAAGGCACAAAATATTTTCCATTATACGAACCTTTTCCATTTTTATGTGTTACATTTGTAAATAAAAAACAACATATTATGATCAGTAAAACCGTAGAAAAAGCAATAAACGATCAAATTAAAATTGAAGAAGAATCTTCAAGAATCTACCTCGCCATGGCTTCATGGTTAGAATCTAAAGGATTTCCCGGTGCTGCTGCTTTCTTATACCGTCAAACGGAAGAAGAAAGAATGCATTTACTGAAATTCATCAAGTTTTTAAACGATCGTGGGGGCAATGCTCAAATTAAAGAGTTAAAAGCTCCGGAAAACAAATTCAAATCCTTACAGGATGTTTTTGAAAAGGTTTTGACGCATGAAGAGTTTGTAACCGCTTCAATCAATAAATTGTATGAGATTACCCTAAATGATAAAGATTTTACCACAGGAAATTTTTTACAATGGTTTATCACAGAGCAAATTGAAGAAGAAAGTACCATGCGTTCAATATTGGATAAAATGTCTTTATTGGGTAAAGAAATTTCAGGGTATTATTTAATCGACAAGGAATTAGCCATTATGGCTACAGCACCGATAACGGCAGTTTAAAAGCTTTATTTAAAATATTTTAGGGGAAACTATCTTTTTATAAGATTTTCCCCTATTTTTATGCTTCCATTAAAAACGCATTATTATGTTAGATTCCAGTCACATTCATCCACTTTTAGTGCATTTTCCGGTGGCACTTTTAATTACCGGTTTTTTGTTCGATGCGATATTCTTATTTTATAAAAAAGAACACTGCCTGTCGAAGGCAGGATTTTATCTTCAAATCTTAGGAACCTTAGGTGCAATTGCGGGGTATCTGAGCGGAGAATTCTTTACTAATGAATTAAGGGGAGCCGCAGGTGAGTTAAAAGAACAACACGAAGTTTTCGCTAAAATTACCATGTTTTTAATGATTGTGGCCAGTATTATTCGTGTTTTCATGGTAGTAAAAAAATACGAAAACCCGTTTTTGAAATTCACCGTGTTTTTTATGTTTTTAGCCGGTGCCGTTTCCGTGGGCTTTACCGGATACCTTGGAGGAAGTTTGGTTTATGGGCACATGATAGGGATTTCTGAAAATAGTACCACCGATCAAACCCAATCCGATACTTCAAAAGTGACCATTAAAGACCTTACTGAGGCTTTTAAAGGAGAATCCACTGCTTCAGCAAAATACAAAGCCTTTTCTGAGAAAGCAAAAGAAGAAGGACAAATTCAAATTGCTGCTTTATTTGCTGCCACTTCCAAAGCCGAAGAAATTCATGCCAATAACCATAAAGAAGTCTTGAAACAATTAGGGATAAACTTAGCTGAGTTTGTTGCCCCTTCTTTCAACGTCAAATCTACCAAAGAAAATTTAGAAGAAGCCTTAAAGGGAGAAACCTATGAAGTGGAAACCATGTACCCTAAATTTATGGATGATGCTGATAAGGATAACATCAAAAACGCAGGAATTTCGTTTCTATATGCACATGATGTTGAGCAAGAACATCAGGAATTATATAAAAATGCCATTGAAGCTTTAAATAAAAACAAAACGAAGTCTCTTCCTTCAGATTATTTCGTTTGCCCAAAATGTGGAGCCACATACCCTGGAAATTCGGCCCCCGAAGAGTGTGATATATGTTCTACCCCTAAAAAACAGTATAAAAAGGTGTCGATATAATGAGTTTTTGTTTGCCGTGGCGTTAAATTATACCATTTTGTCCACTTGAAGCAAACCTACTAAAATGTGCAACCATTTTGTCCATTATACCCAATATCCATAAAAAAGCGGGAGTTCTAAAAAATGATAGAACCCCCGCTGCTTATTCGAATTTCACAGGCTACAACTCAATGTCTTCGAGAGAAGAAATAAATTGGTCCTTATGATATTCACCGTTTCTTATCTTTCGACGGGTTTTGCGTCTAACCGTTTTGAATTTCATTACATAAATAATGTAGTACATAATCGGAATTAACACCAAGGTTAATACTGTAGCAAAGCTTAACCCAAAAATGATAGTCCAAGCCAAAGAGCCGAAGAACATCATATTATCCCCACCAAAATGGATGTGCGGATTGAGTTCGGTGAACATGGTTTCAAAGTTGATGTTAAATCCTATTGCCAATGGAACCAAGCCTAAAATAGTAGCTGTAGCGGTTAACAATACCGGTGTGATACGGGTTTTTCCGGCTTGAATAATGGCATCACGGGTTTTCAGTCCTCTTTCTTTAAGCACATCGGTAAACTCAACCAGCAAGATTCCGTTTCTTACCACAATACCGGCAAGAGCCACTAAACCCAATCCGGTCATGGCTACTGAGATATCCATTCCGAAAATGATAAACCCAATAAATACCCCGATAATACTAAAGATTACCTCGGTGATAATAATGAGTGGTTTGCTCAACGAATTGAACTGAGTAATTAGGATGAAAAAGATAAGGAATAAAGCCAACATCATAGCCTTGCCTAGGAAATCCATGGATTCCTTTTGGTCTTCCATTTGTCCCGTAAGCTTAATTTCTACCCCTTCACGAACTTTATATTGTTCTGCCAAAGCCGTAATTTGCTTATTAATTTCATTCGCGTTATATCCATTTAAAACATTGGAAGCTAAGGTTATTACGCGCTTTAGGTTCTTACGTTTAATCCCTCCGTACGAATTCACATAACTGATTTTTGCAACCGATGAAAGCGGAATTTGACGCAATAAACCGGAATTCATATCACGATATACGATTTTTAGGTTCATCAAACGGTCTAAGCTGTTCCTAACGTCTTCTGTATATCGCAATTGAATGGGATACTGATCTTCCAGTTCTCGAAATTTAGAGATTTCCTTGCCTAAAATGGCCGTTTTGATTTCCATACCAACAGCATAGGTGGTAATACCTTCAATATTAGCACGTTGACGGTCTATATCAATCACCACTTCCGGCTTGGTTTGATCGAAATCGCTTTTCAACTGCTCAATACCGCTGATATTTTTGTTCTCTATTGCTTTTTTAAAGTCAGCACAAGTATATATTAAGTCTTCTATGTTGTCTCCAACAATTTCAATATTGATGGGTTTTCCGTTTTGTGGAGGACCCATTACATTTTCATTTACAGAGATTTCTGCCCCCTTAAAGTCTTTCATCCCGTTTCGAATGGAATCCAAATAAATTCGAGTATGAGGATTGATACGTTTAGCATATTCAACAAAGCTTACGGTAACCTTTCCCTTGTTGGATGTTAAACTTCTGTCGAAATTGTTTTCAGAGGCTCCAAGAGAGATGTTTGAGGTAACAGATTCAACATCGGGGTTGGTTTTGCCCACAATTTCTACAATACGTTTTTCTACCAAACGGGTAATGGAATCGGTAACGGTTTAGTCGGTTCCCACGGGTAACTTCACAAAAGTGTATATATACATGGGTTGCCCACTCGGGAAAAATACCACTTTGGGCCCTTTCTTAGAAATAAGAACTATGGTTGCAATAAAGAAGACACCCATCCATAACATAATTTTATAAGGTCGGCGTTGAAATAATACCCATTTGAGTAATGTTTCATACTTTTTCATCATGGCAGGGATAAAGCGGTGTTGGAATGCACGCAATATTTTATATCCCCAAATGTTATGAAAAACAAAAAACAAAGTAACGAAAACAATGAAATTTCCTAAACCAATTAACCCGCCGAGGTATGTCAAAAGGGCTATGCCCAGCATGATGCCACCTATTTTATACAGTTTAGGTTTGTTGTTGGCATATTTGTTTTCTTCGTCGTGTTTCATAAAGTTCACGGCAAATACCGGATTGATGATGTAAGCCACAAACAATGAAGAAAGCAAGGTAATGATGATTACTACCGGAATAAAATGCATGAATTTACCCACCGTACCCGGCCAGAAAATAAGAGGGAAAAAGGGTGCTAAGGTGGTCAGGGTTCCGGATAATATGGGAACAAATACCTCACCGGCAGCAAATTTTGCCGATTGCAGAATGTTTAACCGCCCTTTATTTTGAATAAAAATTCTATGGGTATTTTCAATAACCACAATGGCGTCGTCTACTACAATTCCCAATGCAAAGATAAAGGAGAACATCACCAACATATTCATGGTATATCCCATGGAAGGCATGATAATGTAACAAATAAACATGGAAAGGGGAACCGATAATCCCACGAAAATCGCATTGGTCAATCCCATAAAGAACATCAATACTATGGTTACCAAAATGAACCCAATAATAATGGTATTGTTGAGCTCATTTAAGGTAGAGCGCGTAAATTTCGATTGGTCTCCGGTGATATTAATTTTTAGCCCAGAAGGAAATTTGCTTTTTTGTAAATCATCGAGCGCATCTTTAATTTTATCGGAAGCATCCAACAGGTTTTGCCCGGTTTTCTTAATCACATTACAAGTAATTACATTTTTGCCGTTCAAGTGGGCAAAACTTTCTTGTTCTTTAAAACTATCGATTACTTCCGCAATTTCTTGCATGCGAACCAAGGCTCCACTGCCACTATGAAAGGCAATATTTTTTATCACATCCACCTTGTCAAATTCCCCAACCACACGAATGGAACGGCGCATTCCCTGAATGTTGATAGACCCTCCGGAAATGGTTAAGTTCTCACTGGCGATGGCCCTTTCGATATCTGCAAAGGTGACACTGGCAGCTTGCATTTTATACATATCCACATTGATTTGTATTTCTCTGTCCAAAGCGCCTATAATATCCACACGGGTAATTTCTTTAAAGCTTTCAATTTTATCTTGCGCCATTTCGGCATATTTTTTCAGCTTTGCCAAATCATAATCACCATATAAGTTGATGCTCATGATGGGAATTTCCGACATATCGATGTCCATAACCTGAGGGTCCCCATATTGGTTGATGTCGTTGGGCAAGTCTTTTTTGGTTTTATCAACAGCATCCTTTACCTTTTGCTTGGCATCGGCTACATCAATACCGGTGTTAAACTCAATCACTATGGCTGAAAAATCTTGTACCGAATTACTGGTTACTTTTTTTACCCCATTGATGGACTTAATGTTTTTTTCAATCGGACGGGTAATCAGGTTTTCCATGTCCGTTGGGGAAGTTCCCGGATAAATGGTATTCACCATGATGGTGGGAATTACAATATCCGGAATTTGTTCCTTGGGAATGCTATTATAGTTCATCATTCCAAAAAGAGAAATGATGATGGCCAACACAAATATACTGGTCTTATTATCGATAGACCAGCTGGTGGGCTTAAATTCCTTTATTTTTATATTCTTTTGCATAATTCTTTCGAGTAAGATTCATTATAATTTAACAGGAGTACCATCTTCAATATCCAAAAATCCGGATACAATTACCTTATCACTTTCTTTGATTCCTTCCAATACTTCCACATTGCCATTATACGATTGCCCTAATTTTACCACTTGTTTTTGGGCAACCATACCATTGTCTTTTTGTTTCATCACAAAAACATATTTTTCGTTGTTTAGACTTTGGATCACATTCATGGGAAGAACAATAGATTTACTGGTGGTATAATCATTTATTTTCACCACACATACCATGTTTGCTTTAAACTTGAGGTCACCGGGATTCAAGCGTGCTTCAATTTGGAAAGTTCTGTTTATGGGATTGATATACTTGCTGGCGAAGTTCACTTTGGTCAAGAGTTCCTTGTTGATGTCAGGGAAAAACAAAACTACGTTGTCGCCTTTATTAATTTTTGGAGCATAAGCTTCGGCTACTTCAGCCATTACTTTTACTTTACTAAAGTTCACCACCCTGAAAATGGGCAAGCCGGGTGCTACCGATTGGCCCACTTTAATTGGAATTTCTTCAACAGTACCTGAAATAGGAGATTTAATTTTCGACATTTCAATCTGCTCAGCCGCTGTTTGAAGTCTTTTTTCTAAGCCTTCTTTATTGGTTTTAGCCGAAAGATATTGTACCTCTGAGCCTATTTTTTGTTCCCATAAGTTCTTTTGCTTGTTATATAAATTAGATGCCAAGGCATATTGGGTTTTCACTTCTTCTAAGGCTTGTTGGAGCACTTTATCATCTAACTGAGCCAACACTTGCCCTTTGGTTACCGCCTGACCTTCAGTAACAAAAATATCGGTTACAGAACCTAAGGTTTTGGCGCTGATTCCAATATTGTCTTCTCCGTCAACCTTGCCTTGTATTTCAACATAATGGTTGAATTCTTGAGATTTTACCTCATTAATGCTCACCTGTACAGGCTTTTTAGCTATAGGCTTTCCTGTTTCCTTGGCAATTTCGTCTTCCAATTGTTTTATTTGAGTGGCTATTTCCGTGTATTGAGTCTTCAGCTTATCAAGTTTTGCTTGCTTGTTTCCATTGTTGCAAGACACCAACATTGCAGTTATTACAATAATTATGATTCGTGTTTTCATGTTTTTAAATTGTTATAGTTGATTATATAGTTTTTCTAAATTGATTTTTGCAGTCAATAACTCATAAAGTGCTGTAAAGTAATTGCTTTCTGCGGTCAAATATTGATTGTGGGTTTGGGTTAAATCCAAACTGGTGGATAAACCTTCTTTAAATTTAATCAGATTTTTATTGTGAATGCGCTTGGTAAGTTGCATGTTTTCTTTTTCTTTATTGAATTTTTCCCAAGAATTATTGAAATTCGACTTGGCCTGCTCATAACTCAACACCAAACTTTCTTCTAACATTTTCTTAGAAATCCGGGTTTTTTCCAATTCAATTTTAGCTCTGGCAACCGAAGTTCTGCGCTTCCAACTGCTAAAAATGGGAATATCGACATTGACTCCTAAAATCGACGTGGGATACCACTTACTGCCCGATCCAAAAAAGTCGAAATTGTTGTTCATGGCATTTTTCTGATAGACGAAAGAGCCCACCACGGTTGGATACATGGAATAACGTTCATTTTTTACATTCATAATGGAGAGTCTCTCTTGAATGTTAACCATTTGCATTGTAATGTCGTTTTGAGGGTTAAACGGTTTGCTTAATACTGACTCTACTGCAATCCCGGCGATAACCTGTTCCAGTTTATCGGTAAGCTTGACGTTTGCCTTTAAATCCAACCCCATTTGGAACTTGAGTAGTTTATAAGCCAAATCGGTTTGGCGCTGAATAGTATTAACCAAATTCGTTAAATTGGTGGCCATAATTTGAACCTGATCTACATCCGATTCTTCAATGAATCCATTTTTGTTCATTTCCTTTACCTCATACAAGGTTTTGTTAACGTTAATCATGGAGGAATCGAGAATCTCCTTATTTACTTCAAGGGTTAAGATTAAATAATACGTTGAAGCTACATTATGCTTTACATCTTGTTCTGTTTTAGCAAGACCATTTTCAGCCAAATCAACCAGCAACTTAGCCGCTTTTACACCTAAAAAATACTGACCGCTAAAAATGAGCTGAGATGCCACTAAACCAGCGGTTGCATTATGCTGGGTTCCAAATTTCACCGGAAAGGACTGGTCTAAATTGGCTGGAACGTCAGATGGATTAATCAGATGCTGTTGAAGTAGCACTCCATATACGGCAGGACTGATAAAATCCGGAATTAATTGGGTAGGAATATCAAGCATGTCTTGATATTTAATGGAGCCACTCACTTGGGGAAAACCAACACTGAGGTACTCCCATCTTTTCTTCTTGGCAATATCAATATCGAGTGTACTGCTTTTGGCAGCATAACTGTTTTTCACCGCATAATCTTGGGCGCTTTTGAGAGTGATTTCCATGTTGGTTTGATTTTGCGATCCGGCGGAATAATGCAACAGGCCGGTAAAAATCAGCATGGGTAGGATGAGTTTTTGTTTCATATTCATGTTAATTAAGATTTTCGTTTTTAATTTTCTTTTCTAAATAGGCCAAGCCTTTTGCATTGGCAATGCCTCTGATGTGGTATATAAACAAGGTGTTAAAAATGTCTTCGAAGGAATAATTGGCAATGATGTTGGTCATGATGTCGTATGATTGCTCCATACGATACACATATAAACGAGCAATAATGTCCATCTTAATGTCATCCCTATATAGGCCTTGCTCAACCCCATTTTTCATGTTCTCCAAAATATTATCGTAGGTATGACAAGAGCGAAAATTGGTGATGATTTCCCATGCTTTTGGATGGTATTTTTGCAAATCATACATTACGGAGTTATTTATTTTCGTATGATTTGAAATCAAAAACTTACTGATTTCCAGAAGTTGGTCAATGGAGTTTAATCCGGGAGAAGTACAGTTCATCATTTTGCACTCCATAGTATGAATATATCCCGTTACCACTTTTTCTACCAAATCATCTTTATCTTTAAAATATTGATAAATGGTTTTCTTCGAAATTCCAAGTTCCCGAGCAATATCATCCATGGAAACACTTCTAATCCCATATTTTATATAGATTTCTGTTGATTTTCTAATGATTTCTTCTTCCATTTGGAATAATTATTAATTTCTCCGGCAAAAGTATAAAAAAAAATCACACAGGAAACGTTTTGCAATAAAAAACGTTTCCTGTGTGTTAATGTAATATTAAGTTTTCAAAAAAGATAAGATGTATTATTCATTCCAAATAAACTCGGTTGTGAATTGTGAATAAAAAATGTAGTGTTTGATTTTGTAAATTTGCTTTTAATTAGTTTAGCATTACAACAGAATAATTAATTTGCAATTATCAGATAATCAAATGGATTCATTTATGAACCCATCATTTTCATACCGTTAAAACAGAATATCATGCCCACTTTACTAATAAAAAATGCTCATATCGTCAATCCCAACGAAGAATTTATTTCAGATGTTCTTGTAGAAGATGGTATTATTACTAAAATAGAGAAGAATATTCCGCTTTGTTGTGATGAGAAAAATATTGATGCAGGTAATTTTCTTGTTTTTCCCGGGGGGATAGACCCTCATGTTCACATGCAGTTACCCACACCGGCAGGAGCTTCATCCGATGATTTTGTTAATGGAAGTAAGGCTGCTTTAAAGGGGGGAACGACTTATTTTATGGATTTTGTTACCCCAACTAAAGGTCAATCTTTAAAAGAAGCCTTGTCACTTAGAATGAAAGAAGCTGAAAACAGCTTAGTAGGATTTTCGCTCCATGTTGGCATTACCTGGTTCTCCTCCGGTATTTTAGAGGAGATGAAATACTGCGTTCAGGAAGCAGGAGTTAAATCTTTCAAAGTATATCTTGCATATAAAGGCAGCATTGGTTTGGAACTTTCTGAGCTGGAATGGGTAATGCAAACCGCTGCTGCTTTAAACGCAATGGTTTTAGTGCATTGCGAAGAAGGAGACGAAATTCTTAACCTTCAGCAAACTTTTATTAAGGAGGGGAAAACGGAGGTAAAGTATCATGCTTTATCTCGACCACCCGAAACGGAATCAAACTCTGTGAAAAAAGTAATTGACTTAGTACGTAAAACAAATTGCAAAACTTATTTTGTACATATTTCCACAGCAAAATCAATCGAATACCTACGTCAGGCAAAAAAAGAAGGCATGCCCATTTATTGTGAAACATGCCCTCAATATTTACTTCTTGATGATAGTGTTTATGAAAAACCTGTATCTGAAGCACTTAAATATGTAATAAGCCCCCCTTTAAGAAAGGTTGAAGATCAAAAGGCCTTATGGGCAGCATTACAAGACGGGACTATTGATACAATTGCCACCGATCATTGTCCTTTTAACACCCTTGGGCAGAAAAATAAGGGGCTGAACAATTTCACACGAATTCCCAATGGAGCGGGAGGGATTGAGTTTCGTTTGCAATTGATGTATACATACGGTGTTTTAGAAAATAAAATAGCCTTACAGGATTTTGTAAGGCTAACGTCTACCAATACGGCAAAAATTTTCGGATTATATCCTCAAAAAGGTTCAATAACCATAGGCTCAGATGCTGATTTCATGATTTGGAATCCCAACTATAAAACAATAAATTCAGTCGGAAATCAAATTCAACACTGTGATTCAAATATTTATGAGGGTTTTAAAACTGATGGATGTGCTATAATGCTAATTAAAAATGGCGAAATCGTTGTAAACTTAACTAACTAATAAATAGGATTGCTATTTATTATTGAAATCCAAAAGCAAACCCAAAGGTAACAACACTATTACTTCCATGCAGGTATTCAGGAGAATATAAGTCTAAATAATACTGAGCTGTTTTATTATCCACGTTGTATCCTTGAATATTGCTTTTTGCATACTCTAAAAATAAATTTGTGTTTGCAAAGGGACGGTATTCAATTTTTAAAGCAAGGGTCTGGTTACTCCATGTCTTATCTTTTAACACCGGGACTTCATCTATTGGAACAGTACCATTAATAATGTATTTGTATTCATTTCCGTGAAATGCATTAATATAGTTTAAAATGATATTCAGTGTTTTATAGGGTTTACATTCGAAAGAAATAAAAATTTCTTGAGAATTATCTCTTAAATAATGCCCTAAATTATATTGGTTTGTCTCAAATGTTAAACTGGGAACACGATGTTTATAAGTAATCGGCATGGTTTTAGTAAATTCACCTCTCAAACTGGTATTAACAATTGGGAAATTTGACAAACAAAAACCGAATTTGGTGCCTACAAAATTATGTCTATTCCTACTCGTAATTCTATCAACAGAAAATTCATCAATAAAGTAGGATAAAAATAAATGTAAGTGCTTAATATTTCTGCTGCTAACGTTCAAGAACATTTGAGAGTTTTGATTATCAATATTATGATTTATGGTATGATCAATAGACTTAAAAAACATAAATGGTATCAAATAGGCCGCTTGAACAGGCATGTCACTGTAAACTATTGAATTTCCAATAGAAAAGTTAAACCTGTTCCAAGGAGAAAGGGTGTACATGTTGGCTGCGATATATTTATTTTGATATATGGCCCTATAATCTCCATTTGAAGTAACATAAGAATGGGCACTATCTACTACTTCTGAAACTAGCCAACCATGGAAATAATTAAAATCAAACCACTTTGCCGGTTTTAAATGCAACTTTATCATTGCAAACGAAGGAGTTTTACCCGAAAATATATTAGAACCATTGTAATTATCGCCCCATTCCAAATGGTCTTTAATCAATCCAATGTCGCCCCATTTCCACGAATAGGTAATTCCCCCTCTCATTTCGCTAAAATCTCCTCCGCTTTTACCTCCCGCAATGCCTTTATAATTCCCTCCCATTTCGTTTGTGAAATAACTTGGAGAGGCAAGTATGTATTTTTCTTGATGATTATCCCTAAGGCTAGCATAAATCCCAATGTTTTTTCCAATATTAGCATATGCCTCTGCACCTCCATAACTCGCATAAAAATGATCGTTCGGTTTCTTGAAATATCGAAAACCATAAATAGGTCGAATTAAAATTTTGGCCTCCGCGGTATTCCAAGCAATCTCAGGGATTAAAACACCTATTTTTAAGCTGTCTCCTTTATGAAAAAGATTTAATGTGGATTTTGGCAAAATACCAGTTTCCAAACTAAACTCATTTAAGTAATAAAATAGTTCCTCCTTTTGTCTTTTGGTGAGTTGATCAGCCTTGTCTTTGGTCTCCAATAATTTTTCAGCAATCAATTTTCGACTGTATGGCTTGATTGTGGTGTTTACATTAATTATTTTTTCATTCGATAATTCATCTAAAAAGTCATACAAGGACTTATCGTTTATATGTTGATAAACGATTTGTGAATGGACATAAGTGCTTGAAATAATGATTATTGCTAAAAACAGAAGTCTTTTCTTCATGTATTAAGTAGTAATTGTTTCTTTATTGATTTTGTTTTAAAAAGAGAAAAACTCAATCAGAAGCGTATTTGGGGTAATTGAAAATCAAAAGATAGCAGAAATTTAAAGGAAGTTCTTAAAAACTGGCCATCTTTTTATGACTATTTTGACTTTATCAAAAAATATTTAACTGCATTTTTGGTATTCTGTAGTACAAATTCCTTTGACCAATCCATAACATTATCATGCCAACGTTGAGGATGAAAAGTAAACATTATTTTATTTGGCAACTCATTAGCTCTATTAATAATATCTTGGGTATTATGAAAAGTCAAACCTTCTTTGTTCCAACGATCTTGATGTAAAGGTATTTTATCTCGTACGCTAACTTTATATCCATCCCATCTACGACCGGTGTCAGTTAAATAAAATGTCTTATTAAAATCAACATCAAAATAAGGTTCTGCAATTATTCCCAAATCTCGATAATTGTATTTTTTCCATAAATCTTTACTATCAAAAGGGCTTTTCGGACTGCCATGCATGCAAATTGTGGTAACATTTGCTAATTTCCTTAATGCTTCCAAATTTCTTTTGAAATCTTCAAACGCACTGTCAATATTTCCATTACAAACAGTTAAGTTTTCATAGTGATATCCAATTTCATGTCCAAGTGAAGAAATTTCTTTTATTACCAATTCATCCCAACTTTCAGGAACAGCTCTAAAATAATACGTTCCTTTGATACCCAATTCAGCTTGAATTTTAGCAAAGCGTAATGAGTTTTTGGGAAGTAAATCAACATCATGACGAAGGGTCACAGCTTTTTTATCTTGCACCAAATGAAACTCGTTAAACTTAACAAACTCATAATTAGCTAATTGTAAGTGTTTAAGAAGAGTTTTATATGTTTCAATAGTAAAATCCATTTATTTAAAATTGTATTGATAATTCGGATTTTCTTTCATGATTTTCATACTATCTGGCCAATTTTCAATAAACCAAACAAGAAAAGCCGAAAGATCAATTTTGTCCAAAAGCATAGATTTACGTTTTTCATTAAAAACAGTCTTCATATTGTCAATACACATTAAATCTTTTACCAATTTAATTAAATCTTTACTGTTTTTCAGATGAAATAATAATCCATACTTCTCTTGCTCGCTAATTGTTCCGGCTTCCATTGAATTAACATAAACTGCAGGTGTCCCAAGAATGGCACTTTCAGATGCCATGCTTGCACCTTCTCCAATGTAGAACTCAGCATAATAAAGTACATCATGAATTCTATCTGGACTTACATTCAATTTATATTGGATTAATGAATTAGGCAAATTATCTTCTGATGATATGAATACTTTGTATTTTGATTTTAAAGTATCTATAAGTATCTCCTTGTTTTCCGCAGAAATTCCAGATTGTCCGAAGTCATGCGAGGCACTCCATGAAACAAATCGTAACAAAACAAATTTGTCTTCTTCTTGTAATCCTAGTTCTTGAAATATATTCTTATTTGGAACAAATTGATTTGGATGTAAATAGGCTAATTCGTGATAGGCATCATATTTAATTTGCTTCTTACCGTAGCTTTTGTGAAAGGAGGATGAAGTGAGTATTGCATTAGTGAAGTATCTATATAAAATAACTTGCTCAGCATTCCCTGTATCTTCAAGAGTAATATTAGGAATTCTGAGCAAACAGCAAATTTGAGACAAATAAAAGGATGAGTGGCTAATACTTATCGAAGGCTTAAAATTTTTAATAATTTTCAAAAGCCTTAAGTTAAAGGTAATTAAGCCGAATAGTTTTCTGAAAACTCCTTTTTGTGACTCCCCATATATTTCAAAATCAAACCCTAATGATTGCAATAAGGCAACATTCACGTTTTTCTTTCTGACACTAAATAAGATTGTATGACCTTTTTTTTTCAGTTTAATGGCAACATGTTTGAAAAGATGCACATGTGCCGGATGTCCAATGTCAATAAGAATTCTCATTTAACTACCACAAAAGCCCATCATATTTAGGATGATTTTCAAATTGAGGGAGTCTTGCTAAATCCAATATATGCTTATCATTCGGAATAACTACTGATTCAAACTCCTTCTCTTTATTTGTAATAACAATTAGTTCGCTCCATTTAATAGCTTCTTCAATATCAGTGACCAAGAGTGAGTCTAAATGAGGCAATTTTTCTATAACATAGCTTTTGTTTTTACCAATCAACTTAGATAAATTTACGTTTTTATCGTATATTTTTATTTCATACCCTTTTCCTAAAAGCGATTCAATAATATTTACAATAGGACTATAACGCAAATCATCAGTTCCCGATTTGAAGCTCAATCCTAAAACAAGGATTTTCAATTTTCCAAGCTTCTCAATTCTATCAGAAACCATTTTTTTCTGAAAAGAATTACTTTCTTCAATTTGATCTAAAACAGGTGTGTTTAAATACAAGTCATGTGAAAGCGTTTTTAATGCTTTGAGGTCTTTTGGTAAGCAGGATCCGCCATAGGCAAACCCCGGTTTGAAATAATATGGTGAAATATTTAGCTGGGTATCTAAGCAAAATATTTTCATAACTTCATGAGAATCAATCTTTAACTTCTTACAAACATTCCCTACTTCATTTGCAAATACTATTTTAAGAGCATGATAAGAGTTATTTACATATTTTATAATTTCAGCCACATGAATACTGGTTTTTTCAACCGGTGCATTTATCTCACTATATATTTTTAAATAGGTATCTAAAGCGGATTCATTCTCACAGCCTACTACTGTTAGTGGTGGGTTAAAAAAGTCATTTACTGCTGTTCCTTCTCTTAAAAACTCAGGATTAGAGACCACTGCGAATCCAATATTTCTTTTTTTCCCAGATGCTTTTTCAATTATTTCACCAACCTTTTCATTTGTTCCGGGCAATACGGTGGAGCGAATTGCAATAATATGAAAGCCATCTTTCTTTTTAATAGATGATCCTATTTGGGAGGCAGTAGCATAAATATAACTTAAATCTAAATGGCCTTGATCAGTCGATGGTGTTCCAACACAAACAATTGATATATCCGTTGAAAGAACGGCTAATTCATAATCATCAGTGGCTGAAATACGTTTTTCAAGAAAAGACGTCTTAACTATTTCGTCAATGTCTTTTTCGATAATTGTAGGTAATCCGTTGTTAATTAAATCCGTTTTTACAGTGTTCGTATCGACACCTACAATTGTGTGCCCACTCTTAGATAAACATCCCAGGCTGACACATCCAACATAGCCTAGTCCAAAAATTGAGATTTTCATGAGTAATTATTTTTAAGAATTAATTTTTTAAGGAAACTATTTACATCGACCCATTCATTTAATAGGTTATTTCTAAATTCATCTTGTTTGCTAAAATCAAAACCACCATTCAACATGTTTTCAAT
This sequence comes from uncultured Bacteroidales bacterium, assembly GCA_964543995.1. Classification (GTDB taxonomy): domain Bacteria; phylum Bacteroidota; class Bacteroidia; order Bacteroidales; family CAIXTV01; genus CAIXTV01. Next base: position 21,332 of record CAZJBB010000004.1, read on the forward strand.
AAACTCAACAACGAGATTGGGTTCAATTTTGTAAAGTATATTTTTTTCAATTAATAATTGATTGGCTTTCATAATTCTACCCCCACAATAAATACTTAAATTACCTAACATAGCACCTTCTCTAGCCATACTATCACCAGAGGAAATTACAATTTTACTATAATAAATTAAGGAGTGAATATCACTCACGGGTTCTTTCAGTAATATCCAATGCTGAGGATATAAATGTTTAAAAGATTTATCTTCCAAAGAAAACACAACTTTATATTCTTTAGGAAGCTTATCTGCAAATGACGATATTATTCCTGCCTCCTGATCCAAATAATTGAGGCTTCCAGTACTTACTTCCCTGATAAAGAAGTATTTGTTGGGTTCAAGTCCATATTCTTTAAGAACAGTTTCACTTGGAGTAAAATACGTTGGTGAAAGATATGACCATTCTTTGAGTGCATTAAACGTTTTTGTCTTTCCGGAAGGAGTAATTATGGGGGGTAAATATCTTTCTGTACAAGTCATCAACTCTAAAATTGCATTTATTTTTCTTTCCGGGTCATCGCTTAAGTGAATATTAGGTTTTCGCATAAGTCTTAAATTTGCACCCATAAGAAAACTTCCAAAACTAATTCCTACATCAACTTTTCTTTTTAAAATAAAGAAAAATAACTGAAAAAAACGCAATAGATTGGCTTCAAAAAGAATAGAGTATTTTGTACCTCTATGCTTTCCAATAAAATGAACTTTTTGCGGATACAGCTCTTTTTCAGCAATCAATGGTAGCTTCCCTCTATTAATACAAGTAACAATTACATTATGACCTTTGCTATTTAAATCAAAGATTAAATGCTTAAATAAGTTTAAATGTGCAGGGTGAATAATATCAATAAGTATGTTCACTTTTATATGTTTGAAATATTTTTGCTATTTTTCGAACTTCATTTTCTTTTAAATTGTAATGACAGGGAACAACAACCAGTGTTTTTACCACTTTCTCTGCATTTGGACAAGCACCATTAATATATCCGAACATTTTAGCCCATTCAATAGATTTAGAAAAATGGAACCCGGTTTCAATTCCATTATAATTAAAAAATTTGATAAATTCATCAGGAGCCTCGATTTGAAGAGGAATCATAAAGTAATTAAAAACATCATTTTCTGGCTCTCTGATAGAAATTAATTTCTGAGGAATTTCAGCTAATATTTTCTTTGCATTTACCCTTTGTTTTTCACAAAGCATTTTTAACGTATTTAGCCTGTAGAAAAATAAATATTTAAAAGATCGCATGATTAAAAATTCCTCAAACTTATATTTTCCTCCAAAATCAGTCTTTTTATCAAGTTTTTTGAGAAAGGGGTTTGTAATGGTACCATAGATAAATGGAATATGAGAAAAACTAAAAAGAAAGTTTTTTATTAAGAATAAAAACTCTTTTCTGAAAGGAAATTGCAGTAGGTGGGAGTATTGTTCTTCAAATGTTGGCTTAATTAACGCATTATTTAAAACTACGATACCTCCTTCTCCAATAGAAGGAAATTTAGCATTTCCAATGGAAAAAATTGCCGCATCGCCAAACCTACCTGTCAAAGTCTGATTTTTTTTTGAAAGAAAAGAATGAGCACAATCTTCAATTATGATTTTATTTCCAACAATGTCTCTAATCAAATCAATTTCTGCAGGAATCCCAAAGGTGTGGGTTACAATCAGTGCATTAATTTGTGGTGCTTTTTGCTTTAAGTCGTTAATGTCGATGGTAAGGTTTTCGTTTATGTCAATATAAACGATATTAAAACCTGCTTTATTTATTGCATTGAAAACCGTGTTGCAATTAAATGCTTGTACTCCAATGTAATCCCCTTTTTTAAGGCCAATTGAATTTAACAAGACTCTTAACCCAGTTCTTGCTTGATTAGTAAAATAGACATTTTTGTTTTCGAAAAAATCTTCAATGGCTTGATTTTTAATAGTATTCCTAAATAACCCTACAAAACCAATAATTAATTTGATAAAACCAAAGTCATAGTTTAATCTTGGGATAAGCTTTCTCATGCTGTTTTTTTTCTTCTAGTTGGGAATTTTCGGATTAATTTTAATGACCAAAATGCAGGATAATAAATATAAGGCTTACTGATTTTCTCGAAACGCCCGAAACTTACCAGCTGTCCACCAAATTTTAATTTATAATCTCGAACTCCATAATGAACACCTGGTTTGCCGGCTCCTCCAAAGTCGAAAGTGTGATAATCATTTTCACTCCCCCATTTTATAATAGCCCAAGGTAATATATCATTTGGATACTTTTCGTAATGTGCCTTTTTGCTTCCGGCGTACCAGTCATAAATGAGCCCATTATAGCATAAAAAAAATCGGAATCCAATAATTTCATTTTCAAAGTATGCCAAAGCCGATTTTAAATACTTTTTCTCTCTAAATACTGTGGATGCGTTTTCAAAAAATTCCAATTTTGGAAATGGTAACTTTACATCTTCATACACTTCTTTTAAAATCTTATAGCAGCTAATTAATTCTTCTTGGTTTAAGCTTTCTTTAATTTCAATATTTACACCTCTTTTTAGCCCTCGGTTGATTTGTTTTTTTCGGGTTGAACTCATTTCTGTCCATAATTGCTCAGTGCCCGATTTTAAATTAAAGAGTATATCCAAATGATCTTCATATTTATAATTTCGTTTTTGGAAATTCTCCTTGAAAACGCTAATATCCCATAGATTTCGAAATTGCGAAAAGACTACTTTCGAGTCGGTTAAAGTGTTAAATTCAACCAATAGTCTATCGAAAACCTCTTTATTATTTTCCAAAACCAAGGGTCCCCCAAAAATGATGGCTCTGGCGGTTAATACTCCTATGAAGCCTCTTCTTTCCTTTAGAATTTCTCCAACAATAAGACCTTCAATGTCTCCAAAATCGCTTAGGTAGGCAACAAGAACAGGAGTATAATTAGCTTCCTTTAAATATAATTCATACATTTCATATGTGTGAAAAATATTTCCATTTGGGTGGTCAAATACAAATCTGTTCCACTTAACTTTGTCTAAAAGCGTATAATCATTAATTAATTTCACAAAATATCTTATTTGATATTATTTTGTAATAATACATATATACTTCTTCAAATCAAAAAACTATAGGTTTATATCTTTTCGCTTATAAGATAAACCTAAAATTGAACATTATTGGGCAAGTCCTTTTAGGCACACAAGAATTGTAATTTTCCTTTTAAAAACACAACTTTCATTCACCTTATTTATTGCTAATTCGATGGTATATTGAAATTATTTTTTCTGCTACCACTTGATCTTCTAGTCCAAGTGATATTAAACGTTGCCTTCCTTGAGTTGAACCATTCTGAGCTTTAAAAGTCAAAGCATCGCTTATTTTAGCAGCCAATTCTTTGGCAGAAAAGAAAGTGATATAATGACCAGGTTCCTTCCCAAATAGCCATTCTGAATCACCTACGGGAGTTGAAATTACAGGACAATTACAAGCCATGGCTTCTTTTACCAAATTCGAGGAGCCTTCCATAAACGAAGGAGCCACCAAAACATCCACAGCATTTAAATATTTTACCACCTCATCATGAGTAATTGGATAAGGGGCCAATATGGATATGCTTTCGTCGTTTAATATTTTAATAGCATCTTCCAATAATTTATAGTTTTTCCTTGGGTCTTTAGGATTCCCTAAAAACAACACATGTTTTCTATTGGCTGTAAGATCTAATTCTTTTTTTATATCCGATTCAAAAATCTTGAAATTTTCGAAAATAATTCCATTTGGGATTACCCTGGCTTTTTTCTTCAAATAAACAAAACTTTTAATGTGCTCAGATTTACAAATAATTGAAGCAACAAAAGGTTGGATTAAATAGGTTAGCAAAATTAAGTATCTACTTTTAAAATTTATTTTATTAACCCCAATATACTCTCCATAGGCATCGCTACCCATAAGAGAAAGGACGATTGGTCTCCGTGAAAATGAAAGAACCGAAACCCAACCACTGAGTGTGTAATGTGCATGAATAACATCAATTTTGTCCTGTTTTACCTGTTTTCGGATGGATGCGGCGTTTTTTAAATAGCCCCAAATACCCTTTCCTTTAACGGGGTAATATAGAATATTAACTCCTTTTTTTTGAAGAGAGTCTCCTTGGGCTTTAATAAAGGGAGCGATATTAAAATTTTTCGAATTTCCTCCTGAAACAAACAAAACGTTCATCATAATTTCCACTTAACAAATTCTAAAATACCTGATTTTACATCCCATTTGGGTGCATAATTTAATAAAGCTTTCGCTTTCGAAATATCAGCAAAAGTTCTATTAACATCTCCTTGTTGCATGGGAAGTGTTCTGGTTTTTGCTTTAATTTGCAAACTTTCTTCTAAAAGACTTAACATTTCTTTTAGCGTAATTGTTTGTGATTCCCCTAAATTTATGACTTCAAATCCTTTTAATTTATCTATGCAACTCATTAATCCACCGACGATATCATCAATATATGTATAATCTCTCGACGAACTTCCATCACCAAAAATGTCTATTTCTTCACCTTGCAAAATTTTGTTTGTAAACTTGTGAATTGCTAGGTCTGGTCTTTGACGGGGTCCATAAACAGTGAAAAATCTTAAGCAATATATATCAAAATTGTATAAGTAATGATAGGTATGACAGAGTAATTCACCGGATTTTTTTGTTGCGGCATAAGGAGAAATAGGATTATCAACTGGATCAGATTCGGAAAATGGAACCTTTAAATTATTTCCATATACCGAAGAAGAAGAAGCAAATAACATCTTTTTTACGTTATTCTTTTTCATTGCTTCTAATACATTTAAAGTGCCAATTACATTAACTTGATAATATCCAGCGGGATCCACAATTGAAGGGCGAACCCCTGCTTTGGCCGCTAAATGAATAACCAATTCAGGTTTAACATCTGAAAATACTTTTTCAAGTTCTTCATAACGTGTTATATTGACTTCTTTTAGATGGAAATTACTATTTCTTAAGGCGTTCTCAATATTTTTCTCTTTAATGGTGCGGGAGTAAAATTTATCGAAATTATCAACACAAGCAATTTCATGACCGTCAATCAATAATTTGTCAACTAAATTGGACCCTATAAAACCTGCCCCACCAGTAACCAGTATCCGCATAATTTTTGCTATTTTTTTTCGCTAGTTAAATTTGATAAATCACTTTTTATGAAAACAATTAATGACCTTTTTTATAACATCTTGCTACAAATTGTTTTCTAATCACCGCAATGTTTTTTATGAAATACCAAATTGAAAAAGGTATTCGGTTATTTCAAAGTATGCCTATGTTTTTAAAAATAATGACCTTTTAATCTAAACGTTTCTCGTAATATTGAATAAGACTGTCAATGTATAAATATTCTAAAGGAAAATTTTCATTAACCCGAATAAATTCTTCTCCTTTTCTCTCATAATAACAAGTTGATTTTAATTGAGCATAGGAGCTAAAGGACAAGGCTTGGAATTCGAATACATAAAACACGTTATTAACAAACCCAATATCAATAGAAAAATGAGGATTTTGCAAAATGTTTTTTATTTTTTCGGCAAAATGAAAAATTCCGGCTGGAATTCTATCAGCTATATCATCATTAAAAAGGAACTTGTGACTTCCGCTTGCTCTAAAGTCATTTTCTCTAACTCCCCTATATTCAATAAAATATTTATCTCCAAAAACCAATATTTTCCAATCGTTTTTTAAGTCAGGAATAAAATTCTGTATAATAAACTTTTTCCTGTTTCTTGAATTCGGGATGTATCCTTTGTGCAGATAAGGACGAACAAGGTCTTTAATACCATCCCAGGTCCAAGGCGATGAACTAACTTTTTTAGCGGTTTTCAAAAGCTCAGATTGATTTGAACTTAGAAAGACACCTTTACTGGTTGCCCCTGCAGCTTTTTTAATAACTTTTTTTTCGTTTGCAACCACATTGCTCATCTCTAATTCCTCAAAGGTTCCAAAACCATTAGATTTTATTTTGTGAAAATCTTCATCCTTACTTAAATCACGAAGAAGTTCCATGAAAACTTTATTATTATTTGCCCTTAAATATTTATACTTAGGCAAAACATAGGCACCCCCTAACTCCAGAGAATATACAATATCTTCGATATATCCTTTGTAATGGTATCCAGGATCTTCTTGTGATGTATAAATATATAATGTGTCTTCTGTTTTAAGATTTCTGAAATCCAGATCATTAAAATGCATCATTTTAAATGAATAGCCTTTTTCCATAGAAAACTTTTTCAAAAGTTCAATATCCATACCACTTCTATAAAATTTAGAACCGGCACTGAAACCAAAATGATTTTTATAGTCAATTAGCGCTATTATTTCTTTGTTTTTCATGTGAATTTATTTAAAATTTCAAATAGTAATGGATGTTTTGTTTGTTCAAGCTTACATAATTTATTATTTCATCTGTAAATTTCCCAAATAAAGGGCCATTATTCATTTGGTGAAAATTAATTTCAATGTTTCGATTATTAACTTCGATTATTTTTAATTTTCCATCTACATCTAAACAAATATCAAAGCCTAAAAGTTTGTGATAAGGAAAATTATGAGCAATTTCAATAGCTGTTTCTTTCATTTTTTGGAACAATGGTATGGCAGGAGCTTCTTTAAATTGATAACCATTGCTGTCAAAAAACAACCTACCGAGCTTGTCTACAGCAAAGGTATTTATTTTTCCACTATTCAAATCAATACCCACAGAAATACCTCCTGATGCTTGGTTATCCACAAAAGAACCCTGTTTTCCGATCCGTAAAACGGCGTTTACTACCGAAACTTCATTTGAAATCACAGATTTGTAAGTGTACAAACGAATGGTGTTTACAGAGCTGCTGTTAAACATTGCGAAATAATCAAACTGGCGGATATACTCTTGAATATTATGGTTGTTGGAAAATTCAATTAATAAATTACCGATGTCAATTGCCTTATTGTTGTTATCAACCCAACCAATTTCGGTTTTAATTAGGAGCATTACATCTTTCCCTCCACCAGATTCTATGGTTTTTTTTATAATTAATTTTTCATACACGTTAATAGAAGAAATTGCTGATGCGTAATTAATTGGAAGATATTGCTCATCATATAATGCACCATTTATATTTCTAATAATTACTTTAGGCAAATATTCAATTGGAATAATTTTATGGTAAAAGTTTTTGTCAGAATACGATTCTGAAAATAAAGAGTTGTTAAGTAGCGGCTCTACTTTGCTATAATAATCGGCTTCTGTAACATAATCGGGACTTTCAATCGAGTTTAACGAGGAATATACTTTTATCCATTTTGTATTAGGTTTATTTCCAAGAGCTTTCCATTTTTTTAAATGTTGTTCAACTACTGTTTGTGATATTATTTTGGTTTTTTCCAAAGATTTGATAATCTTCGTTATTTTATGATTCATTTCCCTCCTTATTTTGTAAGAAAGAAATATAAACAGCAGGTTTTTTATATAATTGAACATTTAAAGTTTTTTAATTTGTTTAAAAAAATAGTCTGCAGAAACTAATAAGTTGCCTAAATACTTATTGCTTCCTATCTTCGACAAATCCACATCTTTACTAATGGCTTTAAGTTCAGAGTCAGACTCTTTATAAAAGGAATTATAATCATATTGATGCTTTGTGAAGTTCTTTAATTGAAAATACAAAAAATAGAATATTTTACGTGGAAGCAAATTAAACACAAAAGGAATTAGTTTAAATTTGAAGGGTTCTTCATTATATATAGTAAACCCATAGTTTGTTGGAACTGTGGATAATAATGGATCCAAATTTTTCATTAATTTTATTTGAAAAGACAAAGAGTTCCCCAAGAAAGGAACATAATTATATGCAGATCTGGAAATCTGATATTCTGTAAACGGTGCAAAGTAAAACATTTGTTGGTTCAATAAATTTACTCTAGTAGCTCTATTTGCTGTATTCCAAACTTCGTTTTGAATTCTTTTCAGTTCTATTATACTAATTGAATCATGAGGAATTTCAACAAGTCTTTTTAGCTTCCTTTTAATATTTTCAGTAATATTTTTTTCTAAATCTTTATTGAGAAAGGAGTTCCTACATTGCTTAAACATCCATTCATGTTTAACATAAGTTTTGAGAGATATTCTTCTCATCATTCTGTCGGCATTTCTATACTGTTCACCACCGCAGCCATGGAATCCAACATAATGCTTGTCTGCACTATACTCCGAGTATTCTGGTAAATTAAACTCTTGAATCCAGTCATTTTGGGAGCGCATTTGACCATCGAAAAAATAAAATGACTTTTCAAGCATAGTTTCTTTTTCGGGACACACAAAAGGATTATTTTCAAAAGAAAAAAATTCAGTTTCTGCTACTTCAGATAGTTTTTTAGCATTAATATATTCTATAGAATTAGGTCGCCAAAAAGAATTCGTGGAAAGGCTTTTTAAATGTCTTTTGCCAAACATTAGGAGTAAACGACTATCAAATCCTCCTGTTAATCCAATATGTGCTCCATATTCATCAGATAATGCTTTAACTGACTTAAAATAGTTATCTAAATGATATCCGGCATTTTCAATGGCTTCAGAAAACCTTAAAGGTTCTTTGTCAATTTTAGGTTTATAAGTATGAAACTGAATGTCTTGGAAGCTTACATTCAAATTGAAAAAATTTATTTTATCTGTTTTTTTGATTTCATTAACATAGCTGTCAGGACCGATTAAATGACCGGTTGTGATATTTTCAATAATCGCATTTCTATTAACAGTGTAATGGTCTGGAATTGAACTGTATATTGCAAGTAAGTCGGTTGATAATATGAATTTTGTATCATCAAAATAAATGTTCTTGATAAAGGAAGGGTCAACAATAAAAGCTAGTTGATTCGTGACTTTGTTTTGGATAAGAATAGAGTAATTTCCATATAAGCGCTGAGGATCTACAATATTCTTTATGAAATCATTTAAAAGTAAAGAAAGACTATCTTCATAATTTGATTCTTTATAGAAAAATGAACCACAAACATATATTGAACCCTCGGGATTATGGTAGTAATTATTGAGATCCATTAGTTGCTTTTTATACAGAAGCAAGTTGTATTCACCAAATTTGATCTTCAACGGAGACTTAAATCCTTTCCTAAAATACGTCTCCGTTACCTTTGACTCATCAATCGTTGTGTTTTGGTGAGATAGAAAAAAAGCACCCATTAACGTATTATTTTAATTGATGAATAAAGTCAATAATTCTATTAGCCTGAAATGCATAATTAAACACATTTTCAGTTAATTTTTTACCTTCAATCCCAACTTGGGCTGCAAATTCATACTCAGACAATATTTCATCCATTTTCAAGGCAAAATCCTCAACAGAATCCGGTTGAGCAAGAAATGCATTTTTCTTGTGAGTCAAATAATTTGGGATGTCGCTAGTTGCGGTTACTAAAACCGGTCGACCACTTGCCAAATACTCACCCAACTTTGTTGGGAACCCGCCTTTTGCTTGTATGTTATTTGGCCGTGCCAGTACAAGGAGAGTTGATTGTGACAAAATAAAAGGAATTTTATCTCTTGAAATAAATCCCGAAAATTCAACTTTATTCTCTATGCCAAGCTTTATTATTGTGCTTTTTAAATCTTCAAACTTAGATAGATTAGATGTGTTTCCAACCAATAAGAGCTTATAGCTGGGATGCTTAAGGTGTATTAACGAGAATGCTTCAAGTAAAATTTTCACTCCATCTTTATCGCCAAATAGATTTCCGCAATAAGTGATTTTATTAAGTCGATCCACTTCATCAAAAGCAAACCTCTCATTATCAACAATAATAGGTACAGTGAGTACAGGTGAATTTCTTTTCAATAAATTATCATTGAATTTTTTCAAAGAAGAACTTATTAATATATAACCATCATATAATTGATTTAAAAACTTGAAATATAATTTCTCGTTGAAATGCAATTTCTCATGCCCTCTATTTAAAACAACATGGGGAAATTCATTGTTTTCTCGCAAAAACAATATTTTCTTAAGTCGTGTGAAAAAGTATATAAAAAGGTTTTGACTTAAATATTGTGAAAATGTAATTACTGCATCAATCTTTTCCTCTTTATTAATTTTAGTCAGAAACTTCAAAGAGTTCACTATACCCTTAAGACCAATTAATTTTCTTAAAAAAAACGAATTATGCCTTTTCGTACCGGCACAAAAAATAAATTCGGCACCATCAATCGATCCTTTTTCTTCTGCCTTGTTATTATGTCCCGGATAAATAATGAGTATGGTAACTTTACAATTGTTTTTTACAAAACCTTTTGCAAAGGCTAATATCCTATTTGTATATGCATCCCCAATAGGAAATCCATAACCACCGGTTAAGATTAGAACGATGTTTAACTGTTTTTTATTCCCCACCATAAATTGCTTAATCGGGTATTCCCCATAATTAATTTTAAGACACGCCAAGAAGTGTCTGATATTTCATAATCCGAGGCTATTTGGTAAAGATTCCTTTTTGCGGGTTCATTAATCGCCAATCGCACACTATCTAAAACAACTTGAGAATTAAAACCCGTTAAAATAATTGTTCCAACATCTTGTGCTTCTGGTCTTTCCATAGATTGTCGAAGAGAAACAGCCGGGAAATTCAAAATAGAAGACTCCTCACTAATGGTTCCACTATCAGAAATAGTGCATAAAGCATTCATTTGAAGAAACACATAATCCAAAAACCCAAAGGGTTTTAAAAATTGTATTAGCTTATGATTTGTCGATTCCTCGGCGGATAGAACTTCAATGCGCTTTCTGGTCCGAGGATGGGTTGAAACAATAATAGGAACTTGATACTCTTCAGCTAAATTATTGAGAACGTGAAGAATATTTAATAAGTTTTCTTTGTTATCAACGTTTTCTTCTCGATGAACTGATACTAAAAAGTAATTTTTAGTTTTTAAAGAAAGATTATTCAATGCATTTGAAGCTTTAATTTTTGGCAAATAATAATCTAAAACTTCTTTCATTGGAGATCCTGTCAAATATATTCTTCTATGAGGAAGACCTTCGGAAATAAGATGCCTTCTTGCATGCTCTGTATACACCAAATTAAAATCAGAAATATGATCAACAATGCGTCTATTTACTTCTTCTGGAACGTTAAAATCATAGCTTCTATTTCCTGCTTCCATGTGGAAAACCGGAATATGCATTCTTTTTGCTATATATGCCGCTAAGCAAGAATTGGTATCCCCTAATACCAGCAAAGCATCAGGTTTTTCAATTTTCAACACTTCTTCTGTTTTCTTTAAAATATCGCCAACAGCAGAACCTAATGAGGTTGTATCAACATTTAAAAAATGATCCGGTTTACGAAGTTCCAATTCATTCCAAAAAATTTCATTCAATTCATAGTCATAGTTCTGACCAGTATGAACGATAATTTGGTTCAAATTCTCATCCAATAAAGTCATAGTGCGAGAAAGGCGAATTATTTCGGGGCGCGTACCGACTACGGTAAGAACTTTGAGTTGCGCTTTTTTCATAAAATTAGTACTTTGAATATAAAATTAGTGTTGCATTATTCTTAATTCACAAGATGGTTTAAATACCTCATTAAACAGTTTCGAAATATGTATCGGGATCTTCGGCAACAAAATGCTCATTAATCCAAAATATTGTATATAACTCTTCGTCGCCTATGTTGGTAATATTATGTGTATACCAAATAGGCATGTCAACAAAAGAAGGATATTGTCCATCTAGTTCAAAAGAAAACACATTGTTGGTTCCTATTCTCCTAAGTTCAATTAAGGCTTTTCCTTTTATTACAGCAAAACGTTCTGCTTTTCTAATATGAAAATGATTACCGCGAGTTATGCCAGGAACCGTTGTTGAAAATGACACTTGACCTCCACTTTGTAACTTAATCGTTTCAATAAAACTGCCCCGATTGTCAGTGTTTTTCTTTAATCGAAAGGGAAAGAAACTTTTATGATCAACGTAGCAAAGAAATGTATTGAATAGATTTCGGTCAAAAGGCTTGTCCAAACAGGGAATAATGCCTTTTTCAAAATAATCCGTTTTAAACTGATTGAGTTTGTCAAGAAGAGCTGAAACCTTAATAGAGGAAGTAGCAGGAATATGATGACTGGTATTTGAAGAACTTTCATCAATATGCATTAATATTTCAACTACAAGCTCATTAATGTAAATCAACTTTATCTCTCCATCGACTTCAATTTTTGGTGTTTCATTATGAGTGAGCTGATGGCAGAAAGTCGCGACTACAGAATTATAATAAGGATTGCCAAAAGGACCAAAAACATTTGGAATAATTAATCCTGTATACTTAGCATGGTTTCTTTCAGCCCATTCTTTAAAAAGGATACGCCCTTCTTTTTTAGATTTACCATAAAGATTATTATTTTCCTCTTGAGTAGAAGAGGAAAACAATATGTGAGGTCTGGAATGCGTATATTCACAAGCCGTAATTAATTGCCGAACAAGATTAATGTTGGTGTTATAAATTATATCCGGATTATTATGACGGTTCATTGCTGCCAAATGCACTATGACATCACAATTTTTGACAAAATTATTTAATGTGTTTTCATTGTTAAAGTACTCATCCTCAAATGGAATTCTTATGTAATTATCTGGCTTAAGACCTAGGGTATTAAATAAATGGGTTCCAACAAAACCAGCTTGACCTGTTATTCCGACTTTCAAGGGATGATTCAATGTATACGAAGTGTTTATCATGTTTTTTGTCTAAAAAACAGCGAAAGGAAAATATCAATTGTAATATAGGCTTTCACTTAAATTCCTACATCTTGTTTAATCATTTCTAATTTTAACAGAAGTTTTTTCATGCCTTCAATATCTAAGCGAAGCGTGTTGTGTGAATGATATTCATCAACCGTAGAAACGGCACCCATTCCTTGGCTGAAGAATTGCTCATAGTTCAAATCCCTATTATCTGCCGGAATGCGGTAATAATTGCCCATATCCACAGCTTTAACCATGTCTTCTCTGTTAACTAAGGTCTCGTATAATTTTTCGCCATGACGAGTACCAATAATTTTTATTTCATTTTTCGCATGATATAAATCTAAAAGCGCTTTAACTAGAACTTCAATAGTTGCCGCAGGCGCTTTCTGAACAAAAATATCTCCCGGTTGACCATGTTCAAACGCATAAATTACCAAATCTACAGCATCTTCAAGGGTCATCATAAAACGAGTCATATAAGGGTCCGTAATTGTCAAAGGCTTCCCTGACTTAATTTGTTCTATAAATAAAGGAATGACAGAACCTCTTGAGGCCATAACGTTTCCGTAACGAGTTCCGCAAAAAACCATTTTTTGAGGGTCAAGATTTCTTGACTTTGCTACCATAACTTTTTCCATTAACGCTTTGGACATCCCCATTGCATTAATGGGGTAAGCAGCTTTATCAGTGCTTAACACTACCACACGTTTCACGTTATACTTTTCTGCAACTGAAAGTACATTATCGGTGCCTAAAATATTTGTTTTAACTGCCTCAATTGGAAAAAACTCACAAGAAGGGACTTGCTTAAGGGCTGCTGCATGAAAAATATAATCTACCCCATTTACTACGTTTTCAACAGCGTATATATCTCTTACATCACCTATGTAAAATTTTACTTTTGGATTTTTAAGGGCAATGCGCATGTCGTCCTGTTTTTTTTCATCGCGAGAAAAAATTCTGATTTCTTTAAACTCTGAAGAATCAATAAAGCGTTTTAAAACCGCATTTCCAAAAGAACCGGTTCCTCCGGTTATTAATAATATTTTATTATTCATTTTTAAACTGAAAATTTAGAGAAGATTAATAAGTTGGAGACTGCTATTTCCCTTTTGTTTTTTTTAATAGAGGTAAATAATAAATACCCGGCAGAATTACAAAAAAAGCATACCAAGTAGACCTCCCACCAACAACTTTAAAAAGGCCTATTCCAATAATTGATATAGAAGCCATTATATAAAAAAAATTATATTTACTATTAAAGCGCTTTAAATTGCTTTTTATAAATCGATAAGGAATTATTAGAAATGCAATAAAGGCAATTATTCCCATAATGGTTAACTTGTTCATTAAGTATAAATGAGCGCCTTCATCTCTGTACCCATTCCCAAATTTGTCGGAATTAAAATAACATCCTAATAAGGGGTTTTGAACAAACGCGTCAAAAAGCATAGGATATCGTTCTGCTCTCATGCTTGCTTCATTGCTATTATCGCCCACTTCAGCACCGGTTTCAATAAAAACTGCTAAATCGGCAAACTTATGATTTATGTCCTTGCTGGTAGTAAAATAGCTTGCTGTACCAATTAATGCAGAAACATATATATCTTTAGGTATAACAAATAAAAATGCGAAAAATATTGCAAAAAACAAAATAGAATTCTTGAGTTTTTCCAATCCAAAGAACGAAATAATTATTAAAAAAATACCGAAAATTAAATTCGCAAATATTTGCATTCCAATTAATGCGAGAAATATTAAAACAGCAAAAAGAGTTATCTGCGTTTTTGACATAATGCTAAGATGCTGATTTTTAAAGAAATAAACAAAAAATGGAATGATGCTCATAAAAACTGTGGCTGCAGAATAATCTCCACCACCGTATCTTCTCATACCAATAATATTATCTCTTTCTGTTCCAACTGTATCAAGCGATAAGCCTGTTAAGTTTCTGGCGTAATATGGATCGATTGATGAGGATATAATGGTCATAATTGTAGTAATAAACAAAAAAACAAGAGACCACTTTATCAATTTGGCAAGATTTATAAAATCTTTTGTTTCATAGTAATAGGTTATTATAGAGACACTTACCGAAATATTATATAGTTCAGAGAATAAATTTTTATAATTTACATCATCCATATTGGTGTAAAAAGTAAGGGTTGCCACGAAAATAAAAAACCCATACTTGGCTAAATAAATGATAGCCTTATTTGAAAGTACATTTGGTTGAAAAAACAAAAGAGAAACCCCCCAGATAACAGACCAAAGGTGTGTGCTTCCAATAAACAAGGGTAGATTATTAAAAACAATAGGCAAGAAGCTTTTTGCCATTAAAATCATAGACAAGGTAAAAAAGTACTTTTGTTTACCGGTTTCTGCTACCATTTGATAAAAATGAATTAGGGCTTTTCATGGATTTTTGATTGGAATGTGGTCTCACTCCTAAAAGTATGATTTCTTATTACTTCCTTTTTTTAGGAAAAACTTTTCTAATGTAGGGGCCTAAAAACCACCTTAATTTATAACTAAACTCCGACCTGGCTTGAAAATGATATTTAAACCACCTTAATTCTATATTGTCATCTGAGTCTATATTTGTTGGGTGAACAATTTCATTAATTTCAAAACTTGGGATGTTCCCGAACTTTTGCGCTGATATATCACTTGTACTCGATACTATTGTGTTAGAAGCTTCCATGTCCCATCCAATGTTCGTAATCAGATTTACATTAGGAATTATATTAAGTTTATTATATTTATGGACTAAATAAAATCCCTGTAAATCATAGGTATTACCACCAATATATTTCCAATGGTAAAATCTTTTTTTCCAAAATTCATATTGAAATTTCGAAACGAATGAATCAATAAAAGATTGAGTATTAACTGTTTTTTCAAGGCTGTCTAACTTGTATTCCCACAAGTTATAAACTCTTTTCCATGTTGCCCATCCCCAGCTACCTGCATATTTTGAAAAGAAATAGGTAGCATTTCCAAATTTAATTCCATAGTTTTCTGCACAAACATATGCTATTCTATCATCATTCTTGTATTTTTCAAGCATTTCCTGCATAAACCAAAAGAAACTTTGTGTTGGAACTACATCATCTTCTAATTCAATCATTTCTTCTTCTTGACTAAATACCCAATCAAATGCTGTTTTGCCGGCCAAAGTACAACCAAGATTTTTTTCATGGATTAAATACTTAACATCGCAAACCCAACCCACATTTTTAACAATATCCTTAACTTGTTGAACCTTTTCAGCGTCGGTAGGAATATGATTTCTTGGACCATCTATAGAAATGTATAATTTAGAAGGTTTTGCTAATATTATTTGATCCCAAACTTTTTGAGTTTTTTCTGGTCTATTAAAGACCATAAACAATAATGGTTTTGTTAAAGCTTTTTCCATAAGTATATCTACATTTTATTTAAGGATTTCATATAATCGTCATAATCACGGAAGCAAATTAAATTTTCACCACTTAATAATAAGTAAAATCCCCAATTTATCAATGCTTTAAAAACATTTTTTGAGCATTCATTGTCATACCAATCATGCAGTTCGATTATTAAGATTCTAACATCTTTAAGCCATTCAATGTTATTGGAAAAAACTTTTGCTTCACTTCCTTCAATATCCATTTTTACAACATCAAATCCGGAAATATTATACATCTTCAAGATATCATTTATGCTGTAGGCATTTATTTCTATTGCCGTTTGATCTAAATCAGAGGTAACGGCAATAGCATCTTTATTTGCAGTTTCAGATGTGATTTTAATGGTTCTTTTTTCATTCCAAAGGGCAGAATTTAAGCAAAAAACGTTTTTTTCAGCTGAATTGTTAAGTGTCAGCATTTCGAAATTTTCTACATCAGGTTCAACTGAAATTATTTTTGAAGCAGGAAATTTTTTTGCAAAATAAAGACTGCTAAGACCATTATTCGCCCCTGCATCAAGAATGTTGTTGGGAATAAATGGAATATTTACATTATAGGCTCGTTGAATGAAAATTTGTTGGAAAACGATGATATCAGTGGTGGATGATCTTAAAAAAACAGACACCTTTTCTCCAAATAATTCAAATTTGAGTTGTCTTTTTTTTCCCGCTGATAATAGATCGATAAACTTTAAGTTAATTGCTCCGAGCAGACCAATTTTCTTCCTCCATTTAATGATATGGAAAGGAAACTCAAAAATAGATTTTAACATTAATAGTTATTTATTAAATAAAACAGACAAATATATATCGATTATTGATTTAATTTAGCATGTGTTTCTTTTTTTTCACATACCAAATAAGCATAATTATCCCGCTTAAAACATAAAATACAGATGAGATTACTCGAGCAATGTTCGCTCCCTGGAACTGATAAAATTGAATCATTAAATAGTATGTAATTACGCAAAATAGTCCCATTAATATGTTGCGCCACATTTCAATTTTTGTAGCTCCAAATGCAGTAAAAATCTGCTCAATCACACCTCCAACCTGCATAAAGAAAAGACCAATGATAAAAACATTTGCATAACTACTTGCATGTGTATATCTACCACTTGTTAAATATGAAACGAGAGGCTCAGAAAACAAGATAAATAGAAAAGACAAACTTCCAATGATAAAAAAGAAAAATGTTATAAAAATAGCATATTGTTTATACCTTTTTTGAGCAATAAATTTATATAAATCAGGCTCAAAACCCTGATATAATGCAATAAAAAAGGTTCCGGCAAAACCTGAAATGGCTAATCCAATATTATAATATCCAAATTCAGATGTATTTCCAAGCCGCTCTAAAAACAGTCTATCAATGTTCCCAATTGGGTAATAAGCATAAGCCCCAATAATCAACGGTATGGTATATTTCAGTGCTTTTTTGACTTTCGTTGGTTCAATTTTAAACGAAAAAACGTATTTTTTCTTTTTAACTAAAAGAAAAATCGCAATCATTGCTGTAATAAAGGAAGCTAAAAGAGGGCCACTCATTTTACCAGTGGCACCCGACTTTAAATAAATAACAAAATAGATGCTAAAGCCTGTGTTAATCAATATTTGAAGTACACTTATTAAAAAGAAACTTAATCCGTTTTTTTGAGCACGGCATTCAATTAAATAATAAGTTTTATATTTTTCAAAAAAAGATTGAACTAAAACAATAAAAATGAAAGGTGTTAGTGGTATCGTAACATTTAGCGCTTTAAAATATATGCTAATTACTATAAAGGAGACTATGGCGATTATGACATTTGCGATATTCAGGAAATTTAAAATAAAAGATAAATTCTTTTCTGGTGTTTCATCATTCTCTAAATTCCAGTATCGTGCCAAGTAATAAAAAGGCAACGACATGCTAAAAAGGGGGTAAAGAATTGCTGTAATTGAACTGAAATAACCAATAATTGCAAAATCTTTTAACTCAAGATATTTTGAAAAAATAGGTTGAGTATAAATGGAAATTAAAAATGCAATAAAAGTGCTTCCGAAATAGTAAAAACTGTTAATAATGTTTTTTCTGATGCTTTTATTTTTTAAAATATCAGAAGGCTTGGTACTAACCAAGGTTTTAATAAAACTCATGATAAAGGAGAAATTATTTTCATTAATTCACTCCATCCTCCAATGTCTTTCCATGATTTTTCACTAACAGGGAAAACACCAACCTTTCCTTTTCTTTTCATAATTTTCTCAATCAGATGCGTTAAATGAAAAACCTTATTTTCAGGAATTTCGTCTAAAAGGGAATGTTCTAATACATACATTCCGCTGTTAATTTTAAAAGTAAGTTCGGGTTTTTCAACAAGACTAACTAGTTTGCCGTTTTCTGCAGTTTCTATTGTTCCATAATCGATGGGTATGTGTTTGAGTGCAGCAACAATTGTAATTTCATTCTTGTTTGCTTTATGATATTCCAAAATTTCCGAGTAGTCTTGTTCGATTAGGATATCACAATTATGAACAAAGAAGGTCTCTTTTATTTGATCTTTCAAGAGAGACAAGCTTCCTGCTGTACCCATGGGCTTTTTTTCTCTGAAAAAATGAAGATTATAAGGCAGTTTTTGGTTTTTAATATAATATTCAATTAGTTCCGCTTTATAATTAACGGAAATATAAAAGGTATCGCACCCATGATTATTGAACCTTTGAAAAATATCTTCTATTATTGTTTTTTCTCCAATTGGAATTAAGGGTTTAGGGAGTACGTTTGTCAGTGGCCTTAACCGAGTACCTAATCCACCAGCCATAATCACAATTGGTGTATTAAATTGGTTTAATGGAATATGTGTATTTAAATCGAACAAGTCTTCCCAAAAATACACTTGTTCAATTTCCTTATTGGTATTAATAACTGGAATAAATTCCATTCGGAATTTAATCATGATTTCTTTGATTTCCGGAAATGAAGTGCTTGTATTTGCTATTATAGGTTCTTTTCTAAGGATATCTTTGACAAAGATGGATAAGTTATTGTCTTTTATTAGACTTCGCTGAATATCTCCAATACTGAGAATTCCTTTAAACTTTCTAGTTTCACCTAAAACTAATAAAGATCTATAACCTGTGGCGTCCATTAGCTTTAAAGCTTCCAAAACGGTTATGAATTCTGATATGGTCCTGTCTTGATAATTCATTTTAATATCTATATTTCAAAACGAAATTTTTATACATAACTGCTTTTTCGGGAAACTTTTCAGACCACTGATTTACGATTTGATTGTAAACATCATGGTTATGAATTTTTTTGCCTATTTGAAGCATCACCCTTTGTTTTGAGAAATCTGATTTGAATTTCAACAAAGAATCATTCGCTTCGTTGGAGTTTCCTCCTCCTAAATGAAACATTTTACATCCTTCTTGCTTTGCAATTTTAATTGCCTCATCTAAAATCAAATTGTTTACTCCTGTATTTGAATACTCTTTTACCCGACCGGATAAATGGTAATGTGCGTAATCCCCATTAATAAATAGTAACATTGCGCATATCGATTTACCATCTTTTTTTGCCACAACTAGACGATGTTGTTTATTTAATAGTTCCCTAAATTTCAAAAAGTAATTTTCGGAAAAGTAAAAATATTTTTCTGCTCCAACATTTTTCATTGTCTGATCGTGGATATCAATAAAATCGTGATAATCTTCAATTTTATCAGAAGCAGAAGCAGAAATATTTTGATTCACGGCTTTACGAATCATGTTTCTGTTTACACTTGAATAGCACTTATTCCAAATAAAGTCGTATTCATTGCAAAGGTCAAGAAGCACCATTTCTCTAACGCCAATAATTTCCATGTATTCAGAGAAACTTTCATTTCTGATTAATGGATGGAACCGGGTAAATTCTGTGATAATATTTTCTTGCTTACAAAATTCATGGAATGACTCTTTAAAGCCTGTCTTAAAAGAAGATTCGTTTGATGTACTGATTACTCCATTAAAACCATAAGCTCCTTGGATATCAAAACACTCAACATTAGTTTTATAACCTAATTCATTTATGGAGTTTATCAGAAACGGGTATAAGGCAAAATCGTTATCTTTAATAAATACAAAGCATTTTGCTTTACCGTCTCCATGTTCTTCATGTAATTTATAATATTGAGGCGTAAAATAAACATCTTGTTTGCTTTTAGATAATAAGTTAAAATACTCATTCCATGCTTGCTCGTCTTTAACATTTAATATTTTACATTCTTCCATACTTTCAGTTCGACTTCAATATTCCTATAATTAAATTAGCAGACTGACTTATATATATAATATTTGTAAGGATATCCTGAATCGTATTCAGCGTATTTTTCAAATAATCCACGTGCTTCTATATCCTTATGACATTCAGGGTTTAAATAAATAACATACATTAGACGAGGACGATTTTGATGTGATTGGGACAAATTATCTAATACCCGATTAAAAGTAACCTCACCAAAAGGATTAAAAAAATAAAAGAAATTAATATCGTCTAAGTCCTGAAAGTCGCCGGCATCTTTATGTAGAATTAATATTCTAGGGTCTTTAATTTTTTTGATATTCTCTTGAGCTACTAAAAAAACAGAATGCGAATATTCAATACCTATTATTTTCTTAAAAGGAAACTTAGAGAAATACAAAAGGGCCCTTCCTTTACCACAACCATAATCAATAATGATGTCATTATTCGTAATGTTTAAATCTAATAAAACTCTTTTCATGTATGAATTGCCAGAGCCTTCATATCTATTTGGCATTAAATGTAAAGGGATCCCAAGATCGTTTTCATGTATTCTATTTACGGTATCTAATCCCGTATATTTATCGTGAATTTTAGAATAATATTCTTCTAAAGTAATTCTTGGATTATGGTAAAAAGATCTTATTGCTCGATAAAGTTTAAATTTACCCAGAACTTTAAAAATGTTATTTTTCATTAATGATTTGTAATGAATATGAAATTCAATCTTATAATAAAATCATTATAAGAGTTATATTTTTTATTTATGAGTTAAGTAAAGTTAATATCGGTGCCATTTTTAAATAGAAGGCCATTGTATTTCATCATTAAAATGTTTTCAGGATAGGAACCAATTTTTACTTGATTTTTAATACCCTTCATGTTGTTAAGGATGAGTTCCATGAAATTAACTCCACAATTATAAGCATGAGGATACCCTCCTCCAAATCTTGGGTTTATCTCATTAATAAACATTTCTCCATTATTTGAAACGAAAACATCAAAATCGGCTGGACCCCTAAATCCGGTAAATTTTTCAAATTTCTTGATTTCAAGCCAAATATCATTTATAAAAACAGAATTGGCTTTATCGGTTTCGCCAGCACGCATAGATATCTTTTCTTTTATGAAAACAGATGTAATTTCACCGGTAATCAAATCAAAATATGCATCAACCCCATATTCTTTTCCTTGAATAAATTCCTGAAAAATACAAATGTCGTTGTCGATTAAGCTCTCAAACTCACTTAGATTATTGAGCTTTTGAATGCCGGAACTTGCACTACCTTTTCGGTGCTTAACTATTAAGGGGAAGTTAATTTGGTTACTTTCTAATGCCTTTAATGTATCAATACGATTATTGAATGTTTTAACTAGTTTGATGTCATTATTAAAGACCTGATAAAATTTAAACTTATCAAAGGTGCAATCAATTATATTATTTTCAGATAAAATTAACTCTATCCCTTTGTCTTTGAACATTTTTCGATTTTTCGCCAATAATTCTAACTCAGGATCTATTAAAGAAATGATATGGCTGACATTTTCTTTGAGCGCTATGGTAAGAACTTCAGAAATATAAACATCTAATTGCTTAAAATCCTTATTAATTATGTAATATTTATCAGCAACATAGAGAGCCGGAGCGGTCTCAACCATATCAAGACAAATTACTTTTCTGTCATCTTTATTAAGTGCGGCTCTGAAATATTTTACAATCTCAACCCGTCTACCGGGACTTAGAATTAATAAGTTCATTAATTTAATTTGTATTTAACCTGATAAACAAAAACGCTTACAAAATCAGCCAATTATCATTTTATTGTCCAAGTATGATTTTGTTAAATAATCCTTGGCTTCCCATTCTTTTCTCGCATAAAAACATTGGGTATGGTTTTTAACAACCACTGCAGGAAAGAATTTGATGAACATTGGGGCCGTTGCAATGGTATAAGAGCCAATATTATCAATGAAAAGATAATCACCAGCCGAGAGCTTATTTTCATTGATTAACGTTGCTATTCTGTCATTTTCCACACAAGTAAAACCACAAATTACTTGCTTCTTAGCAATTCCTTTTGTTTCAGACAAGAGATTAATTTTGAATTTTCTATTGTCGAACTTTGAATTTATGTGATAGTTACTTCCATCAACGCTTATAAAATGACTATCTTTAATTTTTTTTACATCAAGCACCTTAAACACATATGAGAAAGGAGAGGCGACTAAGGATGCGCCCGGCTCAATTATTAATGTGGTATACAAAGGATCAAAATTGCTATGCATTTTATTAATAATCGCTTCTGCATAATCATTAAAAGTGGGAGTATTGGGTTTATCACCAAAAAACCCACCACCTATATCAATATATTTTAATTTGTTTTCAAATAATTTTGAGCATTCAATTAACTGGGACATAATACTTTCAAAAACATTTAGGCTCTTGGTTTTGGTACTATGGTGACCATGAAGGCCTACAATTTTAACATGGTTAAGTTTATTAAGTTCATTTACTGCTTTTTGGAAATTCCCATTTTCAATGTTAAACCCAAATCTTCCCGGCAAACGCCCCATTATGGTTTCGTTTGGGCAATAATGCTCGAGATTGAAATTTATTCTCAGACCAACTTCCCAGTACTTTTTCCTTTTTGGAAAATTAGCTTTTAACCAATCTATTTCATGAAACGAATCAAGGTTTACAATAGAACCTGAATTAAGTGCTTTTTCAAAATTTCCCCAACCTTTATCGGGGCCGTTTAATATTACATCTTTTTTCTTAAATCCGAGTTGTAAGGCAAGATCAAATTCGTTTGATGATACAACCTCTGCTAAAGCTCCTTTTTGCTGCATCCATTTGATAATCCATGGGAGTGAGTTCGTTTTAAAAGAGTAACCAATAATTAGGTTGGGCCATCTGCTTTCAAAGGCCTCTTTTAATGAATTAAAGTTGTTTTCTAACTTTTGAAGGTCTAAAAGGTAAAAGGGGGTATTGATTTTTGTTAATGCGGGCAGCATTTTCTTGAAATTTAATCTAAGTATTACTAATTAAGGTGTTTCTTAAGCTTAAAATCGCTAATAACTTTTTGATATGCGGTAACTATGTCTTTAATAATTTCTTTGTCGTCTGATATAAAATCAAAGGCTCGTTTATATGCTTTTTCAGCCATATCCAATCGGATATCATCATTTTTTAAAAGCCATGAAATCGCTTTTGCCAGCTCATTTATTTCTCCTTTTTGAACAATTGAAATGACCTCATTGTCTTTGTTAATTTCCGAGATACTTCCAACATTATATGTAACGACAGGCAATTTTAAAAACATGCTTTCAATAATTGTCCCTGGAATGATATCATGATGAGTGGGCAAAACACAAATTTTTGCTTCAGAAGCCATGGTGAATACATCCTCTTGTGTTTTTAAAAACCCAGCCCAAACAATATTTTCGTTGACTTTTAATTCATCTGCTTTTTGCTGCCATATGCTTATATCCCCACCCCCAATGACGCATAAAGAAATGTTTGGTAAGCTTTTTTTTAAAATAAACATGGCATTAAGCAAGTCTTCAATTCCTTTGTCTTTGCAGACTCTTGCAAAAAACACCAAATCATAAATTTTTTCAAGATTTTTTGGTTGAATTTTTTTCATTGCACCATCATGCCAATGCAATGTTGCCTGCGGATTTATTTCTGCTATTTCTTGCTTCATTGTTTCAGTACGATAAGCAAAGTGATTAAACAATCTTAAAATCTCAAATTCTTTTTTCGATCGTTTAATTGTTAAAGCGTTGATATCTGTTGCTTTATGAATAAATCCTTGAACAGTTATTAATACCGGATATTTATTGTAAAATTGAGTTATGGCTGTACAAAATATATTTTCAGTGCCATGCATATGTATAATATCCGGCTTTATCTTTTTAACGATTTGGGCAAAACGGAACTTCATATTATAAAAACCCGTCCAAGAATCTACCCTAAAAAAACTAGGCCATTGAATGCCCCAAAATGGGATCCCGTAATTGAAGAAATGATAAGTTATATTCTTGTTTTTAAATGATCTATATCCAGTTATGTTTCTGTGTTGTGATATTATATGCAACTCAATACTTTCATTGTTTTCAAATAATGGAATTAAATCGTTAATCCATGGTGCAAACTCACCTATTTTTTTACTTGGTTTTAGCATTTCCTGAACAAAATGATTTGAAAAGTAACAAAACCATGCTACTTTAATCTTTTTAATCGGGGAGGCTTGCATTTGTATATTAAAAGAGTTGTTAAATTATTGAACTACTGGGTATATTTACAATGCAGTCTGATAGCTTTTGAGCATTATTTAAGCTTGAGTTTGGACTATCTAAAAACATTGTTAACTCATTCATAAGTTTCCAAGCAGGTCTTGTCATTACTCCGTTTTCATTCGAGAACTTTAAAAATGCATCCCTTTCAACTTTGTTCTCAAATACAATTACGTTTAACCAATAATTTGATTTCGCGTTAGAAGGTTCAATAAAGTATGAAACGTTAAGGTTTTTATTTTCAGAAAAGAAGGCTTCGTATTGTTGTGCAATTTTTCGTTTTGACGCTAAAAAATCCGGAAGTTGTTCAAGTTGTGCACAGCCTAAGGCCGCATTAATATTTGGCATTCTGTAATTATAACCTATGAAATCGTGGCTAAACTCCCAAGGATGGGGAATTTTTGCCTGTGTTGTCAAATGCTTAGCATGCTTTGCAAGTTCTTCATCCTGAAAAAGCAACATCCCCCCCCCTCCAGTGGTTATCGTTTTGTTCCCATTAAAGCTTAAGGCGCCAATTTTAGCAATAGTCCCTGTGTGTTTTTCTTTATAAAAACTCCCTAAGCTTTCAGCGGCATCCTCGACGACTTCAATGTTGTATTCGGTGCAAATTTCAAGAATTTCGTCAATTCGACATGGGTGACCAAAAGTGTGCATAGGTACACATGCTTTTATTCTTCGTCCTGTATTTTTATTAAAACACTCATGCTTGTTTAAAGATTCATTAAAGCGACGGAGTGTGTTTTCTTTTAAAAAGGTTAATAAACTGTCGGGAGACATTCCTAAGGTGCTCAGGTCAACATCAACAAAGACCGGAATTGCACCAATATAACTAATGGCATTGCATGTTGCAATAAAAGTTAAGGGTTGGGTAATTACTTCGTCATTTCTACTGACGCCAGATAGAATCAATGCCAAATACAATGCATTCGTTCCGTTCACGCATGCCACCGCTTTTTTGGATCGGGTATATTCAGCCATCATCTCTTCAAATTTGTCTACAAATTTCCCCACACTTGAAACGAAAGAACTGTCTATGCATTCATTTAAGTATTTTTTTTCATTTCCTGAAAAAATAGGTGCATGAAGTGGAATAAACCCCTCTTGGTCGGAGTATACGTCTCTTATGAAATCTAAAATTTTCTTATATTTTTCCATTTATCAATAAATAATCTATTCTTATTTATACAAATATGTTAATCATTTCTATTTAATAATACCCTAATGAATTTTATATGATAGCAATAAAAAAGTTAAATTAGTCCTTAAATGTTTTTTTTAACCGTATAAGTTTAGCGGGGATTCCCCCCACAATTGAATTATCAGAAATGTTTTTTGTAACAACTGAATTTGCACCAATAACACAATTTGTTCCGATTTGTACTCCAGGTAATATAAAAACATTAGATCCTATCCAGGTATGATCACCAATAATAATTGATCCTTCAACTGCAGGTCTATCATTTTCTGGACCAGTAGATAAATCGGGGTCATGAGAAATGGCATGAATATTTACATTATAGCCAATGGCACACCATTTTCCGATTTTTATAAAAGCATTTTCACCAGTTATTATTTTCCCCGAGTTAAAATATGAATTCTCTCCGATTTCAACATTGCCTTGTATAACTATATGTGGAATATATCCAAGTCGAGCAGTCTTATGAATTTTAAATAACTTTCGATATTCAATATCTTTTCTTTTATTAGCTGCTTTTTCAAGAATATTATATAGGTTTGATAAAACTGTAGTAAGCATATAATTAATGTTTTATAATGTTGTTTTTATAAAGCATCAACAAAAATTTAATATAAGTCCTATTAATAATTTTCTAATTTAAAGTTCCCATATTTATTTTTTTCAATAATGGAGTCATTATAAAAACCCAATTTCAAGGAATGAATTAATTCAAGAATGCCATCTTTAACAGTAAACTTTGGCTCAAAACCCAAGACATCTTTAACTTTTTTAAATGACACTCTATAATTTCTAGGGTCACTACCATTTGTTGAATATTTAATTTTAGCTTCAGGAATGTAATTGATTATTTCATTGACAATCATTTTTTTAGTGTAATTATTTACATCTCCTCCTGCGTTGAATACTTCAAAATTAATCAAGCTTTTATCGCATTGCAATGCCATTTCTAATAATCTGCAAAAATCCCGAATATGGCAATAGGGCCGCCATGTATCTTCATCAAATACTAATAGTTCATTGCCATAGAACAGATCACGTGTAAATTCGCTAATAGTCAAATCAAATCTCATTCTTGGTGATAATCCAAAAGCTGTTGCAAATCTAAATACCACACCAGTGTAATCTACCGTACCTTTTTTTGAAAGCAAATGAATTTCATTGCTAACTTTTGCTTTAGCGTATAAAGAAAGTGGGCTTAAAATAAAGTTTTCATCGGCCAATTCGTTTTCTTTAATTAATCCATAATTAGAGCAAGTTGAAATGAAAATTAGTTTATCTATTCCCTTTTTGTCAAAAAAATCAATGCAGGTTTTTATCCCTTTGTCGTTAATAGTTTCTGATTCGTTAGGGAAATTTTTAGTGATTGGGTCACCTACTAAACCGCCTAAAATAATAACATCTGTGATGCCAGATGAACATTTTTCCAAGTCGGATGTATTACATAAGTCTCCTTTAATTAATGTAAAATCCGGATCTCCAAGGTATGGAAGCATCGAGAAATAGTTTTGGTAAATAAAATTATCCAAAACAGTTACTTTATAAGATTTTTTTAATAGAAAGGAGGTTAATACAGAGCCAACATAACCGGCACCCCCTACAAGTAGTACGTTTTTCATATTTGTTTTAAGATTATTAGGGTTCATAAAATAATTTTCAAAAAGGAAGTGAAAAGTGAATAAAAATTTAATTGCACTACAAATCAGGAATCATTTTTTCCCATTTCCAAGCACTTGTAACCATTTCTTCAATTCCCAGGTTTGCCTTCCATTGTAGTGTTTTGTTTGAAAAAGCACTATCAGCCCATATTTTTTCAATATCGCCATTTCTTCTAGCAGAAAACTTCCATTTTAACTTAACATGGGTGTAATTTTCAAATGCATTTATAACCTCCAAAACAGAGTATCCTCTTCCTGCTCCAATATTAAAAAACTCAACATTATCTTTTGAGTCTTTTTTAGTAAGTCTTGTTAAAGCGGCAATATGAGCATTGGCTAAATCCACAACATGAATATAATCGCGAATTGCAGTCCCATCAGGAGTATTGTAATCATTTCCAAAAACTTGCAAGACATCTCGTTTGCCAATTGCCGTTTGGGTAATAAAAGGCATTAAATTATTGGGAACTCCATTTGGTAATTCACCAATTAAAGCTGATTCATGAGCACCCACCGGATTAAAATATCTCAACACAATAGCTTTCAGATTCTCATTAACAAATGTTGTATCCCTAATCATATCCTCAGCTATTTTCTTTGTGTTTCCATAAGGAGAAGTTGCTGGCTGCAAGCTTGTTTTCTCGGTAACCGGTAATTCTTTAGGTTGGCCATATACAGTACATGAAGAAGAAAAGACCAGGTTATTTGAGTTGTAATTATTCATGCAATCTAAAAGATTGATCAATCCTAATAGGTTGTTTTCATAATATAGTAAAGGCAATTTAACGGACTCTCCTACGGCTTTATAAGCAGCGAAATGTATAACCCCATGAAAAGGTTTGTTTTTTTCAAAATATGAGGTTAATCTTTCTTTATCAAGAAGATCTATTTTTTCAAAATTCGGCTTGGTTCCGGTTATTTTTTCAATCTGTTCTACAACCTTATAAGAAGAATTTGATAAATTATCAATAATAGAAACTTCGAAACCGGACTGTTGTAACTCCACAACAGTATGGGATCCAATATAACCTGTCCCACCCGTTACTAAAATCCTTTGATTGTTCACTTTAAATATATAATTATTTAAATTATCTTTTAATTGCCTTTTCCTAAAATAAAAGTCTCAAAACCAATTTCTTCTGACGATTTTCGGTCGATAATAAGTCTGCCATCGAATAAGAAAGCAGGCTTCTTCATCAGGTTATATATTTTACTCCAGTCAAGGGTTTTAAATTCATCCCATTCGGTTAAAATTACCACTGCATGAGCATCTTTGCAAGCATCATAAGCTGAACGTTCAACATTCAGGAAAGAACGATTAAGCTCTTTACTTCTGGATCCCAAATAGTCTAAATCTTCATACATTGCTTCTTCTGAAACCTTGGGATCGTATACACTAATTTGTGCTTGATCATTTATCAAGATATCGGCTACATAAATTGCAGCTGACTCTCTTGTATCATTTGTGTCTTTTTTAAATGCCCAACCTAAGAATGCAATTTTTTTACCGGATACTGTGTTGAAAAGAGCATTAATAATTTTTTTGGCAAAACGATTTTTTTGATAATCATTCATGAGTTTTACCTGTTCCCAGTATTGAGCCACTTCTATTAACCCAAAGTGTTCACATAAATAAACCAAATTTAAAATGTCTTTTTGAAAGCAACTTCCACCGAATCCAACAGATGATTTAAGAAATTTAGGGCCTATACGACTGTCGCTACCAATAGCAAATGAAACTTCCTCAACATCGGCGCCAGTTGCTTCACATAAAGCAGACATTGCATTAATGCTGCTTATCCGTTGTGCTAAAAAGGCATTAGCAGTTAACTTTGAAAGTTCTGATGACCATACGTTGGTTGTAATAATCCTTTCTTTTGGCACCCAATTCGAATACACATCTACCAGTGCTTGAATTGCCTTTTGTCCTTCTTCGTCCTGCTCGCCACCGATTAATACTCTGTCAGGGTTAAATAAATCTTCAATTGCAGTCCCTTCGGCTAAAAATTCGGGATTAGATAATATTTGAAATTTATTATTGCTCTTGGATGCATTTAAAATTCGTTTAACAGATTCTGCTGTTCTAACTGGCAAGGTTGATTTTTCAACAATAATTTTATCCCCATTGGATTGCTCTGCGATTTGTCGTGCGCATAATTCAATAAATTTTAAATCTGCTGCTTTGCCTTTTCCCATACCATAAGTTTTGGTAGGTGTATTCACGCTTAGAAAAATCATATCCGCAGCCTTTATAGCGGAGTCAATATCAGTTGAGAAAAAAAGATTTTTATCTCGTACTTGTTTTACCACTTCCAAAAGACCCGGTTCGTAAATTGGTAAATCATCTGATTTCCATGCTTGGATTCGGCTTTCGTTTATATCAACAATATTGACAATGATATGCGGGCATTTTAGTGCAATTACGGCCATTGTTGGACCCCCAACATAGCCAGCACCGATACAAGTGATAGTTTTAATGCTATAATTCATTACTGAGTTTAGTTTTAATTAGAAAAGGGTTGCTTCTTTAAATTTTCCCAATACCAACTTATCGCTTCTTTTAGACCTTGTTTTAAATTATGAGTGGGTTTATAACCAAGAAGTAAGGTCGATTTTTCAATACTTGCCAATGAATGAGGAATATCTCCTTTTCTTGGTTTTCCATAGGAAGCATCGATTTTTGCTATATCAGGGTCATAAAAGGATAAATACTCTTTTATGTAACTCACCAACATATTTAAATTGTTATGTTCTCCAACCGCAGTATTAAAAACTTGTCCAATAGCTTTTTCATTGTTGGAGGTTGCAGCCAAATGATTCATTTGAATTACATTGTCTATATAGGTAAAGTCGTTGGAAAAACTTCCGTCACCATAGATTAAAGGAGATTCATGTGCAATTAATTGCGAAGTAAATTTAGGAATTACGGCTGCATAAACTCCAATAGGGTTTTGGCGACGGCCAAACACGTTAAAATACCTTAATCCAATTATATTCAAGCCGTAATTGATTTTAAAAACATGCGCATAAAGTTCATTTACATGTTTTGTAACTGCATATGGAGACATGGGATTCCCAATAATATGTTCAACCTTGGGTAGAGAGGTAGAGTCACCATAAATAGAAGAACTGGCAGCGTATACTATCCTTTTAACTTTTAAATCACGTGCTGCCACTAAAACATTTAAAAAGCCACTGACATTAACTGCGTTTGATGTAATTGGATCATTTAATGAACGAGAAACGGATCCTAAAGCAGCTTGATGTAAAACGATATCGACACCATCCATTGCTTTAATGCAATCGTCAAGATTTCTGATATCTCCAACAATTAATTTAAAGTTTTTATGTGCAATGTAGTCTTGGATATTTTCAACTTTACCTGTAGAGAAATTATCTAAGCAAATAATTTGGTTATCGTACTTTAATAAATTTTCGCATAGGTTAGAACCAATAAACCCAGCGCCTCCTGTAACAAGTACTCTTTTATTTGAGATTTTATTAAAAGTTGACATAAAACGGATTACACTTTGAGTTTATGATTTTACCTTTCTATTTGGAAACAATTGGCTATATGAGTGTAAAAACAATGGCTTTTGTTCATCCTAATTTTAAAAGCACCTATGATAAACTCATGACAATTTTCTTTCCGGTGTCACCATTTCCCCAGAAAGTTTTAGTAAAATCCGAGTACTTTTGAAGTTTATCAATGCTTTTAAAAGCTTTAATAATAGATTCTTTTGTGTTTCCGACCAAAATATTTGCCTTTTGCTCTACAAGTTCAACCCATTCGGTTTCATACCTTAATGTAAGACACATCTTTTTAAAAAAATAAGCTTCTTTTTGCAGACCACCACTATCAGTAATGACAAAATCACATAAATTCAGAATATAAAGTGTTTCAAAGTAGCTTAATGGCGGGAGTACAATTAAGCCTTTCGTGTCTATTTTATGTTTTTCAATAAATTGAATGGTCCGTGGGTGAATTGAAATGATCAGTGGCAAGGTTTGGCTAATTATAACCAAAGCGTCAAAAATCTCAGTAAGGGGTTTTATTTCATCGGTGTTTTCTGCCCTGTGAATGGTAGCAAAACAAAAATTTAACGGTAGTTTAATATTAGGTTCAATGGCATGATCTTTATATAGAAGAAATGCATCGTACATTACATCGCCACATTTTTCTATTTTACATTCGAGAGTATCAAAACCTTCCCTTTTTAAATTTTCTATAGCTGAGGTTGTTGGGCAAAACAGAATATCACTTATTCTATCTGTCAAAACCCTGTTGATTTCTTCCGGCATTTTTATATTGAAACTTCTTAGTCCGGCTTCAATATGAGCAACCCGTATGTTTAATTTTTTTGCGGCTAAGGCTCCAGCCAAAGTTGAATTCGTGTCTCCATAAACAATTACCCAATCAGGGTTTTCAGCCAATAAAATTTTTTCAATCTCTTCAATCATCCGGCCTGTCATGGCTCCATGAGAAAGTTGATTGATATTTAAAGTGTATTTAGGAGAAGGAATATTCAATTGGTCAAAAAACACTTTGCTCATTTTTTCATCAAAATGCTGACCAGTATGAATAATTACCTCTTCAATGTTTTTATGTTTTAAAATTTCAGCACTTACAATTGATGCTTTAATAAATTGTGGCCTTGCTCCAACAACCGTGATAATCTTCAAGTTGAAATGCTTTGATATTCATTTAGTTATGTCAAAATATTTTCTTTGACATATACAGCTTCGCCACCTCAGTTACATTAATAATGAACTAAATATGGCGTTTAATGGATACAAATATATGAAAATAATTTTATCTCTTTTCGACAGGTTTTGACCAAAGCTCATATATTACTATAATTTAGAATATTAAAATATTTACACAAATATAAAGGCACTGCTATATTGGCGTAACAATTTTCATCCTTCAATAGAAGTGACCGGAATTTCTATAAGAAACGAACACCCAATTTGCTCGAAACGAATCAACATTTTTTTCCCTCCCTTATAATTTATCATTTCGCCTTCAAATCCAGCAAAAGGGCCTTTATTGATTCTAATTTTATCTCCTTGTTTGAATTTTTTGATTGAAATTACAAATTCTTGATCAGATTCAACCAATCTTTGTAATGCATCCATTTGAATTTCAGGAATTTTTACTGCTTTACCTGAGAAAGTTACATATTTCACAATACCTTGAGTATTCACTGCTTCATAGTATTCCTTTTCGCTAACCTTAACAAATATATAAGAACGAAATAGGGGTTCTTCAACCCATTTCTTTCTGTCTTTCCATTTTCTTAATTTTTTTTGAAGAGGCAAATATGCTATTATACCTTTGTCATGAAGAAATTTCAATACTTTTTTCTCAAATCTAGGGAAGGTGTACAATGCGTGCCAATGAAAGGTGTTAGAATCCGAAGGGTTTTGAGGTTTCATATAAAAACAGGAAGTTGTTTGCCTTTTGCAAAGATAAGAATTGCCCCGAATTCTAGTAATAGAAAGTTGTTTGAGGTTTCTGCATAATAATTTTAGCGGTTTTTTTAAAAAAAGTGAATTGTATTAAAATAAATTCTAATTTTGCACACGAATTCTGAAATACATTGACCGATGGTGTAACTGGCAACACGTTTGATTTTGGTTCAAAAGAGTCCAGG
>CAZJBB010000005.1:0-44380 GCA_964543995.1 uncultured Bacteroidales bacterium
ATTAATCTAAGTGCATTCAACGAAGAACCACAAGCATTTTAGGAATTATTTTTCCTCTTTAGTATATGCAAATGTAAAAGTAAACTTCCCCAACCGATTCACCCAAATTGACGAATATAATCATTCAAGTAGTTGATATATTAATATTTATAAATTCAAAGGAAAATAAGTGACGAAGTCAGGAAAATGCCGAAGTAATAGATGTTTAGTGCAATTGAGCAAAGCGAAATTGGACTCCTATTACATATTTACAATCGGTATTATTATTAGAAGTAATTGTTGCAAATTGAATTCCCTTAAATTCCGATATTTATTTTTTTAATTTGAATATAGAACGGTAGTAATAAATGATTATTTTGTAATTTTATCGAATAACACTACTTATAAAATAGTAATTTCGGTTAAAGCTTTATTACAATAAAATCAACCAACATGAAACAAAAATCCTTCCTATTATTATCATGAAGGTATTTACTTTTTGTTGGCTAGTAATGTTGACAATTGGAGTTAAAAGTCAAAATTTAGTTCCCAACCCAAGTTTCGAAATATTTATTCAATGTCCTGATAACACAACTCAAATTGCATTTGCCATTCCTTGGTTTGCCGGAATGAAAGACTACTACGGAAATTTGTCAAGTTCAACTGATTATTATAATTCTTGTAATAATTCTATTAATGGGTTATATGGAGTTCCAAACATCATGTTTGGAAATCAATATGCTAAAACCGGAAATGCCTTTTCAGGTTTTGTTTTTTGGAGAGGAGCACAATATAGAGAGTACTTAGAAGTTAAGTTAATACATCCATTAGATTCCGGAAAAAAATATTGTGTGGAATTTTGGGTAAACAACTCAGGGTTTGAGTGGGCCATTGATGCCATTGGTTTGGTGTTTACTAATGATAGCTTAATAACTTCTAATGCTACACCAATAATAATGTTTCCTTCTATTGAAAATCCATCTGGGAATATTTTGTCAGACACCATAAACTGGGTGCCTGTTTCAGGCAATTATATTGCAAAAGGTGGAGAGCAATTTATCACCATCGGTTGTTTTTTGGATAGCAGTGAAGTACAACATTTAGCTATCTCAAATTCAAATATACCAGCTGCTTATTATTTAGTGGATGATGTCAGTGTAGTAAATTGCGAGCCTATAATTCCCACTCCCGATGGCAGCATCAGTGTATATCCTAACCCTGTGGCAGATGAACTTACCTTAGAGGCTAAATGGAATACGCTTCCCATTACTTATGATATTTATAATGCCATTGGGCAATTGCTGTATAAAGGTGAAATGCATGAGAAACAAACCTTGTACACTTCGAGTTATGCGCCCGGGGTATATTTCATACGGTTTAATTATGATGGAAAGTTGATTTATAAGAAGGTGGTAAAAGAGTAAAAATGATATTTACTTAATCAAACTCAATCCTTCTTTAGCTGAAGCATCCGTGGGTTTGTACATCAACACTTTATTAAACAGTACTTTGGCTTCGCGAAGTTTTCCGGTTTTATAATTGGACCAAGCATACATCAGCATGGAGTCATAGTCGAAAGGATATAGATTCACAACCTTGGCGAAGCATTTTAAGGCTTCATTGTAATTTTGTTTTCCGTAGTAAATGTTTCCTAAACGATAATTGGCAGTGGTATTTTGAGGGTCTATTTTTAAGATTTCCTCATATTGGGTTTTTACCATTTCCCAGTTCCCTAAAGCGGCTGCCGGATTTACATATCCCAAACGGGCTTCGATAGAAGCCGGAAGCAAATTGATGGCTTTTTGGTAGTAGGCTGTCGATTCGGTAAACAATCCCGACATATACAACAACCATCCGGTACGCAAATTGATTTCGTACGATTTTTCGTCATATACTTTTTTCATTACGTCCACGGCTTTTGAATATTCAGCCTTTCCTTCAAACACATAACTATCGGAAAACGCTTTTTGAATAACGGCATAATCCTGCGCTTTCGAAGTTTGAACGCTAAAAACGAGACCCAAGATGCAAATTGCACCGATTTTTGATAATTTTCTTAAAGTTTCCATTGTATTGCTCCTATTATAAATTGATTAGTATAATTAAAATGTTGTATGCTTGAAATTTTATTGTAAACAGTTAAGTAACTATTTGATTTTGAGAGGTAGTTATAATACAAAGATAGAGAAAAATGTTGATTAAAATAATAACTGAGGTCCAATCCCAATTTATAGTTGATGGCATCGGATGAGTTATATACCAGCATTCCATTGGCTTCGTTGGCATGACATACATTCCCAAATGTTCCTGTAATACCGGCCATTATTTTTGAAGAGAGCGGCATGGAAAAGCGCTCGGAGAAAAACAACCTAAGCTTTGGATAATCGATTAATGGATCCTTATTTTTATCGCTTAAAACTCCAAGGTTGGTGGTACTGAAGAGCCTATAAAACTTAGGAAAAGCGATATTTAAACTGAGCCCCCCCTGAAGTTGCGTCCCTTTTCCCAAATTGCTCCATGAAGCACTCAACCCCAAGGAAGTGTTCCTATACTCTTTTTGAATCGATAATGACAGGAGGTATTCGTATAAAACCGTTTTCTGAGAAACAATTCCGTATGGAGGCAGGGTATCTCCGCCCCATGAGAGGGCCGAAAAATTATTATAGAGGAGATGAAAAGCCGGCTTGAAAACAAACTTATTAAATTCAATCCATGAAGCCTGCAAATAATATTGATGTTGGCTAATTTTATAACTGCCTGAAGTATCAATATTGTTTGAGCTAAAAGGTGGTAAGGGCCAATAATTAAACTTTATCTGCTTTTCCTTATCAATTCCCACATAAGAGTAGGCATGATAGAGCGTAATCCTTTTTCCGAGGGAATGTGTAAATCCTAAATGGAAATAGATCATTTTATCGCTCAAATCCGCTTCTTTATAATCTCCCGTGAGGGTATCCGTAGCAATTCTTTGCTTATTTGTTGAAAAATTATTGGACGATGCCATGCCTCCTTCAACGTATATTGAACTGATAATAGGATTTTTGGGAGGATTTATTTTTTTCAAGAGGTCGGGATACATTTTTCTGCTAAAGGCTTTTGCTTCAGCGGTTCTACCGGAAAACATCAAGCTATAATACAAATACTCCTGATTGGTTTCATTATCAGGGTTAAAGGTATATGCTTTTTTAAACTGATACTGAGCATCTTCATAATCCTTCTTCGCATAAAAAGCCACCCCCATTCTATACCGAAGATAATACCAATCTTGTTCTTGGTCTATGGCTTCATTAGCCACCCGGATTAAGGAATCCCAACTTCCACGGTTGTATAATTGAGTGGTCAATGTATCGAAATAAACAAAATCCTTTCCTTCCTGAGCATGCACACTCATGGAAGTTAACACAATGAAAAAGAATAGGATATTACTTGAAATTCGGTTCATTTTAAATTTATATTCTGGTTAACACAATGTTTTTCGCTTGGGCTTTATTATCAATCTGTAATTGCATAATACCCTCGTTATCCACCTTGATTTTGAATTCAGATCTCGAAATCAATTTTCCGAAAATTTTGAATTCATTGTTTCCTTCCAATTCAAAATAACTTAAGTTTAAGTCCTCCTCTTTAGAAACATACTGCAAGGTGTATTCTGTTTTAAGGAAAATGTAAAAGGCAGCAACAATATCTTGTAAGAAAATGAGTCCGGGCCTACGAATGATATTGATGGGGAAAATATCTTTTACCACCATATCCTGATAATATCCATACATTACTTTATAAACAGAAAGGTAAAATTGGAACAAAACGGATCTTTGATTTCCTGTGAAGGCAGTAAAATACATTTGAACATCGTCGGTATAGAAATATATTTTCGAATTGGTGACACTGCAACTGATATACAATTGATTATAAATGTCTTTTTCTATATCCCATTCAACATTTTGGTGAAAATGACCATTTAACTCCACTTTAAACCGAAGTTTTTTGCCCGGAATAAAATTAAACGCATTGTATAAAACCCGATTTCTTTCAAATGCGGTTACATTTTCGTCTTTTTCCGGTTTTTCGTATTGTTTCAGGCTAAAGTGTCCATTTTGATTCAGTAAATAATGTCCCACCGGATATTCAATGGTTTTTGATCCAATATATGGCGTGCCCTGCAATTGAAAATGAACATGAGGTTTAGGAGAATTCCCGGAGTTTCCGCAATAGGCAATCACATCCCCTTTTTTTACATAATCCCCTTTGGCAACCTTAAAGGTTTCTTCCTTTAGGTGACATAATTTTGAGTACAAGCCTTCGGCATGACGAATAATAATGGTGTTTCCCCAGTTTTTCGAGGTGTTAATTTCACCAATGGGATTATCCTCAATGCCGTCTTCTATTTCTTCAACCCAACCATGATAAGGGGCTAATACCGGTTTATTGAAGCAATAAAAATCTTCGAGCTTGTTCCCATGTCCGCGAAATTCCATGCCTTTTTCATCAAAAACCTCAAAATCCCAAGCATGACGCCATTGGTCTTTATGCGTATATTCACCGTTATAACCTTGGGTAACCTTCCATTCACCTAAAAAAGGCAAAGAAAATGGAAAATAAATGGCGTTTTTAAAACGAATTTTATTGTTATGCTGGAAGTAAATGTTTTTCTCAGGAGTGTTTTGCTGTATGTACACCAACTCTGGTTTATTGAAAAACCGTTCTCTGAATTTCAGCACATACAAAAACAACAAAACGATAAAATTGAATGGTAAGGAATAAATGGGCAATTGGTATATGGCCAGTATTGCGTTGGTGCTGGTTATGGTTATGACGATAAGCGGCGTCATTAACAATACCCATAAAAAGGAATATCGTGACGATACAATGAAGAACCCTCCGATGGCAATGGAAGTCAAAATGAAGTTAAACCCAATGTAATGGTTGCTTAATTCCGAAATGTTGGCACCAATGATATCATAAAACAAATATGCCGAAAAGAAACCCAGTAAGGAAAGCAGAAAGGCGATACGACTGTAAAATAACAAACCGATGGCAATGAGCAGTCCGGCCAAAATATTATACTGGAAAAAGATGGCTCCGAGTGATCGAAAATACATAACCCAAGAATCAGGCAAATGCAATTGTTCTGCCCATAGGTATGCCTTATACAATCGAATTCCACCCATTTGATACATCTCGTTCAGCACATAAATGCCCCTTTCACTGATTTGTAAATGGGTATATTGGCGTGTGGCCAAGGTAATCATCCAGCAAGCCATCAAGAAAGGGATGCTTAAATAGGGAATTCCGTATTTTCCCACCACTCCTTCCAATGCCACTGTGATAAAAAGGGTGAGAATGGAAGTAAAGAACAATATGATAAGGAATTCGGGATTCATTTGGTAATTGATGCCGAGGCTTAATGCCACCAACAAACTGTTAAACCCGTAGTACCCGCCCTTAATGCTGCTTCTGTTTAAACCGAACACATAAGCTACAGTATTGGTTACGCTTACCGCTAAAATCCCGCTTAAACCTGCAACCCAATCAAAAAAACTGACTATAATCAGAATAACAGCAAAAAACTTAGAGTTTGAAAAAAATATTTGCGAGTAACTATTCGTAATGCTGACAAGATAGCCCGGAAATAAGTTTTTTATCTTTTGCATGTAATTTGTTTTTTTTTATTGGGATGCAAAAAAATTATAAAGTGAATTTTTTCAAATAGTCAGGTGTATTTTCCTGATTTTCAATGTTATCAATGGTTTCTTTGCTTCGAATCACATGCACTTTTTCGTCCATGTCAATTAAAACAATAGCCGGTCTAAGGGTAATAAACTGCATCCATTGAGTCATGTTGTAAGCACCTACACTGTGAATGACCATTTGGTCTCCTTTGTTCAACAAAGGCAAGGAGATACTTTCTCTAATTACATCAATGTTCATGCACAAAGGTCCGTATAAAACCGTATCTTCGGCATAATGAGTAAAGCTTTGGGCGGGGGTAATTTTATGGTCATACCAAAAGGAAGTGAACATAATATTGACCCCGGCATCGATAATGGTAGCTCTTTTTCCGCTGGATAAGCGTTTGTTGGCAACCACAGAAGTGATTAAATAACCTGCATCATCCACCAATGCCCGTCCGGTTTCGAGGATGAGTAAAGGCATTTTATCTTGAGGGAAATTGCTGTTGATGAGCACACTGGTAATGGCTTCGGCATAATCATCGAATGTAGGATTGGTATCGTCGCCAGGCAAATAAGAACCTTTTAAAGTATTGCGAGAGCAAAAACCACCCCCTAGGTCAATGTAATGAATTTCGTGGTTATACTTTTGCTGAACTCCTAAGGCCAAATCTACCAGTTTAGTAGTAGCAATAGCGTAGGCATTTGGGGCCAGCATAAAGGTTCCGATATGGGAATGTAAACCCACCAATTCCAATTTACCGGAACGTAAAATTTTATTCAAGGCGTCCCAGGCTTGGCCATTTTCATAGTTGAAGCCAAAACGGTCCCACATAGGGTAAATACCTGTATCCATATTCACACGAATGGCAACACGGGGTCTTTTGCTGAGTTCATCTGCAAGCTCTGTGATGCTGTATAATTCATCCAAATGGTCGATGTGCAGAATGGAATCGTTTTGAATGGCTTTAATTAAATCGGTACGGGTTTTATCCGGGCCATTAAAAATAATTCTCTTTCCGTTAACCCCATTGGCAATGGCTTTATCATATTCAAAACCAGAAACCACTTCTGCCCAAGAGCCCTCCTGATGGAATATGCTGCAAACCGCATTCATGTAATTGGTTTTGTACGACCAAGCAAATTGAACCTTTGGGTAACGGGTAGTAAAAGCTCTTTTTGCATGTTGATAGGTTGAGCGAATGGTTCTTTCTGAAATCACAAATAAAGGAGAACCATGTTCTTTTACCAAATCTTTAACCGAAACACCATCAATTTGGGTTTTGGGGAAATACTCGGTACGTAAGCCATATTTATTGGGCATTCCGGTTTCTAATTTTTTAATTACCGGGCGTTCATATCTTAATTTTTCCATAATAGTGTATGCTTTATTGTTTTTTGAAATATTTTAATTCTATAATTCACCTAAGGTTGAAATTTTCTCGAACTCACTGATGTCCACGATTTGATCAAATGAATACCGTATGAACATTTTCCCGGAGTCGTAACGGGTATAGGGCTCCACTTTTTCTCCTAAAGCCAAATTGACCAAAGCTTCAGGAATATTCTGACCACAACCCACCGCAAGATAAATCCAAGCCGGAATTCGGGGGTTGATTTCAAGCAGGTAATAAATATTGTCGTCGGTTTTAATCATTTCCAATTCAAATCCACCTCTCCATTTGGTTGATTGGATGAAACGCTTGGTAATTTCGAGTAAAGGTTCAGAAGAAATGGAAATTCCGGCCCAGGCTTTGCCTTTGTCGGTTATAAATTGCTTACGCATAGGAACGGCAGCAATCATATTTCCTTTACCATCGCCCAAACCGGTTACATTAAATTCCAAACCGGAAACGAACTGTTGAATAATAATAGGTAAACCCCATTTCGAACTGATTTTATTGAAATAGGTTTTTGCTTGTTCGGGGGTATAGGCGATACTTGCATCATAATATTTACCTTTAACCACCAGAGGATATTGAAATTCGAGGTGCAAACCGTTGATTTCTTCAGGATGCATTATTGATTTGCTTTTAGGAACTTCTATTTTATGTTTTTTCCCAAACTCATTCAGGTTGAATTTATGACGCTCCTCAAATTGGTCCATTGTTGGCAAAAAAGTATGGATACCCATTTCTAACAGAGTGTCTTCCAACTTGATAAAAGAGTATAACTCCGCATCGAAATTGGGAATAATCACGTCCAACTTTTCAATTTCATGGATATACTCCAGTCGGGTCATTAGGGTTTGTGTTCCGGCTGATGGATAAGGAATTTGATACGTTTTATCCACAAACTCGTGTAAATAAATCCCCGGTTCGAGGGACTCATACGAAAGTCCAATGATGCGCACATCAAAACTTTCAGCTTCGCGCAACGCTCTTATGACCGGCAAACCCGGACCCGGATTGTCGGTAGCATTTAAACCCGTTACGCCAATAGTGAGACTGCGTTTCATATTAGCCTTCAATTAATGAATGATGTTGTAAAATTCCGATAAAATCATATAAATCTTTTTCGGCAGTAGCTTCATCAACGCTATATTTATGAATGATTTCTTCTGTTATTTTATCAAGGGGTTGGTCGTTTTTCAAGTGGTTGATGATGTCCACGCCCAATTGATTTACCGAAAAGGATTCTCCCGTATTGGGATTAAAAACAAATCCGTTATCGCTTAATGCGATGTTTTTATTTATTTTCATGGGTAATATTTTAAATATTTCTTCGGCAAACATATAATGAATACTAGGGTTAAAAAAGTAAAATATACAGAATCCCCTTTTTTCCGTTTTAAAAACCCCTTTTTAAACATCAAGCTTTTATTGCTTATTGGCTTCCGAGCCAAACATAGTTTTCGAAGTTTTGAGTAACCTTGCTTTCGTACTCCTCAAAAGTCCTGGTTTTCTTAATGTTCTTAAATATCTTATGAGGTTGGTCGAACCCCTGAGCAAGATATTCCCAATATTCTTTTAAGACACTTAGCACCGTTAATCTATCGTTCATTTTACGACGATAAGTGAGATAAAGATCCTGTATAAATAGTTGAATCATTTTAGTTTGATCTGCTTCAAGCGGAATACATTTAATGCTTGCCGGCAGAAAAGGATTGGACAAAACACCCCGACCTATCATCCAAGTATTGACTTCGGGCAGCTCTTTTTCCAGTTTACGATAATCGGCTAATGTGCAAATATCTCCGTTATAAACCACAGGTATTGTTAATAGGGATAAGGCTTTCCTAAAGGATAAGAGATCCGGAGTTCCTGAATATAATTGTTTCCCAATTCGAGCATGTAGGGTCAATTCTGAAATCTTATGATGGTTGAAAATAGGTGCAAGCTCGAGTATTTCTTTGGAGTCATGATATCCTAACCGACACTTGACTGAAAACCGTATGCCGGCTGTGGGCATCACTTTTTGAAGAATATCGTCAATTTCATCAGGAAAAGGCATCAATCCCGAACCTCTTTTTTTATTAGCCACCTGAGGAAAAGGACAGCCCAAATTCCAATTGACTTCTTTGAAGCCCTTTAGTGCGCAAAAATGGATAAAGCGAGTAATTTCCTCTGCGTTTTTGCTCAAAATTTGTGGAACCACTTCAATACCATTCACTTTTGTGTTTTCAAGTTCAGATGCCTTTTTGGGGGGAAGTTTGTTTTCGTTGGAAATATTTAAAAAGAAAGGCGTAAAAAGGGCATCTACTCCCTTAAAATGTTTAGAAAACACCGTTCTGAAAGTATTATTTGTAATCCCCTGGAAAGGAGCAAGGTATATTTTGGGTTTCAAAGTATTCAACGCATTCTTTTCTTTTGTAAAATTAGATAAAAGTTTCAAACGAAATTTTTGGTTTTTTGATGTTTCATTTTCTTGAAAATATCATTCACAATATCTTATGTAACACCTTTCTTTATGTTTGGTTATCAAATAAATATGACCATTTTGCAAATTACAAAAAAAGCAAGAAAAATGGGTTAATTCGGTCTCTAAATATCTCAAAATGATTTTGGAAATAGATTTTTTATACCTTTGCAAAAAATTACCTATCGAACTTTTTGTAAATTGAGAATAAAAGTAAACGTATTATCTTGTATGCGAATTAAATACCTCCTCTCACTTATTGTTTTTGGGCTTTCTTTTTGCCTTGCAGCTGTTGGCAATCCAACGGAATCACCATCGAAACCCGAAACCGAAGGGCATGAAAAGTTCAATGCCGGCAAGATGATAGTGGAACATATTGTAGATAACCATGAATGGCATATTGCCACTTTAGGGGAAACGCACATTTCTTTGCCCTTACCCATAATTTTATGGGATAATGGGAAGTTGGTTTTCTTCATGTCTTCTAAATTTCATCATGGTACCGAAACATATAACGGTTATAAACTCGAAACCGAAGGTGAACACAAAGGGAAGATCGTTAAACTTGCTGCCGATGGCGTTAGTGTGGATAAAGAAGCTTCTTTACCCTTGGATTTATCAATTACCAAAAATGTACTTTCCTTATTTTTTACCATTACCATCCTTTGCTTCATATTCATTAGTGTCGCTCGTAGGTTTAAAAAACATCCTAACGAAGCGCCAAAAGGTCTGCAATCGGCTATTGAACCTCTAATTTTATTTGTTAGGGACGATATTGTAAAACCATCTATTGGCGAAAAAAAGTATAAAAAATACATGCCCTTTTTGCTAACCTTGTTTTTCTTTATTCTTGTCAACAATTTGATGGGTTTAATTCCTATCATTCCGGGCGGAGCCAATGTTACAGGTAATATTGCTGTAACCATGGTTTTGGCTGTTTTTACTTTTATCATCACTACTTTTTCGGCTAATAAAAATTATTGGGTACATATTGTAAACGCTCCGGGC
Source organism: uncultured Bacteroidales bacterium (assembly GCA_964543995.1). GTDB lineage: Bacteria > Bacteroidota > Bacteroidia > Bacteroidales > CAIXTV01 > CAIXTV01. Next base: position 10,515 of record CAZJBB010000005.1, read on the forward strand.
GTTCCTTGGTGGCTTAAATTTCCAATTCCTTTAATGCCCATTGTAGAACTTATAGGTGTTTTCACCAAGCCTTTTGTTCTTATGGTCCGACTTTTTGCCAACATCATGGCAGGTCATATCATCGTTTTGGGTTTTATGAGTTTGATCTTTATTTTTGGCTCCATGAGCTTGGTAGCCGGATACGGAGTTTCGGTAGTATCCATTGCCTTTGCTTTGTTTATGGGCTTACTCGAATTATTGGTCGCTTTTATTCAAGCATACGTTTTCACCCTTCTTTCTGCCTTATATATTGGAATGGCAACTGAAGAACATCATCACGAAGAAATTAATCATTAATACAAATCAAATCCTTATTTATTATGTCACTTTTAACAGTTTTATTACAAGCAGCTAACGAATTAGCTCCTATTGCAAAAATGGGTGCAGGTATTGGTGCAGGTATTGCTGCCATTGGCGCAGGTATCGGTATTGGTAACATCGGTAAAGGCGCATTGGAATCCATTGCACGTCAACCCGAAGCTGTAGGCGACATCCGTTCAAACATGATTATCGCAGCAGCGTTGATCGAAGGGGTAGCCTTTTTCGCTATTGTTGTTTGTTTGTTGATTTTATTTATCTAACAAACCCATTACTATACGCTGCAACGGTTGGTTGCAGTGTATAGTTTTTTATTACGCTAATTAAGATTAAAAAATTATGGAACTTGTTAAACCTGAAATAGGATTGGTTTTTTGGATGCTTTTAGCATTCTTACTCCTGTTATTTTTGTTACGCAAATTTGCTTGGGTTCCTATTATGAATATGTTACATCAACGAGAAGACACTATTGATGAAGCATTAAATTCAGCTAAGAAAGCCAGAGAAGAAATGCAACAACTTCAATTCAGCAACGAGCAATTATTGCATCAAGCTAAAGAAGAACGCGATGCCATTTTGCGCGAAGCTCGTAAAATAAAAGACAGTATTATTGAAGAATCAAAAATAAAGGCCAAAGAAGAAGCTCAACGTATTGTAGATGCTGCTAAAGAAAGCATTCAATTCGAAAAGCTATCAGCGATGACCGATCTTAAAAATCAAATTGCTCAACTCTCAATAGAAATTGCTGAAAAAGTATTGGTTCACGAACTTTCTGAACCGGAAAAACAAAAAGCATTGATTGAGCAATTAATGAAAGATGTAAAACTGAATTAAACTATGTTCTCAGTAAAATACCAGAAAATTACTTCTCGATATGCCAAAGCTTTATTTGATTTGGCTATGGAACTTAAAGTTTCCGACATAGTAATTCGCGATATGGAGCTTTTACTCAACGTTTGCAAAGAAAACAATGAGTTTGAATCCATGTTACACAGCCCCATCATTACTTCTCTGAAAAAATCACAAGTGATTCTTGCCATTTTTGGAAAACACTTTAATGAACTGTCGATTAAATTTATCGATTTGGTTGTTCGCAAACGCAGAGAAATGCTAATTGATGGTATTGCAGAACAATATATTCAGTTATATCGTGAGTTCAATGGTATTAAGACCGTAGAACTGAAAACAGCGGTTACTCTCAGCGAAATTGAAAGAGCAGAGTTCATAAAACTTTTCAAAGAAATTACCCAATCGAAAGTGGAACTCCAAGAAGAAGTTTCCCCTAAGCTGATTGGTGGATTTATATATTCATACGACAATAAGCTTTTTGATGCCAGCGTGCGCACCAAACTCAGCTCATTGAAAAAAGAATTTGATTTAAACATTTACGAAAAAGGATTTTAATTAAATAAGAATTATGGCTGAAATACAACCTGCAGAGGTTTCTGCAATTCTCAGACAACAACTTTCGGGTTTCAAGATGGAAACCGAACTTGAAGAAATAGGTACCATATTGCAAGTGGGAGATGGTATTGCCCGTATTTATGGATTAAACAATGCCCAATCCGGCGAATTGGTTGAGTTCGAAAAAGGTGCTGTTAAAGGCATCGTACTCAATCTCGAAGAAGACAATGTTGGGGTGGTAATGCTTGGAGAATCAAACGAACTCCAGGAAGGTGACCTCGTGAAACGTACCGGTAAAATTGCTTCCGTAATGGTTGGCGAAGGTATGTTAGGGAGGGTTATCAATACTCTAGGAGAACCCATAGACGGTAAAGGATTAATTACCGGACCTACTTTCGAAATGCCACTCGAACGCAAAGCACCGGGGGTTATTTTCCGTCAACCGGTTACCGAACCGCTTCAAACCGGAATCAAAGCCATCGATGCCATGATTCCCATTGGAAGAGGTCAAAGAGAGTTGATTATTGGTGACCGTCAAACCGGGAAAACAGCTATTGCCATCGATACCATTATCAATCAAAAAGAAAATTTCGAAAAAGGCAACCCAGTATATTGTATCTATGTGGCCGTTGGACAAAAGGGCTCCACCGTTGCCAATATCGTAAATACTTTACAAGAACACGACGCTTTAAAATACACCATCATTGTATCTGCAACGGCTTCAGCTCCTGCTGCAATGCAGTTCTTTGCACCCTATACCGGTGCCGCTATTGGCGAATTTTTCCGCGATACAGGTCGCCCTGCACTCGTAATTTATGATGACCTTTCTAAACAAGCTGTTTCCTATCGTGAAGTATCCTTGTTACTCCGTCGTCCACCGGGTCGTGAAGCCTATCCGGGAGATGTTTTTTACTTACATTCACGCTTACTGGAACGTGCTGCAAAAGTGATTAAATCAGACGAAATTGCTGCAAAAATGAACGATTTACCCGAATCCATAAAACACATGGTAAAAGGGGGCGGTTCTTTAACAGCTTTACCCATTATTGAAACACAAGCAGGTGACGTTTCGGCTTATATACCTACCAACGTAATTTCAATTACCGACGGACAAATTTTCCTTGAAACCAACTCCTTTAATGCCGGGATTCGTCCTGCTATTAACGTAGGTATTTCGGTTTCTCGTGTAGGAGGTAACGCTCAAATCAAGTCCATGAAAAAAGTTGCCGGTACCTTAAAACTTGACCAAGCGCAATTTAGGGAATTGGAAGCTTTCTCCAAATTCGGTTCCGATTTAGATGCAGCAACCAAAGCGGTTATCGAAAAAGGGGTTCGTAATGTGGAAATTCTGAAACAACCTCAATATTCGCCCATGTCGGTTGAAAAACAAATCGCCATTGTATATTGCGGAACCCGTGGTTTATTAATGAAGGTGCCTCAAAAAAGAATCCACGATTTTGAAACAGAATACTTGATGCATTTAGAAGAGAAATATGCTTCTACCTTAAGTGTGCTTCGCGAAGGCAATCTTACTGATGAAGTTATTGAAACACTTACTAAAGTTGCCGAAGAAATTTCAAGAAAATATCAGGATTAATCGTAAAGCTAAAGATCTGTCATTATGCCCAATCTGAAAGAAGTCAGAAATCGAATAACCTCTGTTAGCTCTACCAAGCAAATTACCAGTGCCATGAAAATGGTATCTGCTGCCAAATTTCGCAAAGCACAACAGGCGATTGTAAAACTTCGCCCATACGCCAATAAGCTGAAAGAAATTATGCAGAATGTGAGTGCCGGCGAAAACGATGCTGTAGAAAGCCCTTATTCGCAAGTACGCACTCCTGAAAAGGTATTGCTGATTGTGGTTACTTCCAACAAAGGTCTTTGTGGTGCATTTAACACCAATGTCATCAAGAAAACGATTTTGCTGATTCACGAAAAATATGCCACTCAATATAATAATAACGAATTAAAACTCATCACCTTTGGTAAAAAAGCAAGTGAGTATTTCAGTAAACGTGATTTCGTTGTTGAGGCAAAGTTCGATTCTATCTACGACCAACTGAATTTTGAAAACGCTTCTAAAATTGCCGAAAAGGTAATGAATAGCTTTGCAACCAAAGAATATGATTGTGTGGAAATTATTTACAATCAATTCAAAAATGCTGCAACTCAGGTGCTTTCAAACGAATCCTTTTTGCCACTGTCCAATACAGAAACCAACACCCTTGTCAAGCAAAAAGCCGATTATATTTACGAACCGAATAAGCAAGTGATTTTACAGGATTTAATCCCTAAATCCCTAAAAATTCAACTTTTCAAGGTATTGCTCGACTCCTATGCTTCGGAACATGGTGCCCGTATGACGGCCATGCACAAAGCCACAGATAATGCTGATGAATTATTGAAAGAGCTGAAACTTACCTACAATAAAGCCCGTCAGGCAGCCATTACCAAGGAAATTTTAGAAATTGTAAGCGGCGCAGAGGCCTTAAAAGGATAGAACGTTTTCCTGCATTTAGCTCTGTTTTCTATGTAATTGTTCCAATGGACTTGTTTTTTAGTCCTGTAAAATTTTCTTTTTAAGCTTTCTACAACTAAATGTTGGTTCATATTACTGAGCTAAAGGCTTTCTCGACCTTCTATGTTTGTTTTCAGAAAAAATGCATTTTGTTGTATTGAAAGACAAATATTTTGTAGATTTGATAAATATTAACCAAAGAACAATACGAAAAAATAGCCCCGTAGGGGCAACCCGTTTGTAGAAAATACCGCAACCCACCAACAAGCTCCGTAGGAACGACCCGTAAATATGCCAAACACCAGCGCCCAATTTTATATTCAAATTGAATTTTTCATTGGATTGAATAAACAGGTCGCTCCTATGGAGCTCAAAACAAATTTGCATTTCAATGCTACAAACGGTGGGCTCCTACGGAGCCAAAATAAAACCAAACCCTCGTTTTTTTAAATGAAAAGAAAGATATTTTTGTGCATTTATAGCGTGAACCAAGTAATGGAGAAATACAGATAATAGAGCCTGATTTTGCATTAACCAAAGAACAATACGATAAAATGGCAAACACCTACACCCAAATATACATACAAATTGTATTCTCTGTAAAGGGCAGAGAGAGTCTTATTCTTAAGCAACATCAAGAAGCCTTGCACAAATATATTACAGGAATTGTACAAAACCGTGATCAAAAATTGTTAGCGGTATTTTGTATGCCCGATCACACCCATTTGCTTGTAGGAATGAAATCTGCAATATCTCTATCTGATTTGGTAAGAGATGTAAAAGCAGGTTCGTCAAAATTCATAAATGATAACCGATGGATTGCCGGAAAATTTAATTGGCAGGAGGGGTTTGGTGCATTTTCTTACTCAAAAAGCCAGATTGATACCGTGGTTAAATATATTTTGAATCAGGAAAAACACCATAAAACAAAAACGTTTAAAGAGGAATATATTGAATTTTTGAAGAAATTTGAAATTGACTATAATGAAAAATATTTGTTCGATTGGATTGAATAAATAGGTCGCTCCTACGGAGCTCCAATGGGTTGGGTTGCTTCAATTCTACAAACAGAGGACTCCTACGGAGTCTCTTTCAGGTCACCAACAATAATAAGACTCCCATGGCGCATCATTCAAACCAAAGCCCCATTTCAACTACAAGCAATAAAGATGTTTTCGGGAATAGAAATTGTAATCAATGCTTTGAAGGAGTATAGATAATATAGTGCACGTTTTGCATTTACCAGATTGTAACTCGAAAAAATGACTCTGTAGGAGCTATGCGTGAATAGTAAAATTTCATGAAAAATAAGCTCCGTAGGAGCTAAGCGTTTGTAGAAAATATACCATAACGCACCAACAAGCTCCTTAGGAGCGCCCAGTCCTGACTTCTGACAATTAGTTCTGTAGTTTATTTATAAGATTCTCAAGACGTTAAATTCATTTTTAAAGTAAAAAATCAAAAAAAAGAAAAATTGGTGTTAGTGAGAAAAAACTCATTTTTATAAAAGCTATATTGCAAATATTCAATGGTTTAATAATCGTAAAAACCCAAAAGCGTCACAAGTCAGGAATAAACAGGTCGCTCCTACGGAGCTCCAATGGGTTGGGAGGCTTCAATTCTGAAAACAGTGGACTCCTTCGGAGTCTCTTTCAGGTCACCAACAATAATAAGACTCCCAAGGCGCATCATTTAAACCAAAGCCCCATTTCAACTACAAGGAAGAAAGATTTTTTTAAGTATAAAAAGTGTAATCAATGCTATTAAGGAGTAAAGATAATATAATGCACGTTTTGCATTTACCAGATTGTAACTCGAAAAAATGACACTGTAGGAGCTATGCGTGAATAGTGAAATTTCACAAAAAAACAAGCTCCGTAGGAGCAAACCGTTTGTAGTAAAAATACCATAACGTACCAACAAGCTCCTTAGGAGCGCCCCGTACTGCCTTCTGACAATTAGTTCGGTAGTTTATTTGTAAGATTTTCAAGACGTTAAATTCATTTTTAAAGTAAAAAATCAAAAAAAAAGAAAAATTGGTGTTAGTGAGAAAAACTCATTTTTATAAAAGCTATATTGCAAATATTCAATGGTTTAATAATCGTAAAAACCCAAAAGCGTCACAAGTCAGGAATAAACAGGTCGCTCCTACGGAGCTCCAATGGGTTGGGATGCTTCAATTCTACAAACAGAGGACTCCTACGGAGTCTCTTTCAGGTCACCAACAATAATAAGACTCCCAAGGCGCATCATTCAAACCAAAGCCCCATTTCAACTACAAGGAAGAAAGATGTTTTTGGGAATAGAAATTGTAATCAATGCTATTAAGGAGTAAAGATAATATAGTGCACATTTTGCATTTACCAGATTGTAACTCGAAAAAATGGCTCCGGAGGAGCAAACCGTGAATAGTAAAATTTCACGAAAAATAAGCTCCGTAGGAGCTAAGTGTTTGTAGAAAAAACAACACAACCCACCAGCAAGCTCCGTAGGAGCGACCCGTAAACTATCGAAAACTTTTTTTGAAAAAGATGTGTTGACTTTTGAGAAAGCAAAGCGTAGCTTTGTGAGAAAAAACATGATTAAAATAATCCTAAATGAGAGCCAAAATCCATGGAGCGGCTTTTGTCCACAATTGGTTTCAGGCTTAATAAGCAGTATTATCGGATTTGGTGGGGCTTTTTTACTTTTTTGGTGTAATACAAAGAAGGAAAAAGAAAGAATTAGAAAGGCTGAATTAAAAGAGCTTAATGAATTTTTTGAATACTTGAAATTTTCAATTCAACGTTTAATTCCTTCTGCAATTAAGCAGGCTGAATCTTTTAGGGGTTTAACGCTGCAATTAAAAGAACAGCAAGTTGTAGAATTTAAAATTGCAATTATTACTGCTTTTAATTTAAAATGGATTGAAACTATTGATAGAATAAAAATGCAAAGAGCTTTTTTCAAAAACTTAAAAAGCTTAAATGAGGATAAATTTTATTTCTATAATCAAATTTTAACAAGGTTAGATTTACTTTCTGTCATTCAACAAAGATTTGAAAAGGAATTTAGGGAATATATGAGTAATAACATTCAATTTGAAAATCTTTATAATGCAGCGAAAGAATGTCCTTTAGCTCTTGTTGATTTAATTTCACTTAAAATTGAGAACAATCAGGATTTGGAGAATTATGAGTCAGAAATTATCGAAGTTACAAAGGAGTGGATTGAAAAGCCTCTAATTCAAAGGAATGAAATGTACGCAACGCAATATGGCTACGTTTCTAAGTTAGAGAAGCTATTGCAATCAAATCCTCAATTGCTTGATCTGAAAAAAGCATATAGAGATTGCACCTTCGCATTTAAAAGTTACGAAAAAAACAAAGCTGCCTTTTCTGGTCAATTTGAAAAATATGCATTAAGCATTGAGCAATCAATAATGAGATTAATGGTTGTTTTAAGAATAATGGAATAGATGCATTAACTAGAAATGATGATTTGAAAATATTAGAGTCAGATTTTTAATGAGTCATGCCACACATTCAAGGCAAGAATTCCAATGCATGAAGTAGATATTGATATAATTTATACTTTTGCAGCAACATCAATGTTTTGGCCTCATAGTTCAATGGATAGAACGGAAGTTTCCTAAACTTTAAATCCAGGTTCGATTCCTGGTGGGGCCACCATTAACAAGGCTTATTTATTGCTTTATAAAGCGCAATATCAAATTGTTAACAAACTTTATTCCCTATTGCCTCAATACAAGATGCGTTTTCTTAAGAAATCTTTTCTTCTTGTTTTTCTTTTAAATGCAAGCGGTCTTTATGCGCAAGATTGCGACAGTTGTCCCGGACACATCCAAATTACCCAACTTCAAACCGGACTGGAATTTATCGAATATGTTTCACCATTGTCAACCTTTTCAGGAGATTCCAAAATTCAAATACTACGCATTGATCCAGCCTATTATGATTTCGAACTCTATAACTCCACCGCTATCGATGGCATAAACCGAACCGCTAGAGAATGGGCCGATACATTTAATTTAGTCGCAACAATTAATGCCGGAATGTATAACCTGAAAGACTACCTAACCAACAGGGGTTTTATGAAAAACTTTCTACATTATAATAATCCCAAAAAGGACAAGAATTGGGGCGCAGCACTTGGTTTTAATGCTAAAGATGCAACAGTAGCTCCTTTTGAAATATATGATTTAACCTGTACCAAATGGGAAGATGTTGAACCTCATTATAATACTGTAATTCAGTCGATGCGCATTTTCGATTGTTATGGAACTGCACAACCTTGGAAAAAAAGGGCAAAGCTTACCTCGAGTTTATGCATACTGGCATTAGACAGCAAATACAGGGTGCTTTTTATTTTTACCCGTTCTTTATATAGTATGAGTCAATTTATTCAGATTATGCAGCAAATGCCCTTGGATGTTAAAAAAGCGGTGTATATGGAAGGAGGACCTGAATCTTCGATGTACATTTGCTCCGGCGAATTCGAAAGAGAACTTTTTGGTAATTACATAACCAACTATTTTCAGATTAAAAACAACGAGAAAATTTGGAAACTGCCGAATATTATAGGGATAAAAAGGAAAATGTCATCCAATTATCAAAATTTCAAGTAGATAGCTTTATAACAAAAAAAAGAGCCTTCATGGGGCTCTTTCTAATAATGGATTAAGAAATTTACTCTTCTTTTTCCTGCATTTTTCCTTTTCTGCGTTCTCTTACTTTTTTTACTAAGTCCTTTTTGAATTCTTTTTCAGCTTTTTGCAACGTAGCCACTTTTTTAACAGGAATCACTTTTTTAAATTTTGCTACATACTCTTTTTTCAAATCAAGCATTTTTTGGGCATGAACAAACTGATTGTCGATAAATGCGCTGGCTTCCTCGTTGGTCATTTGGTCAAGACCTTTATCTTTCAAGGGTTTATTTACTTCTCTGAATTCTTTGGTTAAAGTTTCTTTTTTAGCTTCGTATTCGTTGTACACCGGCCAAAAAACTTTAGCTTCATCAGTAGTAAGTGCCAATTGTTGCGTTATAAAGGCAACTTTTTGAGATTCGATTTTTTCTTTAATGATTTTGCGTTTTTCGCCTTTTTGGGCATAAGTGAGCATCGAAATGGCGAGAAATACGAGCATAAAGCTCCATTTTGTTAGGTTGAATTTTTGTACAGTTTTCATAAGGGTTTAGTTTAAAGTTCATAAATATTATCTAGGATATTTTCATCATCTAAGTATTCGTTAACGTCACTTTCCGAAATGTTATTTTCGTTGAGGGTTTTATTTAAATCATATTTTTCTATTTTAGGAAGTACCGCCCCATCATGACGGGTGTATTTGGAAAGAGAATCATTCACTTTTACATGTTTTCGGTTGGTGTCGTTAGGAAAAAGGTTGTTTTGGGCTAAATATGAATCTTTCGGATTTTGATTCACAAATAGAATAAGAACACTAGAAATGAGTGCAAAAGCCAATACAACCATGATCCACCTGACGGCTAACTTAGGGTTGGTAAAAGAAAAATGAGCAGAAGCATGAGCGTGAATTCGATGGTTAATGTGGATAGGAAGTGTATCGAAGTAATCTTCTGGAACAGAAAAAGGATTCACTTTTTCATTTTTCAAAAATTCACTCGATACACCATCATCTTTTTCTGAAGAAATATATTGAGGGTTGTTGGGGTCGGTTTTCATAATCAGAATTTAGTGTAAGACACAGGTCGTAAAAAAAGGTTTAATTTTCAGAAACAAATTTTTCGATTTTTTTTACCGCCAAATGATAGGAAGCTTTTAAGGCACCCACTGAAGTACCCAAAATTTCTGAGATTTTCTCATAGGGCAATTCGTCGTAATACCTCATGTTGAAAGTTAATCTTTGTTTGGGAGGCAATGTCAGTAATGCTTGTTGCAAGGTTCTTTCAATATGATTTCCATTAAATCCGGCATCGTCTTTTAAGGCATTTGAAAGATGGGTTTCGTAATTAGAGAAGCTAAGAAAGGATTTAATTTTTTGTTTATTAATAAAGGTAATGGTTTCATTAACACTGATTCGGTAAATCCATGTCGAAAGTTGAGAGGCTTCTCTAAAGTTATTCAAATTACGCCAAACTTTAATAAAGACATTTTGGGTAATATCATCGGCATCTTCATGGTTCATTACCATACGCCGAACATTCCAGTATATTTGCTTCTGGTATTTTCTTACCATCAGATTAAAAGCATAATCGCTGGTATCCGCTTTGCGAAACATTTCCAACAGTTCTATATCGGTGTATTCTGACATACTTACTTAGGTAGAATTAACGCAATTGATATAAACCCAAAGCACATAGCAAGAGCAATAAGAGAATACAATGTAGAAACTGAGGAAATCCTTTTAGTGACTCTTAAAAACGTCTTTGCTTCCCAAAAATAAAAAGCGGCCTTATCTGCTTTTCTTCCTATCCATTGCCTTAAGTGCCGCATCCACAATATGTTGTGTTTCGAGGCCGTATTTTTCAAGGAGTTGTTCAGGGGTTCCACTTTCACCAAAGCTATCATTAACAGCAACCATTTCTAAAGGCATAGGCAGATTGAGTGCAAGCCATTGGGCAATACTGTCGCCCAAGCCTCCATTTCTTAGATGTTCTTCTGCTGTAACTACGCATTTTGTTTTATTTACAGATTGTTTGACAGCCTCTACATCCAAAGGTTTAATGGTGTGTATATTGATAACTTCTGCATTGATGCCTTTTTCATTTAAAATCTTGCATGCTTCCAAGGCTTTCCACACCAAATGACCTGTAGCAAAAATAGTTACATCTGTTCCCGGAACCAATAAAACGGCTTTCCCGATGATAAATTCCTGATCTTCCGGAGTGAAGTTGGGCACCTTGGGCCTTCCGAAACGTAAATACACAGGTCCAACATATTTTGCTATGGCAATGGTTGCGGCTTTGGTTTGATTGTAATCACAAGGATTTATAACCACCATGTTAGGTAACATTTTCATCAACCCAATATCTTCCATAATTTGGTGAGTTGCACCATCTTCCCCTAGTGTGATGCCTGCATGTGAGGCGCAAATTTTCACATTTTTATTGGAATAGGCCACGGATTGACGAATTTGGTCATACACCCGCCCGCTGGCAAAGTTGGCAAAGGTTCCGGTAAAGGGAATTTTCCCTCCAATAGTCATGCCGGCAGCCATCCCTATCATATTGGCCTCAGCAATACCGGTTTGGAAAAAACGACTTGGAAAATCTTTAGCAAACTCGTCCATTTTAAGGGATCCGATTAAGTCGGCACACAATGCCACAATGTTTTCATTTTGTTTTGCCGCTTCCACTAAACCTGCCCCAAAACCGGAGCGGGTATCTTTCATATCCTTATTTTTAAAAGTATCCATGCAAAAAGGTTTTATTGATATATGTTAACCCGAACGGTAATTCCCGATTCAACTTTAAATTTTTTTTCTATAGAATAAATGGATTTGTTAGCAAACTTTGCCCTAAACACCACCTTATAACTTCCAGGTAATAAGATTAGAGACTCCTGCTGCTCATTTTCTCTCATATTATATATTAGCTCCAATTTATTGTCTTTTTCTAAGAAAACCTGACCATACCCATTTATGGTTTTTTGAATTACTGCAATTCCCGGCATGGGTATTTCTACTTTAGTGGTATAACTTTGTTTAATTTCAACATCATACACTTTAAAGCGCGGAAGACTTAAAATTTCCAGATCATACTTTCCGGTTATATATTTTTCTATTTGGTCGAAGTTTTGCACGTTAATGGTTTCCATCTTCCCTTTTTGACGCACAATACACTGAATGTCTTTCACGTTTTTACCTCCACCACCAAGCACGCCCATTTTTAAATATCCCTGAGGGCAACTAACCGGAATGATGGTGTGTTTTCCAGGAACTAAGCTTACATTTTTTACTCCGGTGGGAGGAATCGTATGTACAACCACATCATATTTCAATAAGGGGTCAATAGACAAGGTATCTGGCAGCCCTTTTCCGTTGAAAGTGTGTATATAGTTATACTTTATGAGCCCTGAAAAACTGTCAAAAAAGGACATGTTGACATTGGTTTCCGTTGGATTGTTCTCTTCGTCGAGGAGATTGACTTGGGCGGTAGTAGAATTCAACGCTTGAGAAATCACCACATTGAGCGCTTTGGTAAAGTCCGCTTCTTTGGATGCATCGAAATAGGTTCCAACGCAATCAAAAGCATCTTTGAAGTCTTTGCCGATGCCAATAATAAAAGGTTTAAGAATAATTCCTTTTTGCTGCAGCATTTTAGAAACGGCACATGGATCGCCACTGCATTCTTCAATTCCATCGGTGATAAGGATAATGATGTTTCTACAATTATCACAAGGGGTAAAGTCGTCTCCGGCTTGCTCGAGGGATCGCGCAATGGGGGTTGTTCCTCTAGGAATTAAGGCTTTTAAAACCTTGCGAATGTGGGCGGTAGTATTCACCCCAATGGGGACTTCCAATTTCGAATCGTCGCAATCTTGTGGAGGAAAATCTTTTTGATGACCATACACCCTGAGTCCAATTTCGAGAAAAGGAATGTTTTTTATGCTGTCCAGTAAATTAGAAAGCAACTTTTGAGCGATGGTAATTTTGCGATCACTTTGCCATTTGGCATACATACTCTGTGAAGCATCAAAAATAAACAAAATCCGAGTGGTTTTTTGAAGCTGTGGTTTATCCATGCCTAGCTGAGCACTCAGGTTCCCAAGGCAAGCAACAAAACAAGTTAATAGTAAAAATGACTTAAAAATTCGCATCACTATGTTATTAGTAATCCCCCAAGGTTTCCTTAAGTTGTTGTAAGGCTATTTTTAATTGTTCATCATTGGGAGGCGAACCATGCCATTTATGCGTTCCCATCATAAAATCAACTCCAAATCCCATTTCGGTCTTCATTAAAATCACAATGGGTTTTTGCTTTCCACAAAGGGTTTTGGCAAACTTTAGGGTGTTTAGCAATTCCTCCATTTTATTGCCATTGGTTTCCAATACCTCCCAACCAAAAGCAAGCCATTTGGCTTTCAAATCACCCAAACTGCAAACCTTATCCACAGGCCCATCAATTTGTTGTCCATTATAATCCACGGTTGCAATAATGTTATCCACTTTATAAGCCGCAGCGTACATGGCCGCTTCCCAAATTTGACCTTCTTGTAATTCTCCGTCTCCATGAAGGGTGTAAATTATGGTATCCTCTTTATTCAGTTTTTTTGTAAGGGCTGCACCTATCCCCACCGACAAACCCTGACCCAATGAGCCGCTGGCCATTCGTATCCCGGGAAGATGCTCAGCCGGAGTGGGATGCCCTTGCAAGCGGGTATTCAATATACGAAACGTAGCCAACTCACTGATATCGAAATATCCCGAGTGAGCCAATGCACTATACCAAGCGGCTGAAAGATGACCATTGGAGAGAAAAAACAAGTCTTCTCCTTTACCATCCATGCTAAAATGATTAGGATTGTGTGTCAATACTTCAAAATAAAGTGCAGTAAAGAAATCCGCACAGCCCAAAGAACCGCCCGGATGACCTGATTGTACCGCATGTATCATTCGAAGCAAATCTCTCCGAATTTGGGTCGAGATGCTTTCTAACTCCTGAATTGTTGGCATAATATCGTTATTTTTCACTTCAAAAATACATGAATTAATTGGGTTGAAATTTGAAATTTCGAAAAAAATGAAAATTTCAACGATTTAGCGTGTAAAAGAGAAAATTAAAAGCCGATTGTTTTTAGAAGACTAATTCTTGGAGAAGTGAGTGTCATGGCTAAAAAATGACAGAAATAGGCATGTAAAATATCAAAAAAATTCGAAATCAATTCCTCTCAAAATCATTTCCTCTTCACTTTATGAACTTTTAACTTTAGGTAGATGCGCTTTTTTCCCTATCTTTGAATGCACTTTACAAATAACTTTCTTGGATGACAATAACCTACAATATTGAACTTATTGGGAAAATTCATTTGCCTGTTGTAACCATAGGTACATTTGATGGTTTGCATAAAGGTCATCGTGAAGTGCTGAACCGTTTGATAGAAGAGGCTCATTCTATCGGAGGTACTTCTGTAGTAATTACTTTTCAACCACACCCGCGCAAAGTGCTTTTCCCAGAGAAAGACGATTTTTTTGTACTTACCGACGATGATGAAAAACTGTGTCTATTTAAAAGTGCCGGTATCGATCACTTAATTATCCTCCCATTTACCAAGGAATTTTCGAATTTAACCGCAGAAGAGTTCATTCAGGAATATTTAATTGAAAAATTAAATTTAAACAAACTTATCATTGGACGAGAACATCAGTTTGGAAGAAAACGAGAAGGAAATCATAACAATCTGCTGGAACTGAGCAAGAAATACAACTTTGAGTGTATTGAAATCCCTGAGTATCTTGTAAACGATGTTGATGTAAGTTCTACAAAAATACGAAATGCCGTAAAGGATGGTGATGTAGAAACTGCAAATACTTTGTTGGGATTCCCTTATTTCATTACGGGAAATGTTGTGGAAGGCAATCGAATTGGTCGACAAATTGGATATCCCACCGCTAACATTCAGCCTTTTTCATCTGAAAAATTATTACCAAAAGATGGAGTATATGCGGTGAAAACAGAAATTGACCATCGTTTTTATGATGGGATGCTTGGAATTGGTATTCGACCCACGTTCAATTTTCAGGGAAGAACCATAGAAGTAAACCTTTTTGACTTCGATCAAGACATTTACCATAAAGAAATTCGAATATATATTATGGAACGCTTAAGAGATGAAGTGAAGTTTGACGGTGTGGAGGCTTTAAAGGCTCAATTGCATAAAGACAAGGTCATGTCGGAAGAAAAACTTTCCAAATACACCCATTTTAATGCCTTTTTGCCATGTCCGGTATAGTAAGAATACTCTTCTTTCTTGTTTGTTTTTGCCAAGTTTCATTTTCTCAAACCCAAGTTAAGCAAGAGCTTCAAAAATATAAAGAATTTACGTCTATTAACGAGGCTTTAAAAACCCCTGATTCGGTGTATCGTCTGAATTTGAGTAAAAACAAATTGAAAAAAATCCCTTCGGATGTATTCCGTTTTCGTAATTTAAAAGAGCTTAATTTACGGAAAAACAAGATTACGGAAGTTCCGGCAGGGATTGAAAATTTGCCGAATCTGGTATATCTGAATGTATCTAAAAACTGGCTCTCCACCCTCCCTCCGGAAATTGGTACTTTAAACCAACTGGTTCTGTTAGATGTGAGTCAAAACTATATCAATAAGTTACCTCCGGAATTTGGGAACCTAAGTAAACTAGAAGAGTTTATTCTTTGGGAAAATGAAATTGTGATTTTGCCTCCGGAGATCTCCAAATTAAAAAATCTGAAAAGAGTGGATATGCGAATCATATACATGAACGACAAGCGTAAAGAGGCTATAATCAAATTATTACCCAAAGTGGAGCTTTTTTTCTCTAACAGTTGCAATTGCAACACCCCTGAATAAATACCGAAATTATAGCTTTAATCTCAAAGCTGCGAGATAATTTATCCCTGCTTGAGGATAGTAATAATTTTCGGTGTTGGATGCTCCATTATTAATATAGGTGTAGGTCCAGCCGTTCGATTCATACTTTTTACTGAAAATGTTATTCACCAATAAGTTGATTTCTATTTCCTTAATGAATTTCGTTTTAATGATATACGAAAGTTTCAAATCGCCGGTAAAGTAATCCTTGA
Organism: uncultured Bacteroidales bacterium; assembly: GCA_964543995.1. Lineage (GTDB taxonomy): Bacteria > Bacteroidota > Bacteroidia > Bacteroidales > CAIXTV01 > CAIXTV01. Next base: position 26,550 of record CAZJBB010000005.1, read on the forward strand.
GCATACGATCGGAATTGGATGTATTGTCTAGGTACTGCTTACCCACATATTTTCCTGAAAAACATAATATGAAGTTCTTCAAAGGAATCACCGACGCACCTCCGGCAGCAATAATATTGGGAGAAAATGATAAATCGGTTTGCTGATGATTAATGGCAAGTTGTAAGCCATTGTCCCAATTATCAATATATTCAACAAAATCCTCAACCTTATTTTGGCTAAATGCAGCATTGGCAAATAATTTTAACCCTTGATTAACCGCATAACTTCCTTCCGTCTCTAACCCCATGCGATATGAATTGGGCACATTGATGCGAGTATAGGACCCCACATCATTAATTTTTCCGGTGAGGGTAAGTTGCTGGTCGTATTTCATGTAAAACAAATTGCTTTCCCATATAAAGCGTTTGGAGTGATATTTATACCCCATTTCTAAGTTGCTCAATCGCTCAGGTTTCGGACGACTCTGTGGGCTGGATTCCACATAATCGTCGCGGTTGGGTTCCTTATTTCCAATGCCATAAGAGGCATAGAGGCTGCTTCTTTCATTTACATCAAAAGTAAGTCCGATTTTGGGATTGATAAAATTCAAGCTTACACTTTGATTCACATTTAAAAAATTATTGTCGTATCCTAAAAAGTCATACTTCACAGTTCTATATTGAACATCGGCAAATAAGGTTAGACGAGCCATAATTTGATATAAGGCTTTGGCATATAAATTAAAGTCGGTTTTTACCCCGGTATTGGAATAATAGTTTTGGTCTAAAAATGAATTGGAAGCATATTCTGCCCATACCACTTTCCCAAAATGCTTACCGTCATATTTGTTCCATCCACCACCCAATATAAGATTGTATTTAGATTTCTTTTCATAATTAAGTGAAAAGGTGGTGCCATAAAAATTATTATCTAACCAACGCTGACGAATTAAATTGGTTTGAGTAAGAGTGTCATTATTGATAATCACATTATTGAGTCCGTAATCTGCAAAATTCTGATTCTCTTCGTATTCCTCGTAGTATCCACCGCCGTGGACATAAAAAGCGGCCAAATTCAGGTTCAAGTTGTTTGCCAACTCTTTTGAATAGATTAGCTGGTAATGGTCTTGCTGATAATTATCGGTTTGATTGGAATAAGTGTAGGGGTTGTTGGTTCTATCGGTTTGTAATAAGCTTTCAGGAACTCCGTACCAAGCTTGGTATGTTCTTTCCTTTCCTGAAAATATATTCATTTTAAGTAAGGATTTTTTACCATAATAGGTTCCCGACAAATAAAAGGACTTTAAGTCCGAAAACCCCCTGTCGATATAACCGTCAGAAGATATTTTAGACACCCTTCCATCAATAGTCCAATGTTCATTAATAAGACCGGTTCCGAAGTTTACATTGTATTTCCGAGTATTGAAAGAGCCCGCAGTGAGATTCAATTCGGCATAGGGATTTGGAATGCATTTTAGGGTTTGAATGTTGATGGCGGCACCAAAAGAGGCTACACCTGCAGCAGAGGTTCCTACACCTCGCTGCACCTGAATATTATCGATCGAACTTGCAAAATCCGGCATATTTACGAAGTACACCAAATGAGATTCGGGGTCGTTGAGCGGAATTCCATTGATGGTAACATTGATTCTGGAAATATCACTTCCTCTGATTCTTAAACCGGTATATCCCACTCCTGTCCCTGCATCGGAAGTTACGACTGCAGAAGGCGTGTTATTCAATAAAAAAGGAATATCTTGTCCAAAGTTCAACTGTTGAATCTGCTTTTTATCGATATTCTGAACGGTAATAGGCGCTTTTTCCTCAACTTTGGTTCCTTTAATAATCACCTCATCGCTTAAGTAGTTAAACTTCTCTAAAGCAATTTCTATATTCGTGTCTTTACTAATTTGAAACACGGCTTCGTAGTTCAAATAGCCTAAAAAACTTACTTTTAAGCTTAATTTTCCCTTTTTAAGATGACTGAATTTGAAAGTACCGTCTTTCTCGAGCGTAGTCATTCCAAAGGTTTCGTTAAGTTGTACGGAAGCACCTTTTAACAATTGGTTGTTAGATTTATCCACAACTTTACCGCTAAGGGTAATTTGAGCAAATATGGAAATCGGCATTAAGATTGCCAAAACCAAAGAATACTTAAAATTTTTCATTTTTTGAATTTTAGATGAATAATTCAAAAAAGGGATGAAAACTTCTAAATACGTTGAAAACTCACTCCCTCCGCCGGCATTACCCGGATCAGGTTCCATGGGTTTAATCTCAGCCCGAAATTTAGGGCACCCCTTTTTGATGTTACAAAAGTATAAAAATTAGATTAAAAGCTAGTACAAATTTTATTACCCTGCCATTTGCCTTGTAATAAAATTACTTCCTTTATCTTTCTATCGCACTAAAGTTACTTTTCCCGCAATTTTATGTTTTACAAATAATCCGGGAGTTTTATAATAAATTATCCAAACATAGCTGGAAGGCGTACCAATTTCTCCTTTGAAAGTCCCATCCCAACCTTGAGTGATATCGTAGGTAAGAAATACTTGTTCTCCCCATTTATCAAAGATTCTTAATTCATAATATTCCAAATCAGGATTATTGCAAATAGGTCTGAAAATATCGTTTTTCCCATCACTATCCGGTGTGAAAGCATTGGGCACCCAGAAAGTGGCATCATTATCTCGTACATATACGGTCTTTGTGGTGGAATCAATACATCCCCATTGGTTCATTGCCACTAAAGTGATTTCATGATTTCCGGGATCAGAGAAGGTGAAATTTGTAGGATTACCTGCTCCACTCAAACCACTATCGGTATACCAAAAATAATTGATTGAATCTTTTGTGATTCCATAACAAAATTCAGGTTCTCCAACTCTACCGATTTCAGGATGAATGATAAAATCGGAGCTAGGTAAAGGATGAACCAACACAACCGCATAAGCGGTATCGCTTCCACATCCATCGTACCCAACAACGCTAATATTAGAATTTCCCATTGGATTGATGCTAATGGCGGCACTTGTGGATCCCCCATTCCATAAATAGTTATTTCCACCGGAAGCGGTTAAGGCAACAGTCCCTCCCTGACAAATTTCTGTATATGTTGGAGTTACACTTACTGAAATTTGTGGTAAGGTAGTCACTTTCACCGAGTCCATGGCGGTGCAACCAACACCATTAGAACTCACAGTTACATAATAGGTGGTGGTGGTGGTAGGTGAAACATTGGCTTGTGCAGTTGGAGCACCTGTACTCCAAAGATAATTCGTTCCACCGCTTGCATGTAATACCAATAATGACCCTGGACAAATGGTAGTATCCGGACCTGCTTCAGCGGTTTGGGTGATAAATGTAATATGAGTAGTATCGGTTGCGGTACAATTATTTGCATCAGTTACAGTAACCCAAATGGTATCAGTGGCCGCAACAGTGTAAGTAGATAGCGCAGAACCATCTTGCCATGAATAGGCATTAAAGGCGCCCGGTGTTACCGTTAAAGGAAGGCCGGAACAAATGATGGTATCATTTCCTAAACTAGGAGTAGGTAAATTGTGAACAGTAATAGTAAGTGAATCAGACAATAAACCTTGTCCGCAGGCATTAATACCTCTTACAAAAATCTTTACAACCCCGACATAAGTGGGAGTCCATGTAACGGTACCGGTTGTTCCTGTACCGGCAATAGTTCCCGCACCTGCAGGAAATATCCCCCATTGATAAGAGGTGGCTGCAGTGGCTCCGGTAGTTGAATAATTTGTATTTGCAGATCCTTTGCATACCGAAATAGGACCGGTGGGAGTGGCCGGTTTTCCCGGTAAAGGATTTACCGTAATTAATAAGGTGTCAGAAACTGTTCCTTGTCCACACGTATTTACTCCATAAGCAATGATTTTTGCAACCCCGCTAAAGGAAGAACTCCAAGTGATGGTAGAACTGGTGGTTGTTCCGGCAATAGTTCCGGCAGTGGCCGGTAAGAGATTCCAAAGGTAAGAATTGGAGTTTGTCCCCGCAGCACAATTAATTCCAGAGGTGAGTGTTCCTTGGCAAATGGGTGAAACCCCAACCGGTGTACCCGGTTTTCCGGGACGTGGGTTTACGGTAATGAATAAAGTATCGGAAACCAGCAGCCCATTTCCACAGGCGTTTACACCACGAACATTCACCTTGGCTATTCCGGAGAAGTTTGCGTTCCAAGTTACTGTTCCGGTGGTCCCTGTTCCTGCAATGGTTCCTGCAGTTGCAGGTAATAAATACCAAATATAAGAGGTTGCGCCAACAGCACCGGTGGTAGTGTAATTTGTAGGGGCTGAACCCTGACAAATAGGGGAAGGGCCGGTAGGAGTTGCGGGCTTAGGGGGTAAAGAAGTTATGGTAACTACCAAAGTATCCGATGCTGGTCCTAAACCACAAGTCGTGTTATTTCCTTTTACAATTATTTTTGCTGTTCCGCTAAACGTACCAGACCAAGTTACGGTACCGGTAGTATCGGTTCCGGCAATGGTTCCTGCAGTGGCCGGTAACAAATACCAAGTGAAGGTGTTGGTATTGGCTCCATGGGTAGTGGTGTACACTGAGCTGGCTGTTCCTTGACATAAGGGTGTTGGCCCCACAGGTGTGCTTGGTTTTACCGGTAAGGGATTAACCGTTATTAATAAGGTATCAGAAACGGGTCCTAAACCACAAGTATTAACCCCTACGGTAATTACTTTAACAATCCCGCTAAAAGTTGGACTCCAAGTAATGGTTAAACTGGTAGTAGTCCCGGTAAGGGTTCCTGCGGTGGAAGGTATAATGCTCCAGTTATAAGAATTGGCATTGGTTGAAGCAGAGCAGTTGATAATAGAAGTCAAGGTTCCTTGACAGATTGGTGATAATCCGACCGGAGTTCCCGGTTTCCCTGGACGAGGGTTTACAACAACAAACAAGGTATCGGATGCAAGTAAACCGCTTCCGCAGGAGTCCACACCTCTTACGAAAACTCTAGCAGTACCGGAATAATTTGCATTCCAAGTAACGGTTCCTGTGGTAGTGGTTCCGGCAATATTCCCTGCTGTTGCAGGTAATAAATACCATAAATAAGACGTGGCATTGGTACCCCCGATGGTATTATATGTTGTTGGGGTAGACCCTTGACAAATTGGAGATGTACCTGTGGGTGTTCCTGGTTTTCCCGGTAAAGGCATGATGGTAACATATAGGGTATCGGAAGCAAGTCCGGTACCGCAAGTATTAACTCCATTGACAAATATTTTAGCAATACCGGTGTAGGTTGCAGACCAAGTGACATTTGCATTTACAGTATTACCTACAATAGTACCTGCAGTAGCAGGAAGAATATGCCATGCATAAGAGGTTGCAAAGGTTGCTCCGGTGGTAGTATAAGTAATAATTGGCGGATTTGGGCATAATGCAGTGATGCCTGTGGGTGTACCCGGTTTTACCGGTAGCGGATTCACGGTAATTTGTAAAGTGTCAGAAACAGGCCCTAAACCACAACCATTATTTCCATTCACAATAATTTTTGCAATGCCCGAAAAGGTTTGGCTCCATGCAATGGTTGCATTGGCTGTTGTTGCAGCGATGGTCCCTGCCGTTGATGGAATTACACTCCACTGATAGTTTGTAGCATTAGTAGAACCGGAGGTAACCACCACTGTACTATTGGTTGGACACTGAGGGGAAGCTCCAACAGGTGTTCCCGGCTTTCCGGGTTTTGGATTCACAGTTACATATAAAGTATCCGAAGGAATACTTGTAGAACAGACATTGCTGCCTTTTACGAAAACTTTTGCCGTACCCGAAAAAAAAGTAGACCAAGTAACGGTTCCTGTTGTTGAAACTCCGGCAATGGTTCCTGCTGTTGCAGGAGAAATACCCCAAATATAACTGGTGGCACTCGTTCCCCCTGTGGTAGTGAAAATTGTACTTGCAGTTCCCTGACATAAAGTAGTTGTTCCGGTTGGAGTGGCAGGTTTTGCCGGAACAGCCGCAACAACAACAAATAAAGTATCGGATGCTGTGGTTCCGGATGCATTAATAGCACGAATAACAATACTTGCTGTTCCGGTAAAGGTACCGGACCAAGTCACGGTTCCGGTTGTAGTAGCCGTAGCAATTGTACCTGCTGTAGCCGGCGAAATGGTCCAAAGGTAACTGGTTGCATTCGCACTTCCTGTAGAATTGTAAACGGTGTTGGGGGAGCCTTGACAGAGGGCAGCAGTGCCCGTTGGAGTACCCGGTTTTAAAGGCACTTGAGCAAATAATGATTGAAAAGCCAAGAACAGACTTAAAATCAAAAAAGTTTTTTTCATATTCAATACTATATGGTTTCGCAAAATAACTAATAATTATGACACGAAATCACTACAAATAGTTGTCTGAGTAGATGTTATTTTTTTGCAAACTTGAATTTTTTATTGAAAAAAAACGAGTTCATTGAACAACATTTACTGAAAATTGTTTCTTATATTTGTAAAACATAACCAATACCTTAAATATATGTCATTTCAATTACCCCCCCTGCCTTATGCTGCTGACGCACTAGCACCTGTTATCTCAGCCGAAACAATTGGATTCCATTATGGGAAACACCATCAAACTTACGTAAACAATTTAAACAAATTGGTAGAAGGATCGGAATTTTCCGATTCAACATTGGAAGAAATTATTATGAAGTCCTCAGGAGGTATTTTTAACAATGCCGCTCAAATTTGGAATCATACTTTTTATTGGAACTGCCTAACCCCCAATGGCAAAGGTGCTCCATCAGGAAAAATTGCCGAAGAAATCAATAAGTATTTCGGAAGTTTTGATGCTTTTAAAGAAAAGTTCTCACAATCTGCGGTTACGCTATTTGGATCAGGTTGGGCTTGGCTGGTAAAAAAACAAGATGGTAGCCTCGAAATTGTTCAAGAAAGCAATGCCGGAAATCCTATGAAAAACGGCATGAAACCGCTTCTCACTTGCGATGTTTGGGAACATGCCTATTATGTTGATTACCAAAACCGTCGCCCGGATTATTTAGACGCCTGGTGGAATTTGGTGAATTGGGACTTTGTAGAATCAAATTTATAATTATTTTTCTGTTTGTTTTGTAACCGTATTTCGTAATTGAGATACGGTTTTTTTATGTTGTCAACAGGAAAATATGTAATTTTGCATCAAATTTTCAAAACACATCCCTATGACAAAAATAAATGTCGCCATTAACGGCTTTGGTAGAATTGGCAGACTTACCTTCAGAGCGTTGCTAAAAAAAGAAAACATTCATGTGGTTGCCATTAACGACTTAACCGATGCGCAAACCCTTGCTTATTTATTAAAATACGATTCCGTTCACGGGCGCTTCCCCGGCGAAGTAAAAGCAGAAGGGGACAGCATCATTGTTAATGGTCAGAAAATAAAAATATATGCCGAAAAGGATCCGGCAAATCTTCCTTGGAGTGCTTTAGCGGTGGAAGTGGTCATTGAATCTACCGGTGTTTTCCGTACCCGCGAAAAAATGATGAAACATATTCAGGCAGGAGCGAAGAAAGTAGTGTTGAGTGTTCCTTCTGACAATCCTGAAGATGTGGATGCTACTATTGTTTTAGGCGTAAACGAACATCTGTTAAATAAAGACCTGCAATTGGTTTCCAATGCCTCCTGCACCACCAATTGTCTGGCTCCAATAGCAAAAGTGTTAAACGATAATTTTGGAATTGAAAAAGGATTGATGAATACGGTTCACTCCTACACCAACGATCAAATTATTTTAGATGCTCCACATAAAGATTTAAGAAGAGCCCGTGCGGCAGCCGTTTCCATTATTCCAACCAAAACAGGAGCTGCAAAAGCGATTGGATTAGTGATTCCTGAGCTTAAAGGAAAATTAGACGGTTTAGCCATGAGAGTGCCTACACCGGATGGTTCCATTGTTGATTTAACCTGTCAATTATATAAATCGGTTACCAAAGAAGAAGTGAACGAAGCCATGAAAAAAGCTTCTGAAACCACCATGAAAAACATCTTGGAATATTGTACCGATCCCATTGTTAGCGTGGATATTATTGGCAACCCCCACTCTTCCATCTTCGACTCAGGACTGACTCAAGTTATTGGTGGAAATATCGTAAAAGTAATTTCTTGGTACGATAATGAAAACGGATATTCCAACCGTTTAGCCGACATGGTCAATAAATTGGTGTAAAAAGTTAGGAAAGTGAAATAAATGACACTTTCTTTTCTGTTTTCAGTTTTCGGTTACAAACAATTTTTCGGTTACCAATATGCTGTTGCCTTGTGTTAGTTGAACAAAGTAAATACCACTTGTTAAAGTTCCACGTTGCAGTGTTATATTTTCTCCTGTAATGTTTTTGAGTTGCTTAACTTGTTGTCCGTATGTATTATAGACGGTCAAGTTTGCATTGTTTAAATAAACATCTGTCTGTATGGTTGTTTGTAAAGAAAAAGGATTGGGAAAAACGGAAAAGTAATTTTGTCCTACCAAATGTTCAATCTCATTGGGTTCTTTGCTAAGCTTGGCAAGAAAAATATCATCATCAATACTTGAATTTAATAAAGTCGTGGAGCCGAAATTGATATTATTACTTTGAAAAACACCAGCTACATAAACATTTCCGGTACCATCAGTAGAAATAGATTCCGCTACATCACTATTGACTCCTCCTACTCTTTTCGCCCAAACCACATTACCTATAGAATCGTAACTTGCAAGAAGAACATCAGAAGTGTAGCCGGTATTGTCTGCATTTGTCAAAGTAGTGGAACCGAGGGCAATGCTTGGACTATCAAAATATCCCGACACAAAAACATTTTCGGAAGCATCCAAATGAATTGAATGGATTTGATCTTCAGTGGCTCCTCCCGCAATTTTTGCCCATTGAATAATACCAGCGGAATTATATTTGGCAATAAAAATATCAGAAGTGTTGCCAGAAATATCTGCATTTGTCAAAATAGTAGAACCGAAATTGATACTTAGGCTTTGAAAATGTCCAGCCATATAAACATTTCCAAATGTGTCGGTAGCAATAGATCTCGCAACATCACTATTGATTCCTCCGGCACTTTTCGCCCAAAGTATATTCCCAATAGAATCGTATTTTGCAAGAAAAATATCATTACTATATTGATTTGCATTCGTTAAAGTGGTTGTGCCAAAATTGATATCATTACTTTGAAAAGCACCTGCCATATAAACATTTCCAAATGCATCGGTGGTAAGTGAAGATGGGGCATCAAAATAGGTTCCTCCAGCACTTTTCGCCCAAAGAACCGTTCCGGCAGGGTTATATTTAACAATGAAAATATCATCAGCAATTAAAGATGGATTCGTTAAAGTATAAGAGCCAAATGAGAGGGTGTTACTTTGAAAATTACCCGCTATATATACATTACCCAATAAATCGGTGGTTACGCACTTTGCTTGATCATCACTAGGACCACCCTGCATTTTCGCCCAAAGGAGCCCTCCATTCGTATCGTATTTTGCAAGGAAAATATCCCAACTGCCTGAACTTGTTAATGTTGTATTACCAAAGGTCATCGTTTGACTTCCGGAATATCCCGTTATATAAATATTACCAGCAACATCAGTAAAAATGGAGGTTGCAATATCATCATTTGCGCCACCTACGCTTTTCGCCCAAAGCAGTGTGCCTGAGGCATCGTATTTTGCGAGGAAAACATCAGAACTACCCAAGTTTGTTAAAGTAGTTAAGCCAAAAGTGATGGAAGGACTTGAAAAGGATCCAACCATGAAAGTATTACCCGCAGCATTGGTAGAAATGGAAGATGCAATATCACTGCTAGACCCACCTGTGCTTTTCGCCCATTGCCATGTCTGATACTGTGCATTTATGCTCATGCAAAATAGAGTAAGCATGATTGTTAAAAGTTGTTTTGTTTTCATTTTTTTTGTCGCTTGTGATTATTGGTAAATGGGGATTTTGGATGATTTAGGTAAATTCTTGTAGTAAACATTCCTGCAGGATCTTCAATATCAAAGAGAATAACCTTTTTATTTTCGCTGCTTTCTATTTCTTCTGCCTTATAATATATCGATGGGTTTTTAAGGTCCTTTAGATAAGGTGCATTATTCAAATATACTTTTTTAAAATGCTTTTTTAAATAGGCCTGATCTCCAATTGAATTAAATTCTTTTTCTGCTTTTTCATTTTCATAGAGGGGAATTGGATTCATTCCGCTAAACTCTATAGATTGGTCGGGATAATAGGTAATAAACCTGAATGCTTTTAGTGAATCTTCCATCATCTTACCAATAGAGTCGCTTTCCGTTATACCCACTTGGAAATCACCAAACATTCCCGGGATCATGCTTGCGGATGGAGTGGGAGGAAATTGCCATTCCCAAACAGGGATTGAATATATTTCTTTCCAACACTTGTTCTCAAATGTGTAAATATAGGCATGATTTAAATTTGACATATCAGGCCATTGTTTTACAAGCAGTAATTCATCCTTCCCATCCAAATTAATATCTCCACAGTTTTCTATATAATGAAAACCCAATTGCCCCCCGCTTAGTCTTGTGTTCTCCTTTTTCCATTCAATAAATGATTGATTATTAAGATATTCATTTACAAAAATCATATCAAAATAATCAAAATTGGTATCCGGGCTATCATAATATTTGGGAGCCTCCTGTTGAAAAGTAGAGTCGGTAAATCTTTCATACAGGGTATCGGTATTATGGTCTCCATTAAAATCGCCCATCACCACAAAACGATACCCTAAGATCGGTTTTGCGTTTTTCAAAAAGTTCTCCAGTTTTATTTTTAGAGAGTCATTCGTTGTTAGAATATTCTCTTTCTGTTGGGCTATTATTTGCCCGATATTCAAAATGATAAAAAGTAAAAGTACCCATCTCTTTTTCATGTTTTCTGAAAACGACTTTATATTCATCCTTCCCTCACAAAAATAAGTAGAAATCCTGAATTACATATAATTTATTGAGAAATAAATGAATAGAATGCTATAGGATCTAGCATAAGTTATAGCTAATGCACGACTTGCTATATAAAGCGTGGCCTTATTAAACTGCTTCAATGCCTAAAAATTGATGAGTATTTTCCGTCCTACGAATTAAGATATTGCTTCCGATTTCTATCTTATCGAAATTGATTTTGTCAAGATAATATTTTTCTCCTCCGGCTAAGATGCTGTATATATGCACCTCATTCATCTCACGTTGTGCGATCTTCTTAATAAAAAGGATTGAAAGCAAACTTACTGGCAAAGAAGCACTTCCTGCTTCATAATCTAAAATATATTCTTTGTCTTCAACCACTGCTTTTTCTATGGAAACTTTTTTACATTTCAAGTCTTTCCGGTAATTTGGAGTAATAATAATGAAAACCACAACACCTATTAATAAAGCAAATATTCCCAATAACATAGATAATAGACCATCGTTTTTATGAAATCCGTAGTAAATCCAAATAATAAGAATAAGGATCAAAGAAACCAAAGAAGAAGGGTAAATTTTCCTTATGTACTCATTTCTTAGTATTTTCAAATCCATTTCGGTCATGGTTTCTGTATTCCTATTCAATTGAGAATTTTTTCTTTTCTGTTGTCTGTAAGCAAATTGGTTTTCATAACCAGTGGAAAAGTCTCTTGGCCCTTTGTGAAAATCCTTTGCCCATTGCGGTAAAAAACTTCGTTCTTTTTCAAGCTTCAGTCAACTTTGATGACACACCTTTTTACTTTTCACTTTCTACACTTTTCACTTTTTCACTCTTTACCTTCTTGTTCACCAAAAAAACACCAACAACAATCAATAATATCCAAAGTAAGTGAGACCAAGTGAACAACTCTCCATCAGAAACGCCCCATAATAAGGCTATTACCGGCATGAGATAGGTGACCGAAGAAGCAAAAACAGCCGTCGTGGTTTTTATTAACTTATTATAGGCTATTACCGAAAGGGCAGTACCAACAATGGCCAATATACTGACATACATTAAGCCTTCCCATCCATTGGCTTTGTGGGTTACAGAATTCAAAAAATCGGTACCTAAAAATAAATAAAAAGTCGCCGGAATACCTATAATGAAAAAAGCAAAAGCCGTTATGGTAATGGCATCTACCGAGTGAAGGAACTTTTTCAGCAAATTGGCATTCACCGCATACAGCATGGTAGCTACAATAATAAAGATTCCATAGGAAAAGTTAAACTGTAAGCTTTTCCCACCACTGATCATCATCAAACCCAAAGCGCCCAATAAACCAATGATTAATCCCAATAGATTATACCAACGGGTGGAGGTATTGAAAAACAATAAACCAGCAATCATGGTAAACAAGGGAGTTAGGGAGTTTAATATCCCTGCCGTTGAACTGTCGATACCGGTTTGAGCGTAAGCAAAGAAGAATGCCGGAATGCCATTTCCAATCAAACCCGCTATACCGATAAATTTCCACACCTTCCTCGGAACGGTTTTAAAGCGTTTAATGGTAAAGGGTAATAAAAACAAAAACGTAATTACAATTCGAGAGGCACCCAACTCAAGACTCGAGAAAGTAATTAGTGCTTTTTTCATTAATATAAAAGAACTTCCCCATATCAGCGCCAGGGTAAAATAAATAATCCAAGGCAAGATTCCTTTTTCTTTTATACTCATTATCAATGGTTAATTATTAATTCGTGACGACTCAAAATCCTGCCTGCGAAATCGAAAATCGGCCCAATCCTATTTAAACGCTTTCTCCAATATGCCATCTCCACCCAATTTCAATCGTTCGAAATAAGAAGGAAACTCTTTTCCCATGAGTTTGTCAACATATATTTTAGCAAGATACTGTCCGAGCATAAATCCCTGCCCTTTTAAGCCCAAGAAAAGACCCAAATCGGTATCGATAACCATCTTAGGCTCTATATAATAGCCCGACCAAAGCGCTTGGAATCCCACAGAAGATATTTCAGGAATCCAGTTTACAAAAACTTCTGAAACAATTTCAATGAATTCTCTGGAGTTGAAGCGAAGGTCTTTATCGGTTTCCAAGGGTTCGATTTGAGGAGAGGCGCAAGCAATAATTTGTCCGGTATCGGCTAACTGTTGTCCATAGACCGCTGTAAATCCTTTATAAGCCCTTCTATCAATGAGCATATCGAGTGGCTGACCATTAACCCCCAGCATGGGTAATCGACGGGTAATAAAAGCCTGATGCTTTACAGGATATAATCCGGTTTCGATATTCAGGGCTTTGGCAAACTTCCAGCCATTACTTCCCATGGCATTGATAAAAACAGGGGTATGGTATTCGGTATAGGAGTTGTCGTGATTGCGAACCAGAACCTTAAATTTGCCATCCACTTTTTCTACATCAATCAATTCACAATCTTCGAGCAAGCTTCCTCCTTGTTGAATTCCTATTTGACGAAGGACTTCAATTACTTTTCCCGGTGTGGCCTGCCAGCAATCTTTGGTTTTTAAGGCCGCCTGATAAATTTGGTTTTTTGAATTATAAAAAGGAGAAATTTCATGTTTGAATTTATCCGGACTCAACATCACGGCATCTTGCCAAGCCATGGATTCCTCTAAAGCCTTATACATCTTATCGTCATGCGCAAAAGTGACGTAATGAATTAATCGGAAATCAATTTCTGATTTTATTTGTAAATCTTTGAAGATCTCTAAATTGTGCTTGGCAATATCGGCCAATTCCGGAACACTAAACACGGGTCGGCCTCCGGCAATATTGCGCCAGGAGGAACCAAAGCCATGGTTGAGCAATACAGGTTTCTTTCCTGCTTCGGCCAAATACCGGAACAAAGATGAACCGCCAATTCCTCCGCCGGCAACTAAGGAGGCCACTTCCACCTGTTGCACTTTGTTTTTATGAATATCCGGAATCACCTGGTCGTGAAGTCCATTAGGATATAACTCCCCTAAGGAAATCTGATTCGAAAGCGGCCCCCTAGGTGTGGCTTGACCCACCAATTGGATTCCTTTGGCTCTCAAATTCTGACGAAGTCGAGGAATGCACCGTTTGCCTCGACAAGGGCCCATGCCCAAATGGGTATTGTGCTTTACTTCCTCTACCGAAATAAACTTACGGTCGCCAACCAAATGCATCACCTCCTCAACTTTCACATCATCGCAATGGCATAGATACATATCCGGGCTTTCATCGTTTTTGTTGGGTAAAAGCTGAATTTTTTCGGGATAATTTTCTTTAATGATAAATCCGGTAATTTTCAGAAATTCTTCTCGAAGCAATTCGTTTTCGGTTTTAAGACGGGCAATATGGGTTTTATTGGGTTTTCTCAGAAGTTTATCAATTCTTCCTTCGGTAATGATGTTCGCTTGGTTGTCAACCAGAAAAACGGCTTTCCCTTCTTCAACATCAAATTCGACCGGGATAAACAGTGTTTTCTTGTCGATATTATACCCAAAGATGGCCAATCCCGGACATTGATACACACAGTCCATACAGCCGATACATTTACCAAAGTCGATTTGAGGCACGGTGCTGGATGAAGATTTGGTAATGGCTCCATGTGGACAAGAAAAGGCGCAAGGATTACAGGCAAATCCATATAAGCAGTCTATTAAAACGAAAGGTTTTTTCATGCGTTCTTCCGAAGGCATAAAAGGTTTTTCTATGACTTTAAAGGGATGTTGTTGGGAATCGAAATATTCTTTAGAAACATCCAGATAGTGATCATAATTGTAGTTGGAGCCCATGCTGTCGAGAATTTCATAAGCCACCTGCTTCCCTCTCAACACCGCACTGGTACCTTCACCGATACGAATAGCATCCCCTGCCCCAAAGCAATTTCGTCCAAACATTTCTCGTCCTTTGACCAGCAAATCGTTATCAGGAATCAAACCGGTGCAAATATTAATGGCATCAATCCCATCAATAATTTTTTCGGTTCCGGGAATGGGTTTAAAATTTTCGGCTTCCACCACCACGGCGCCAATAATGCCGTCTCTTTTTTCATTCGGAATGGCTTCGATAATCATGTGAGAAAGTAAAACCGGAATGCCCAATCTTCTAACCCTATTTGCCTGAACAGGAAATCCGCCTTCTTTGGGCAAGGCTTCCACAATGGCTTTAACTTTTGCTCCGGCTTGTGTAAGCTGATAACTGGTAAGGTAACCAATGTTTCCTGCGCCAACGGTTAAAATGTTTTTCCCCAATAAAGTCAATTCCATATTCATCATTTTCTGAATTACCGCAGCGGTATAAACGCCAGGTAAGTCATCGTTTAAGAAACTGGGGGTAAACGGAATGGCACCGGCGGCCACAACAAAGTAATCACAATCCACAAAAAAGATTTCTTCTGTTTTAAAGTTTTTGACCACGATGCGGTTGCCTTCTAAAATATCCCAAACGGTGGAGTTCAATAAAATACCTGAATGGTCATCTCCGGCCAACACATCGGCAATTTCGAATCCTCGCATCCCGCCGTACTTTTTCGTTTTTTCGAAAAAGAAAAACTGATGGGTTTGCATATTGAACTGACCGCCAATTTTAGCATTGCTGTCGATTACAATATTGGAAACTTGGTGTTGATTCAGGATTTCACGAGTTGCTAAACCGGCAGGACCGGCTCCAATAATTACTACTTTGGTTTTATAAACCTTAAACCCTTCTTTTCTATCAACATCTAATATCGAAGGGGTATAATCTTTCGGAATTTCGGATACTTCTTTAACATTATCGCACAAAGTGATGCATACTCTTCGAATTTTTCCATCGACCAGCATCTCGCAAGCACCGCATTTACCAATGCCGCATTCAAGACTTCGATTTCTGTTATCTAAACTATGACTGTGAATGGGATACCCTGCTTGATGCAATGCCGCGGCAATACTAAAACCTTCTTCGGCTGCAATGGTTTTTCCGTTAAATTGAAAACTACTTTTTGTGGTTTGAGGAATGGGGAGAATGGGGTGTTGACTGATTTTATGCATGTTGAAGTAATTTTACTGCAATAAAAATTCGGTTTTTATTACGAAAGCAAAATTAAATCAATTTTACTACTATCAAAGCATAAGGACAGAGTTTATTATATCTATAAAAAAAAGGAGGAAAGGTTGTTTCCTCCTTTTTTATTGCACTGTTGAAATTAGGCAATTTTGATTTCCTTCGACAAACTTGCTTTAGCTTCTTCTTTTTTAGGAAGTACCACTTTTAAGATACCATTTTCATACTCGGCACTGATGTTTTCACGGTTGATGGTTTGTGGCAAACTGAAACTCCGGCTGAAGGATCCATGGTAAAATTCTTTTCGACTGTAATTCTTCTTGGTTTCCTCTTTTTCTTCTTTTTTTTCTGAAGAAATGGTTAGGGTTTCGTTTTCAAGGTTGATTTTGAAATCCTCCTTATTTAACCCCGGGGCAGAAACATGCAGTTCAAAGTTGTTTTCTTCTTCCACAATGTTTACAGCAGGAAGATAATTGTAATCTTTCATTTCATTGAAAAAATCATGTTTAAACATGTTTTCAAAAACTTCGGGTAAACCCGGCTTGTAATTCCATCTGATTAAGTTCATAATATTGATCTCCTATTTTTAGTTTATAAATTTTATAAACTTCGGTTTTCAAATTATGTTCCAAATACAAAAAACCATCAAAACAATGACATTATGTCTTGTTTTTGTTTTTTGCGCATGCCAGTTTGTCTGTTTTTGTGATTTTTGAACTTAATTAGCCGCAATGAAAATATTTTTCTACCAACTTCAACATACCTTCCTTATCATTTTGAAGTTTTTCCATCAAATTTTCATCTTGATAGTCTTTCAGTTTTTTGACAACCCCATCAATCATGCTTTGCGTAAAAACATCATATTTTAAGTACAAGGCAGCTTGATTTTGGAGCTGATCGGCTGAGTCATAACAAGAAACGGGGAGTTTTGATAAATTCTGAACCTTATCTTTATGTTTTTCCTCAAAAATATTAATATCCACATAGCGCTTTTCAGCGAAATCAATAGCCTCTTTCATTTCAAGGCCATAGCAAGCAGCTACGGTTAAACCGGCCAATAATAAATAAATATCTGCAGAACCATCCGGGCACCGAAATTCTACCGTTTGTTTTTCCGAAAAATCGGTATTTACACAAGTTTCCAAAGGATTGACCTTGCATATCATATTTTTGGCATTGGTCCAACCCAAGGGAACTCGAATTAAAACCGAACGGTTTCTGTCGCCCCAGCAAATATTGGTAGGTGCTTCTTGGTGTGGTACCAAGCGGAAGTAAGAAGTAGGATTGGTGTTTCCAAAAGCAGTTAAAGAGGGTGCAAGAGAAAGATATCCGGCGATTAATTTTTTTGCGGTTTCGCTAAGCTTAGCGTTTTCTAACATTACGCTTTTCCCGTTTTTGGTAAGCTTGGTGTGAATATGCAAGCCACTTCCTGCTTTTCCGGCAGTAATTTTTGGAGCAAAAGTGAGATTAACTCCATATTTGAGAGCGAGTTCTCTAAGAATCCATTTGGCGATATATAATTGGTCGGCAGCTTTTTCTAATGGAGCCGGGGTGAATTCGATTTCGTTTTGTTCGTAATTCAAGCCGTTTAATGTGAAGTTTCCAACCTCCGAATGTCCATATTTGATTTGGCCACCGGTTTGAGCAATTGCTAACATGGCTTCAGTGCGAAAAGCTTCCCATTTCACAAAAGGACCAGACTCGTGATAAGCCTTTTGGTCTGTGGCATTAAAGAGTTCCTCTGAGGGGCTGATCACATAATACTCAAGCTCTCCCATCACTTCAAATTCGAAGCCGGTTTGTTGCTTTAAAACCTGGTGTGCTTTAATCATGATGTTTTCCGGGGATGAAGCCAAAGGTTCCCCATCTTTATTG